>NZ_JAPEOR010000001.1:321593-643187 GCF_026341125.1 Streptomyces sp. NBC_01142
GCGCGACCTGCTGGGTGGCCTCGGCGGACTGGGCGACGGTGGTGGAGAGACCGGACGTCAGGGTGGGCATCTCAATGGTCTCGGTCACCGGATCGGCTATCGCCGGCCCGGCGGCTCCGGCCACCGCGATGGTGCTGAGGACGCCACCGGCAACTCCGGCCCGCAGCGCGAGCTTCGAAGCGCTGCGGCGGGGCTTCCGGTGGCTGGGTATGTGAGCGGTGTGGGACATGAGGACAACCGCTATCAGGGCCTCACGGTTCCCTTCAAGAAACGTGGCTTGCGCCACAGTTGTGTGCGGAAGCTTTGAATCCGCCTTCTCTGCGCCCTTATTGACGCCGTAACGGGCAAAACGGGCAGCCTTGATCACGGCTGTGGTCACGGACTTTCCGTAAAAGGTCCGAATTGCCTGGCGCTTACCACCCCTTCACACCGATGGCCAAGCCCGCTTTCGCCGACACCGTGAGAGCGTGATGCAGGTCACAGAGTGATCAACGTTCGGCGGCTCGGCGGCTCGTGAATCCATGCACGCGTCCACGCGCATCCGCGCCGTCCCCCCGGCCGGGTGACGAGCGGTCCACTATCACCCGTTGCGGTCCATCGCCAATTTGCCCCTGCGTGCCACTACTTGGTAGGGCATCACGCCCCCGACCAGCGGTAACACCTCCAGATGTCACGTCTGGTGATCGCTCGTGCGCTTCGCGTACAAAGATCACTGCTCATCCGACTTCATGATCGTTCGCCTGGTGGTGGAGATCACAAAGCCGTTGTCGTACCCCGTGTCGCAGATCACAGACCGGCAGGCATAGGATGCGGAGCAGTCGGGCTTGTGAACTGCCTCACATATGCATGATCTTCGCGAGGCGGCGAGGCGCATGCCCGGTGCGGTCCAACGGTCAAGGACGACTGGAAGGAGCGAGGAGGGTGAATGCTTACGCGCCCATCCTTGTGCTCGGCGCCCTCGGGGCAGGGTTTGCGATCTTCTCCGTGGTCATGGCCACGCTTATCGGCCCCAAGCGGTACAACCGGGCAAAACTAGAGGCATACGAGTGCGGGATCGAACCCACTCCCACGCCGGCCGGAGGCGGCCGCTTTCCCATCAAGTACTACCTGACGGCGATGCTCTTCATCGTCTTCGACATCGAGATCGTCTTCCTCTACCCCTGGGCGGTCACCTTCGACGCCCTGGGGCTTTTCGGGCTCGTGGAGATGCTGCTCTTCGTGCTCACCGTCTTCGTCGCCTACGCGTATGTGTGGCGGCGCGGCGGCCTGGAATGGGACTGAGGGCTGAGGAGCACACCAATGGGAATCGAAGAGAAGCTGCCGAGCGGTTTTCTGCTGACCACCGTCGAACAGGCCTCGGGCTGGGTGCGCAAGTCATCCGTCTTCCCGGCCACGTTCGGTCTGGCCTGCTGCGCCATCGAGATGATGACGACCGGCGCCGGCCGTTACGACCTGGCGCGCTTCGGCATGGAGGTCTTCCGCGGCTCGCCGCGCCAGGCCGACCTGATGATCGTCGCCGGGCGGGTCAGCCAGAAGATGGCGCCGGTCCTGCGGCAGGTCTATGACCAGATGCCCAACCCCAAGTGGGTAATTTCCATGGGTGTTTGTGCGTCATCGGGTGGAATGTTCAACAATTATGCGATTGTGCAGGGCGTTGACCACATTGTTCCTGTTGACATCTATTTGCCAGGCTGCCCGCCGCGTCCCGAGATGCTGATGGACGCGATTCTCAAGCTCCACCAGAAGATCCAGACCTCCAAGCTCGGGGTCAATGCGGAGGAAGCGGCCCGCGAGGCGGAGGAGGCGGCCCTCAAGGCGCTCCCCACCATCGAGATGAAGGGGCTGCTCCGGTGAACGAGACCAATGAGCCGAACCCCGACAGGGAAGTGGGCGCGCAGAACCTGCCGGGGCAGCGCGGCGAGCACGGCGAGGAGGTCCGCGTCCAGCTCGGCATGTTCGGCGCCAGCAACGGCGGCGACACCTCGGGGTACGGCGGCCTCGTCCGCTCCGTACGTCTCCCGGGCCCGGCCACCCGCCCCTACGGCGGCTACTTCGACGAGATCGCCGACGAGCTCGAAGGCGCGCTGGAGGAACAGGGACTCGTCCCCGAGAACGCCATCGAGAAGACGGTCGTCGACCGCGGCGAACTCACCTTCCACATCGCGCGCGAGCACCTGCTGACCGTGGCGCAGACCCTGCGGGACGACCCCGCCCTGCGCTTCGAGCTCTGTACGGGCGTCAGCGGCGTCCACTTCCTCGAGGACAAGGGCCGCGAGCTGCACGCCGTCTACCACCTGCGCTCGCTCACCCACGGCCGGCTGCTCCGCCTCGAGGTCTCCGCCCCGGACAGTGACCCGCACGTCCCGTCCCTGGTCGCGGTCTACCCGACCAACGACTGGCACGAGCGCGAGACGTACGACTTCTTCGGGCTCGTCTTCGACGGCCACCCCGCCCTGACCCGGATCATGATGCCGGACGACTGGCAGGGCTTCCCGCAGCGCAAGGACTATCCCCTCGGCGGAATCGCCGTCGAGTACAAGGGCGCCCAGATCCCGGCTCCGGACCAGCGGAGGTCGTACTCGTGAGCACTTCACACTCCCGCCCGTCTCCCGGCCACCACCCCTCGACGAGTCCCTTCGGGACACCGGCCGACGCACGCGAGACCACCGAGGGGACTGTATATACAGTCACCGGCGGCGACTGGGACGAGGTCGTCCAGTCCGCGGCCAAGGCCGACGACGAGCGGATCGTCGTCAACATGGGCCCGCAGCACCCGTCCACGCACGGCGTGCTCCGGCTGATCCTGGAGATCGACGGCGAGACGGTCACCGAGGCCCGCTGCGGCATCGGCTATCTGCACACCGGCATCGAGAAGAACCTCGAGTACCGGACCTGGACGCAGGGCACCACCTTCGTCACGCGCATGGATTACCTCACCTCGTTCTACAACGAGACGGCGTACTGCCTGGGCGTGGAGAAACTGCTCGGTATCACCGACCAGGTCCCGGACCGGGCGTCGATCATCCGCGTGCTGCTGATGGAGCTCAACCGGCTCTCCTCCCATCTGGTGTGCATTGCCACCGGCGGTATGGAGCTCGGCGCCACCACGATCATGATCTACGGGTTCCGGGACCGCGAAATGATCCTGGATCTGTACGAGCTGATCACCGGCCTGCGGATGAACCACGCGTTCATCCGGCCCGGGGGACTCGCCCAGGACCTGCCGCCCGGCGCGGTCGACGCGATGCGCGAGTTCGTCAAGAAGATGAGCAAGAACCTGCCGGAGTACGACAAGCTCGCCACCGGCAATCCCATCTTCAAGGCCCGTATGCAGGACGTCGGCTATCTCGATCTGACCGGCTGCATGGCGCTGGGCGCGACGGGGCCGATCCTGCGCGCCGCGGGCCTCGCCCACGATCTGCGCAAGACCGACCCGTACTGCGGATACGAGAACTACGAGTTCGACGTACCGACCGCCGACAGCTGCGACGCGTACGGCCGCTTCCTGATCCGCCTGGAGGAGATGCGGCAGTCGCTGCGCATCGTCGAGCAGTGCCTGGACCGCCTTGAGCCGGGTCCGGTGATGGTCGCGGACAAGAAGATCGCCTGGCCCGCGCAGCTCGCGCTGGGTCCCGACGGTCTCGGCAACTCCCTCGACCACATCAAGAAGATCATGGGCACCTCCATGGAGGCCCTGATCCACCACTTCAAGCTGGTGACCGAGGGCTTCCGGGTTCCGCCCGGACAGGCGTACGCCGCAGTCGAGTCGCCCAAGGGCGAGCTCGGCGTGCACGTCGTCTCGGACGGGGGCACCCGTCCCTACCGGGTCCACTTCCGCGACCCGTCCTTCACCAATCTGCAGGCCATGGCGGCGATGTGCGAGGGCGGCCAGGTCGCCGACGTCATCGTTGCCGTCGCGTCCATCGACCCCGTGATGGGAGGCGTCGACCGGTGACAGACGTCAGCTTGGGGATGCCGCAGCTCCCCGCCCCCGACTATCCGGCGGACGTACGCGCCCGGCTCGAAGCGGACGCGAGGGAAGTGATCGCCCGCTACCCGGACTCGCGGTCCGCGCTACTGCCTCTGCTGCACCTGGTGCAGTCCGAGGAGGGGCACGTCACCCGTACCGGCATCCGCTTCTGTGCCGAGGTGCTGGGCCTGACGACCGCCGAGGTCACCGCGGTGTCCACCTTCTACTCGATGTACCGGCGCAAGCCGTCGGGCGACTACCAGGTCGGCGTGTGCACCAACACGCTGTGCGCGGTGATGGGCGGCGACGCCATCTTCGAGGAGCTCAAGGAGCACCTCGGCGTCGGCAACAACGAGACGACCGAGGACGGCAAGGTCACCCTCGAGCACATCGAGTGCAACGCGGCCTGCGACTTCGCGCCGGTGGTGATGGTCAACTGGGAGTTCTTCGACAACCAGACGCCCGAGACCGCCAAGCAGCTGGTGAACGACCTGCGGGCGGGCCGGGAAGTCTCGCCCACCCGCGGGGCGCCCCTGTGCACCTACAAGGAGTCCGCCCGCATCCTGGCCGGCTTCCCCGACGAGCGCCCCGGCGCGGTCGAGGCGACCGGCGGCGCGGGTCCCGCCTCGCTGGTGGGCCTGCTGCTCGCCAAGGGCGAGTTGTCGGCCGCCCGGGTGGTCTCCCCGCGCGGCGAGGCCCCGCACGACGCACCGCCCCAGCCCGGTTCCGAGCACGTCAGCTCGCATTCCCACCCGTCGCCCGACCACCACCCCTCAACGAGTCCCTCCGGGACGCCGAATACCACGCAGCAGACATCGGCCTCCGACCCTGCCCACCCGGCCGGACCCGCAGCCGAGGAGGGGGAGTGATGACCGTGTCCACCGAATATGGGGGCCCCTCCCGGCCGGAGGCCGGGGGAGAGATGAGCCCGGAGAAACTGCTCTCGCCGGTCCTGTCCGCCTTCTGGGACGAGTCCGAGTCCTGGACGCTGGAGACCTACCGGCAGCACGAGGGGTACGAGGGACTGCGCAAGGCGCTGGCCATGTCGCCGGACGACCTCATCGCGTACGTCAAGGACTCCGGACTGCGCGGCCGCGGAGGCGCCGGCTTCCCCACCGGAATGAAGTGGCAGTTCATTCCGCAGGGCGACGGCAAGCCGCACTATCTCGTGGTCAACGCCGACGAGTCGGAGCCCGGGACCTGCAAGGACATCCCGCTCCTCTTCGCCAATCCGCACTCCCTCATCGAGGGGATCGTGATCGCCTGTTACGCGATCCGCTCGAACCACGCCTTCATCTATCTGCGCGGTGAAGTCGTCCCCGTACTGCGACGGCTGCACGAAGCCGTACGCGAGGCGTACGCGGCGGGCTTCCTCGGACAGAACATTCTCGGCATCGGACTCGACCTCGAACTCACCGTGCACGCGGGCGCCGGCGCGTACATCTGTGGTGAGGAGACCGCGCTGCTGGACTCCCTGGAGGGCCGTCGCGGTCAGCCCCGGCTGCGTCCCCCCTTCCCCGCGGTCGCCGGTCTGTACGCGTGCCCCACTGTGGTGAACAACGTCGAGTCCATCGCGTCCGTTCCCGCGATCCTCAACAAGGGCAAGGACTGGTTCAGGTCGATGGGCAGCGAGAAGTCCCCGGGCTTCACGCTCTACTCGCTCAGCGGCCATGTCACCAGCCCCGGCCAGTACGAGGCCCCGCTCGGCATTACGCTCCGCCAGCTGCTCGACATGAGCGGCGGAATCCGGGCCGGACACCGCCTCAAGTTCTGGACGCCGGGCGGCTCCTCGACCCCGATGTTCACCGACGAGCACCTCGATGTCCCGCTGGACTACGAGGGTGTGGGCGCGGCCGGTTCGATGCTCGGCACCAAGGCGCTGCAGTGCTTCGACGAGACCACGTGTGTCGTACGGGCGGTGACGCGGTGGACCGAGTTCTACGCCCATGAGTCCTGCGGCAAGTGCACACCCTGCCGCGAAGGCACGTACTGGCTGGTGCAGTTGCTGCGCGACATCGAGGACGGCAAGGGCGTCATGTCCGACCTCGACAAGCTGGGCGACATCGCCGACAACATCAACGGCAAGTCGTTCTGCGCCCTCGGCGACGGTGCCGCCTCGCCGATCTTCTCCTCGCTCAAGTACTTCCGCGAGGAGTACGAGCAGCACATCACCGGCAAGGGCTGCCCCTTCGACCCCGCCAAGTCGACCGTCTGGGCCGACCGGCCCGACCGGCCCGCCACCACGGAGGTGAACGCATGACGGTGACCACTAATGCTCCCTCCGGGGGCGGCGCGGCGGCCGTACCACCGGAAGACCTCGTGTCGCTGACGATCGACGGCATCGAGATCTCCGTCCCCAAGGGGACGCTGGTCATCCGGGCCGCCGAGCTGCTCGGGATCGAGATCCCGCGCTTCTGCGACCACCCCCTCCTCGACCCGGCCGGCGCCTGCCGCCAGTGCATCGTCGAGGTCGAGGGCCAGCGCAAGCCGATGGCCTCCTGCACGATCACCTGCACCGACGGCATGGTCGTCAAGTCGCAGCTCACCTCGCCGGTCGCCGAGAAGGCCCAGCGCGGTGTGATGGAGCTGCTGCTGATCAACCACCCGCTGGACTGCCCGGTCTGCGACAAGGGCGGCGAGTGCCCGCTGCAGAACCAGGCCATGCAGGTCGGCGACCCGGACACCCGCTTCGAGGGCAGGAAGCGCACGTACGAGAAGCCCGTGCCGATCTCCACCCAGGTGCTCCTCGACCGTGAGCGGTGCGTGCTCTGCGCCCGCTGCACCCGCTTCTCCAACCAGGTCGCGGGCGACCCGATGATCGAGCTGATCGAGCGGGGCGCACTCCAGCAGGTCGGCACCGGAGAGGGCGACCCCTTCGAGTCGTACTTCTCCGGGAACACCATCCAGATCTGCCCGGTGGGCGCGCTGACCTCGGCGGCGTACCGCTTCCGCTCCCGCCCCTTCGACCTGGTCTCCTCGCCGAGCGTGTGCGAGCACTGCGCGGGCGGCTGCGCGACGCGTACGGATCATCGGCGCGGCAAGGTCATGCGGCGGCTCGCGGCCGACGACCCCGAGGTCAACGAGGAGTGGATGTGCGACAAGGGGCGCTTCGGCTTCCGTTACGCGCAGAAGCCGGACCGGCTCACGACTCCTCTCGTACGCAATGAGAGCGGCGACCTCGAACCGGCGAGCTGGCCCGAGGCGCTGGAGGCGGCCGCCCGCGGTCTGAGCGCCGCCCGCGGACGGGCCGGTGTCCTGGTGGGCGGCCGGCTCACCGTCGAGGACGCCTATGCGTACTCCAAGTTCGCCCGGATCGCCCTCGACACCAACGACGTCGACTTCCGCGCACGCGTGCACAGCAGCGAGGAGGCCGACTTCCTGGCCGCCCGCGTCGCCGGGCGGGGCCGGGACCTGGACGGCAGCGGGGTCACGTACACCTCACTGGAGAAGGCACCGGCGGTTCTGCTGGCCGGATTCGAGTCCGAGGAGGAGGCCCCCGGCGTCTTCCTGCGGCTGCGCAAGGCCCACCGCAAGCACGGTCAGCGCACCTTCGGGCTGGCCACGCACGCCACCCGCGGTCTGGAGAAGGCGGGCGGCACGCTGCTCCCCGCCGCCCCCGGCACCGAGACCGAATGGCTGGACGCTCTCGCGGCCGGCGTCGGACTGGAAGGGGACGGCGCCGAGGCGTCCGAGGCGCTGCGCGGCGAAGGCGCGGTGATCGTGGTCGGCGAGCGGCTCGCGGCCGTACCCGGCGGACTCACCGCCGCCGTACGCGCCGCCACCGCGACCGGCGCCCAGCTGGTGTGGATCCCGCGCAGGGCCGGTGAGCGCGGCGCCGTCGAGGCGGGCGCGATCCCCTCGCTGCTGCCCGGCGGCCGTCCGGCCACCGACCCGCGGGCCCGTGAGGAGACCGCGGCGGCCTGGCGCGTACGCGAACTCCCGCACCGCTACGGCCGCGACACCGGCCAGATCGTCGAGGCCGCGGCCACCGGCGAACTGGGCGCGCTGCTGGTGGCGGGCGTCGAGATCGCGGACCTGCCCGACCCGGCACGCGCGCGTGAAGCACTGGACGCGGTCGGGTTCCTGGTCAGCCTGGAGCTGCGGCCGAGCGCGGTCACCGAGCGGGCGGACGTGGTCTTCCCGGTCGCGGCCGTCGCGGAGAAGCCGGGCACGTTCCTCAACTGGGAGGGCAGGGCGAGGCTGTTCGAGGCCGCGCTCAAGCCCGAGCAGATGACACGCCGCCTGGCACCGGCCGACGCGCGCGTGCTGCACATGCTCGCGGACGCGATGGACGTCAGCTTCGGGCTGCCGGACCTCAAGTCCGTACGCAAGGAGCTGGACCGGCTCGGCGGCTGGGAAGGCCCACGGGCCACCGAGCCGCTCGAGTCCGCACAGCCTCTGCCCCGCCCGGGCGAGGGCGAGGCGGTCCTCGCCGGCCACCGGCTGCTGCTCGACCAGGGCCTGCTCCAGCAGGGCGACGAGGCGCTGGCGGGCACCCGGCACGCGGCGGTGGCCCGGCTCTCCGCGGCGACGGCGACCGAGACGGGAGTCAAGGACGGCGACGTCCTGGCGGTCACCGGACCGGCCGGCTCGGTCGAACTCCCGCTCCAGGTGAGCGAGATGCCCGACCGGGTGGTGTGGCTGCCGCTGAACTCCGTCGGCGGCGGCGTCACCGCGGACACCGGGGCGCACCCCGGACAGCTCGTCCGCATCGGCCCGGCAGCGGCCGCGACGGACGCACCGGAGGTGCGGTCATGACCGCCGTCTCCGTCCGCTCCGCGGCGGGTGCACGCGACCTGGCGGGCACAGGCCGCGGGCCGCGTTCCGCCGCAGCCGCGTCGCGCGTGCACCTGCGCGTGCCCCGGGCCCATGCCGCCCGGCCGGGCGAAGCTCCGGCCGCTGCCGCCCCTGTCGTTGTTCCGGCCGCGGCCGGAATCGTCGCCCCCGCATCGGAGGTGTGCGCATGATCGAGCTGGCTCATGTCGCCGAGGCCCAGGGGAGCGTCCTCGCGCTCGAGGATCTCTCGATGTTCGGACGCGACCCCTGGTGGCTCGTCGGCATCAAGGCCGTCTTCTGCTTCGCCTTCCTGATGATCACCGTGCTCTTCTCCATCGTGTGGGAGCGCAAGGTCGTCGCCTGGATGCAGCTGCGCATCGGCCCCAACCGGCACGGCCCCTGGGGCATGCTCCAGTCGCTCGCCGACGGCATCAAGCTGATGCTGAAGGAAGACGTGATCGTCAAGCGCGCGGACAAGGTCGTCTATGTCCTCGCGCCGATCATCGCCGCGGTCCCGGCCTTCATGGCGATCGCCGTGATCCCCTTCGGACCGCCCGGCAACGAGGTCTCGATCTTCGGTCAGCGCACCACGATGCAGCTCACCGACCTGCCGATCGCGATGCTGTACGTCCTCGCGATCGCCTCGGTCGGCATCTACGGCATCGTGCTCGCGGGCTGGTCGTCGGGATCGACGTATCCGCTGCTCGGCGGACTCCGCTCCTGCGCGCAGATGATCTCCTACGAGATCGCGATGGGCGCGGCCTTCGCCTCGGTCTTCCTCTACTCCGGGTCGATGTCGACCTCGGCGATCGTGGAGGCGCAGGCGGACCGCTGGTTCATCATCCTGCTGCCGGTCTCGTTCATCATCTACATCATCACGATGGTGGGCGAGACCAACCGCGCCCCCTTCGACATGCCCGAGTCCGAGGGCGACCTGGTCGGCGGCTTCAACACCGAGTACAGCTCGATCAAGTTCGCGATGTTCATGCTGGCCGAGTACGTCAACATGGTCACCGTCTCCGCCGTCTCGGTCACTCTGTTCCTGGGCGGCTGGCGGGCCCCGTACCCGATCTCCACGCTCTGGGAGGGCGCGAACCACGGCTGGTGGCCGATGCTCTGGTTCGTCATCAAGGTCCAGCTGCTGCTGTTCTTCTTCATCTGGCTGCGCGGCACGCTGCCCCGCGTGCGCTACGACCAGCTGATGAAGCTCGGCTGGAAGGTTCTGATCCCGGTATCGGTGGTCTGGCTGATGCTGGTGGCGACCGTACGGGCGCTGCGGAACGAGAACTACGACTTCCAGCAGATCGTGCTGTACGTCGGAGGCGCGATCATCGCGGTGCTGCTGCTCTCCTTCGTCGCCGACATCTTCCGCGGCAAGAAGGAGAAGGAGGCGGAGGCCGCCAAGGGCGCGCCCCCGGCCTTCGACCCGATGGCGGGCGGCTTCCCCGTCCCGCCGCTGCCGGGACAGACCCTGCCACCCGTGCCCCGCCGACGGCCGCGCCGCGAGCGCGAGTTGATTGTCAGTGGCGGCGCGGATACTCCAAGTGACGGAAAGGAGGCTGACGGTGTCTGAGGAATCCGAGAGCACGTTCCAGAACCCTGTCGCCGGCTTCGGCGTGACCTTCAAGGCCATGTTCAAGAAGCGGCTGACCGAGCAGTACCCGGAGCAGCAGAAGGTCACGGCGCCGCGCTTCCACGGCCGGCACCAGCTCAACCGTCATCCCGACGGGCTCGAGAAGTGCATCGGGTGCGAGCTGTGCGCCTGGGCCTGTCCGGCGGACGCGATCTATGTGGAGGGCGCGGAGAACACCGAGGAGGAGCGCTACTCCCCGGGTGAGCGGTACGGCCGCGTCTACCAGATCAACTACGCCCGCTGCATTCTGTGCGGACTGTGCATCGAGGCCTGCCCGACACGGGCGCTGACGATGACGAACGAGTTCGAACTGGCCGACAGCAGCCGGGAGAACCTCATCTACACCAAGGAGCAGCTGCTCGCCGGTCTGGAGGAGGGCATGGTCGAGTCCCCGCACTCGATCTTCCCCGGCACGGACGAGCAGGACTACTACCGGGGGCTGGTCACCGAGGCGGCCCCGGGCACGGTCCAGCAGGTCGCCGTCTCCAAGGGGGAGAAGGGCGAGGAGGTGGACGTATGAACACCCTCGCCGCCTCCACCACGTCCATGGGTGAGGCAGTCCAGTTCTGGGTGCTCGGCACGATCGCGGTCGTCGGGGCGCTCTGCACGATTCTGATGAGGCGGGCCGTGCACAGCGCGCTCTGCCTCGCCGCGACCATGATCATCCTGGCGGTCTTCTACCTCGCCAACGGGGCGTACTTCCTGGGCGTCGTCCAGATCGTCGTCTACACCGGCGCGATCATGATGCTGTTCCTCTTCGTCGTCATGCTGGTCGGCGTGACGGCCGCGGACTCCCTCAAGGAGACGCTGAAGGGGCAGCGCTGGTGGGCCGCGGCCTGCGGGCTCGGCTTCGGGGTGCTGCTCGTCGCCGGAATCGGCCATGCGTCGCTCACCACCTTCAACGGCCTCGGCCGGGCCAACTCCGCGCAGGGCGGCAACGTCGAGGGCCTCGCCCAACTCATCTTCACCAAGTACGTCTTCGCCTTCGAGATCACCGGCGCGCTGCTGATCACGGCGGCGGTCGGCGCGATGGTGCTCACCCACCGGGAGCGCACCGAGCGCGCCAAGACCCAGCGGGAGATGTCCGAGGAGCGCGTACGCGGGAAGCACCTGCCGCCGCTGCCCGCACCCGGTGTCTACGCCCGGCACAACGCAGTGGACATCGCCGGACTGCTGCCGGACGGCACACCGTCCGAGCTCACCGTCATGCACACGCTGCGGGAGCGCGGCCAGATCCGCGATGTGTCGGACGAGGCGATGGCCGACCTCAAGGCGCTCGAGCAGAGCTCCGAGGAGCGGCTCGGCCGTGACCACGAGTCGCACGAAGAGGAGGTCGCCAAGTGAACCCGGTCAACTATCTCTACCTGGCAGCGCTGTTGTTCACCATCGGCGCGGCCGGGGTGCTCATCCGGCGGAACGCGATCGTCGTCTTCATGTGCGTGGAGCTGATGCTCAACGCCTGCAACCTCGCGTTCGTCGCCTTCTCCCGGATGCACGGCAACCTCGACGGACAGGTCATCGCGTTCTTCACGATGGTCGTCGCCGCCGCGGAGGTCGTGGTCGGGCTCGCGATCATCGTGTCGCTGTTCCGTTCCCGCCACTCGGCCTCGGTCGACGACGCCAGCCTGATGAAGCTGTAAGGGGTCGCTGAATCGTGGAGAACCTGATTGCGCTGCTCATCGCGGCGCCTCTGCTCGGAGCGGCGGTCCTGCTGTGCGGCGGCCGACGCCTCGACCGCATCGGCCACTGGCTCGGCACGCTCTTCGCCGCCGCCTCGTTCGTGATCGGCGCGGTGCTCTTCAGCGCCATGCTGGGCTACGACACCGACGCGCGGTCCATGCACCAGTATCTGTTCAGCTGGATCCCCGTCGAGGGCTTCCAGGCGGATGTCGCCTTCCAGCTCGACCAGCTGTCGATGACGTTCGTCCTGCTGATCACCGGTGTGGGCACCCTGATCCACATCTACTCCATCGGGTACATGGAGCACGACGAGCGGCGCCGCCGCTTCTTCGGCTACCTGAACCTCTTCCTCGCGGCGATGCTGCTGCTGGTCCTCGCCGACAACTACCTCCTGCTGTACGTCGGCTGGGAGGGCGTCGGTCTCGCCTCGTACCTGCTCATCGGATTCTGGCAGCACAAGCCCAGCGCGGCGACGGCGGCGAAGAAGGCCTTCCTGGTCAACCGCGTCGGCGACATGGGTCTCTCGATCGCGATCATGCTGATGTTCACCACCTTCGGGACCTTCACCTTCGGTTCTGTGCTGGGCTCCACGGACGAGACGAGCGAGGGCATGCTGACGGCCATCGGCCTGCTGCTGCTGCTCGCCGCCTGCGGCAAGTCCGCACAGGTGCCGCTGCAGTCCTGGCTCGGTGACGCGATGGAGGGCCCGACCCCGGTCTCGGCCCTGATCCACGCGGCGACCATGGTGACCGCCGGCGTCTACCTCATCACCCGGTCCGGAGCGATCTTCAACGGCGCGCCCGACGCGCAGTTGGCGGTCGTGGTGGTCGGCGCGGTGACGCTCCTCTTCGGTGCGATCGTCGGTTGCGCGAAGGACGACATCAAGAAGGCGCTGGCCGGTTCGACGATGTCGCAGATCGGCTACATGATCCTGGCGGCCGGCCTCGGTCCGATCGGCTACGTCTTCGCGATCATGCACCTGGTGACGCACGGCTTCTTCAAGGCCGGGCTCTTCCTCGGCGCGGGCTCCGTGATGCACGGCATGAACGACGAGGTCGACATGCGCAAGTACGGCGGTCTGCGGAAGTACATGCCGGTGACGTTCGTGACCTTCGGGCTCGGCTATCTCGCCATCATCGGCTTCCCGGGTCTGTCCGGCTTCTTCTCCAAGGACAAGATCATCGAGGCCGCGTTCGCCAAGGGCGGCACGGAGGGCTGGATTCTCGGCGCCGTCACGCTGCTGGGCGCGGCCATCACCGCGTACTACATGACGCGCGTGATGATCCTGACGTTCTTCGGCGAGAAGCGCTGGCAGCCGGCCCCCGACCCGGGCACGGCACCGAGTGTGGAACCCGGCATCGAGGTCCACCCCGGCGAGATGCCGCACCCGCACGAGTCGCCGAAGTCGATGACCATTCCGATGGTGCTGCTCGCCTTCGGATCCGTCTTCGCCGGTGGCCTGTTCAGCCTCAACGACGCGTTCGTGAACTGGCTCAAGCCCGTCACGGAGTTCGAGCACGGCCACCCGCCGATCGGCGCGGCCGCCATCACGACCGCCACGGTCGCGGTGATGGTCATCGGCGTGGGCCTGGCCTACGCCCAGTACGGGCGGCGTCCCGTTCCCACGGTCGCCCCGCGAGGGAGTGTGCTCACCCGGGCCGCCCGCCGCGATCTCCTCCAGGACGACTTCAACCATGTGGTCCTGGTCCGCGGCGGCGAGCACCTCACCCGCTCCCTGGTGTACGTCGACCACACCCTGGTCGACGGCGTGGTCAATGGCACGGCCGCCTCGGTCGGCGGACTCTCCAGCCGGCTGCGCAAGCTGCAGAACGGCTACGCCCGCTCGTACGCGGTCTCGATGTTCGGAGGTACGGCGGTGCTGATCGCCGCGACCCTGCTGATGAGGGCGGTGTAACTGTCATGTCCTTCCCGCTCCTTACGGCGACTGCGGCCCTTCCGGCGGTCGGTGCGATCGTCACCGCCGCCGTACCTGCCGCGAGGCGCACCGCCGCCAAGTGGCTGGCGCTGCTCTTCTCGCTCGCCACGCTCGTGCTGGCCGCGGTCGTGCTGGTCCGCTTCGAGCCCGGCGGCGACCGCTACCAGCTCACCGAGTCCCACGCCTGGATCGCGGACTTCGGCGTCCGGTACGAACTGGGTGTGGACGGCATCGGGGTGGCGCTGATGGCGCTGACCGCCCTGCTGATCCCCTTTGTGATCCTCGCGGGCTGGCACGACGCCGACCCCCTGGAGACGAAGAGTTCCCGCTGGCGGCCGACCCAGGGCTTCTTCGCCCTGATCCTGATGGTCGAGGCGATGGTGATCCTCTCCTTCGAGGCCACCGACGTCTTCCTCTTCTACATCCTGTTCGAAGCCATGCTCATCCCGATGTACTTCCTCATCGGCGGCTTCGGGGACCGGGCGGCCCCCTCCCAGTTCGCCGCTACCGCGGCGGGCGGCGGCGACGAGGCGGCGGCGACCCAGCGGTCGTACGCGGCCGTGAAGTTCCTGCTCTACAACCTGGTCGGCGGACTGATCATGCTGGCCGCCGTCATCGGGCTCTATGTCGTCGCGGGGAGCTTCTCGCTCTCCGAGATCGCCGAGGCCCGGGCGAGCGGCCGGCTGGACATGGCGACCAACACCGAGCGGCTGCTCTTCCTCGGGTTCTTCTTCGCCTTCGCGGTGAAGGCGCCGCTGTGGCCGCTGCACACCTGGCTGCCCAACGCCATGGGCGAGGCGACCGCCCCGGTCGCCGTGCTGATCACCGCGGTCGTCGACAAGGTCGGCACGTTCGCGATGCTGCGCTTCTGCCTCCAGCTCTTCCCGGAGGCGAGCAAGTGGGCGACACCCGTGATCCTGGGGCTTGCGCTGATCAGCATTGTGTACGGAGCGCTGCTCGCGGTCGGCCAGCGCGACATCAAGCGGCTGATCGCGTACGCCTCGATCTCGCACTTCGGCTTCATCATCATGGGCATCTTCGCGATGACCAGCCAGGGCCAGTCGGGCGCGACGCTCTACATGATCAACCACGGGATCTCGACGGCCGCGCTGATGCTGGTGGCCGGGTTCCTGATCTCGCGGCGCGGCTCGCGGCTCATCGCGGACTACGGCGGGGTGCAGAAGGTCGCCCCGGTGCTCGCCGGAACCTTCCTGATCGGCGGCCTGGCCACGCTCTCACTGCCGGGTCTCGCGCCCTTTGTCAGCGAATTCCTGGTCCTGGTCGGCACGTTCGCGCGCTACCCGGTGGTCGGGATCATCGCGACCTTCGGCATTGTGCTCGCCGCGCTCTACACCCTCGTCCTCTATCAGCGGACGATGACCGGGCCGGTGAAGACCGAGGTGCGGGGGATGCCGGACCTCAAGCTCCGTGAGCTGGTGGTCATCACCCCGCTGATCGCACTGCTGCTCTTCCTCGGCGTCTACCCCAAGCCGCTGACGGAGATCGTCAACCCGGCCGTGGAGCACACGATGTCCGACGTACAGAAGAAGGACCCCAAGCCAGAGGTGGAGGCGGCCAAGTGAGCGCTACAGCTGTCCACAGCCTGTGGACAACCGCGGCCACGGCGGCATCGGCCGACCCGGTCAACAAGATCCCCGCCCCCCAGATCGAGTACGCCCAGCTGGCACCCGCGCTGATCGTCGTGGGCGCCGCCATCGTGGGTGTCCTGGTGGAGGCCTTCGTCCCGCGCAAGGCCCGCTACCACGTACAGGTGTTCCTGACCGTTGTCGCCCTCGTCGCTGCCTTCGCGGCGGTCGTCGCGCTCGCGGCCGGCGGATACGGCACCACCAAGGCGCATATCGCGGCGATGGGAGCGGTCGCGGTCGACGGTCCCGCGCTGTTCCTGCAGGGCACCATTCTGCTGGCCTCGCTGGTGGCCGTCTTCACCTTCGCCGAGCGCCGGCTCGACCCGGTGGCGCACGGCAACCACATCGACTCCTTCGCCGCGCAGGCCGCGTCCGTGCCCGGCAGTGACAGCGAAAAGGCCGCGGTCAAGGCCGGGTTCACCACTACCGAGGTCTTCCCGCTGGTGCTCTTCGCGATCACCGGCATGCTGGTCTTCCCGGCGGCCAACGATCTGCTGACGCTCTTCGTGGCGCTGGAAGTCTTCTCCCTCCCGCTCTACCTCCTGTGCGCCGTCGCCCGCCGCAAGCGGCTGATGTCGCAGGAGGCCGCGGTGAAGTACTTCCTGCTCGGCGCCTTCTCCTCGGCGTTCCTGCTGTTCGGGATTGCCCTGCTGTACGGGTACGCGGGCTCCATGTCGTACGCGAGGATCGCCGACGTCGTCGACGGCAGCGTCCGCACGATCGACCCGGCACTCGCCGACACCATGGGGAACGACGCGCTGCTGCTGATCGGCGGCGCGATGATCCTGACCGGCCTGCTCTTCAAGGTCGGCGCCGTGCCGTTCCACATGTGGACGCCGGACGTCTACCAGGGCGCGCCGACTCCGGTCACCGGCTTCATGGCCGCGGCCACCAAGGTCGCCGCCTTCGGCGCGCTGCTGCGGCTGCTGTACGTCGTACTGCCGGGGCTGACCTGGGACTGGCGGCCCGTCCTGTGGGGCATCGCCATCGTCACCATGCTGGGCGGTGCGATCGTCGCGATCACCCAGACCGACATCAAGCGGCTCCTCGCGTACTCCTCGATCGCGCACGCCGGTTTCATCCTCGCCGGTGTCATCGCGACGACGCCCGACGGCATCTCGTCCGTCCTCTTCTACCTGGGGGCGTACTCCTTCGTGACGATCGGCGCGTTCGCGGTGGTCACACTGGTGCGGGACGCGGGCGGCGAGGCGACGCACCTGTCCAAGTGGGCGGGGCTCGGGCGGCGTTCACCGTTGGTGGCCGCCGTGTTCGCGGTGTTCCTGCTGGCCTTCGCCGGCATTCCGCTGACCTCCGGCTTCACCGGGAAGTTCGCGGTGTTCAAGGCGGCGGCGGAGAGCGGCGCGGGAACGCTGGTCGTGATCGGTGTGATCTCGTCGGCGATCGCGGCTTTCTTCTACATCCGGGTCATCGTGCTGATGTTCTTCAGCGAGCCGAAGGCGGACGGACCCACGGTCGCCGTGCCGTCGCCGCTGACGATGACGACGATCGGGGTGGGTGTGGCGGTGACGCTGGTGCTCGGTCTGGCGCCGCAGTACTTCCTGGACCTGGCGGGTCAGGCAGGGGTGTTTGTGCGCTAGGGAGTGGCCCGCGTCCTGCGACGCGCACCGTACGCCAACTGCCCGGCACTCCCTCGGAATCCGGGGGAGTGCCGGGCAGTTGTCCGCGTCCCGTCAGCCGATGGGCAGCTTGCCGACGTCCGGGCCCTTGGTGAAGGTGTCCGTCTTCCCGGACGCCCAGGTCACCTTGAGGGTGCTGCCCTCCAGCGAGTCGACCGTCCCGGTGGCGAAGTCCTTGCTGCCGTCCTTGCACTTCAGGCTGAAGGTGACGGGCTCGGCGTCGGTCGCCGCCCTGCCCGTGCAGCTGGTCTTGCCCACGAGCACCACGTCCTGCTTGACGACGGTCAGGATCAGCAGACCCTGGTCGGCATGGAGGGCATCGGTGGTCCAGCCGCCGTCCAGGCTCCCGGGCTTGGTCTTGCCGCCGCCGCTCGGGGGCGGAGTGGTGTCGGCCGGGGCGCTTGTGCTCGGGGCGGGCGTGCTGCTGTCGCCGGCCTTTCCGTCACCGTCGCTGCTGCATCCGCTCGCCAGCAGTACGGCCGCCAGAGCTGCCGTGGTCCAGCTCGCATATCGCGCCGATGTGCGCACCTTCGCTCACTCCATCCACTCCGGGGTACGGGAACACGTCAAGCTAGCACCCGTCCTGGCCGGTGGACGGGTGGTCGGCGGGCAGTTGGGGGCAGTTGCGGGCAGTTGCGGGCAGTTGGGGGTGTGGGGGGTCAGGCGGCACGGGCGGCGTAGGCGCGGACGTCCGCGTCAGGGTCGGTGACCGCGGTGGCGAGCGCGGCGCGTGCGTCCGCAGCATGGCTGTTCGCGGCATGGCTGTTCGCGCCTGCGCCGCCGTCCCTGCCGCTCGCGCGGTTCTCGCCAACCGCTCCGTCCGCTTCGTCCGCTCCGTCCGATCCGTCCGTGTGACGGAGCAGGGCCAGCACGGCCTGCTTGCGGACATCGGCGTTGGCGTCGCCAAGGGTCTTGGCCAGTGCGGGCACAGCGAGTTCGGGGGGTGCCGCGCCCAGGGCCGTGGCCGCGCCCGCGCGGACCTGCCAGGCCGTGTCGGTCAGGGCGGCCAGCGCCCGGGCCGCCGAGGGGGCCGGGCAGCCCGTGGTGGCCAGCGCCGCGAAGGCGGCGGCCCGCACGAGCGGGTCGGGGTCGTGCAGCAGCCGGGTCAGGTGGTGCGGCGCCGCGGCCGTGGCGCCGAATCCCTTCGCCACCGCGACCCGGACCTCGCGCGAGGGGTCCTCGGCGGCCCGGGACAGGGCGTCGACGGCGTCGACGGAGACCAGGGCCCGTACCGCCTCGATCCGCACGCCGATGTCCGGATCCGCGAGCGCCGTGCCGAACAGCCCGGCGCTGCCGAGGCGCAGCGCCCGCAGCACGTCCAGGGCCGCGGCGCGGACCTGGGTGTCGTCGACCGACAGCGCCGCGGCCAGGGGTTCGTACAACTCCGTTTCCGCGGTGAGGACTTCGACAAGTTCCCGCAGGGAGGCGGCGGCGGCCGCCCGAACGACGGCGGCCGGATCCGTCAGGACGGCGGCGAGCGCCGGGCCCGCACCGGGCGGGGCGGTCTCGGTCACGGTGGCGACGGCGGCCGCCCGGACCGCCGGATCCTCGTCGCAGAGGTAGGGACGCAGCTCGGCGAGGGTCGGCTCCTCCTCCGCGAGGGCAAGGAGTTCGAGGATCCGGGGCGAGGGTGCGGAGGCAGCGGCGGCCTCTGTCCCGGCGTGCCTGGTGATACCGGAGCCGGAGGGCGCCAGGTCGCGCGGGCCCGCCGTGGCCACCTGCTCCGCGTGGACCTCGCCCAGGTGGCGGGAGGCGCCGCCGACCGGGGCGTACTCCTCAACGGGGACGAGGTACGGCTGAACGGGACGTGCCGTGAACTCCATGGCCCCCGCGGGGGATTTACGCAGGTCCAGGTGGTGCAGCCAGCCCTCGTCGTCGCGCTGCGGATGATCCGTACGCTCGTGGTAGAGACCCCAGCGGGACTCCGTACGGGCGAGCGAGGAGCGGGCCGCCATCTCCGCGCAGTCGCGGATGAAGCTCACCTCGGCGCAGCGCATCAGCTCGTGCGGTGTCTGTGCGCCCATCTCCGCGATCTCGCCGCGCATCCGCTCGAAGTGATCCACGGCGAGGGAGAGGCGGGCGCCGGACTTGGGCGGGGCAACGTAGTCGTTCACGAATCGGCGCAGCTTGTACTCGACCTGGGGCTGCGGCGGGCCCTCCGGGTTGCGCAGCGGGCGGTAGATCAGCTCGTGGGCGTCGGACAGCTGGGCGGCGGGCAGTTCCCCTTCGTACGCGCGGTACCGGGCCGCGTCCTCGCCGGCCAGATCGCCGAAGACGAACGCGCCGATCATGTAGTTGTGCGGGACGCAGGCCAGGTCGCCGGCGGCGTACAGACCGGGGACGGTGGTGCGGGCGTGGTCGTCGACGCGTACTCCCGAGGCCGAATGGCCGCCGCACAGCCCGATCTCCGAGATGTGCATCTCCACGTCGTGGGTGCGGTAGTCGTGACCGCGATTGGCGTGGAAGGTGCCGCGGGTGGGGCGCTCGGTGGTGTGCAGGATCGATTCGAGGGCGGCGACGGACTCCTCGGGGAGGTGGCTGAGCTTCAGATAGACCGGGCCGCGGTCGGAGGCGAGTTCACCGGCGAACTCGGCCATCATCTGGCCCGACCAGTAGTCGGAGTCGACGAAGCGCTCGCCGTGCCGGTTGACCTGGTAGCCGCCGAAGGGGTTGGCGACGTAGGCGCAGGCCGGGCCGTTGTAGTCCTTGATCAACGGGTTGATCTGGAAGCACTCGATACCGGTGAGCTCGGCGCCTGCGTGGTAGGCCATGGCGTAGCCGTCGCCGGCGTTGGTGGGGTTCTCGTAGGTGCCGTAGAGGTAGCCGGAGGCGGGCAGGCCGAGACGGCCGCAGGCGCCGGTGGCGAGGATGACGGCGCCTGCCCGTACAGAGACGAACTGTCCGGTACGGGTGTTGAAGCCGGCGGCTCCCACCGCGCGGCCCGGGGCACCCCCGTCCCGCCCTTCGGCCGTGAGCACCCGCACCGGCATGACCCGGTTCTCGATCCGGATGCGTTCGCGCATCTCGCGGCGGCGCAGCTGCCGGTAGAGGACCTTCTTGACGTCCTTGCCCTCGGGCATGGGCAGGACGTACGAACCGGAGCGGTGGACCTGGCGGACCGCGTACTCGCCGTGCTCGTCCTTCTCGAACTTCACGCCGTACGACTCGAGGCGCTGCACCATCGCGAAGCCGCGGGTGGCTGTCTGGCGGACGGTGGACTGGTCGACGATGCCGTCGTTGGCACGGGTGATCTCCGCGACGTAGTCGTCGGGTTCGGCGCGGCCGGGGATCACGGCGTTGTTGACGCCGTCCATGCCCATGGCGAGGGCGCCGGAGTGCCGTACGTGCGCCTTCTCCAGGAGGATGACGTTCGCGCCGTGCTCGGCGGCGGTGAGCGCGGCCATGGTGCCGGCGGTGCCGCCACCGATGACCAGGACGTCGCAGGAGAGCTGTTCGGCGTCCGCGAGTGCGGGAATTTCCATGGTGCGGGCCTCTCAGGTGCCGAGGGACGTCAGAACGGTGCGGCGCAGGGCGACGGTCGCGGGGTCGCTGTGCGCGGCGCGCACGCGCGGGTGCGGCACGTCGAGGACACGCCCGGTGCCCAGCAGCGCGAGCCGGTCGCCGAGGAACAGGGCCTCGTCCACGTCATGGGTGACAAAGACGACGGTGGCGCCGGTGCCGGCCAGCACCTCGACGAGCAGCTGCTGCATCCCGGACCGGGTCTGGGCGTCCAGCGCGCCGAACGGCTCGTCCATCAGCACGGCCCGCGGCTCGGCGGCGAGCGCGCGGGCGAGCTGTACGCGCTGCCGCTGCCCGCCGGAGATCCGGTGCGGAAGCTTGCCCCCGTGCCCGCCGAGCCCGACGCGCTCCAGCCACTCCTCGGCCCGGCTGCGGCGCTCGGCGCGCGGAACCCCCTTGATGGCAAGGGGCAGTTCGACATTGCCGCGGACGGTGCGCCAGGGCAGCAGCGCGTCGTCCTGGAAGACCAGCGCCCGCTCGGCCCGGGGCGCGGTGATGGCCTCCCCGTCCTGAGCGACCTCCCCCGCAAGGGCGGGCAGCAGCCCGGCGAGGGTGCGCAGGAGGGTCGACTTGCCGCAGCCGGAGGGCCCGACGACACTCAGGATCTCGCCGGGTACGACATCGAGATCGACCCCCTCGAGCACCACGGCCCCGGCCCGCCCCAGGGATGCGTCGCGCAGGGTGAGGCGTACACCCTTCACCTGCACGGTGGCCGGCGCGACTGCGGTGTCCGGTGGCGTGGTCATGACGTGACTCCTTTTCGTTCGAGCCGGGGTGCGGGGACCGCGCGGGTACGGGCAGGGACACCCGACTCCGTACGCGGGAGCCACCTCGTCAGACGGCGGCCCAGGAGCTCCACCGCCGTCGATGTCAGCCAGCCCAGGACGCCGATCGTCGCCATTCCGACGAAGACGCCCGGGTAGTCCACGACCGTGTAGTCCTGCCAGGTGCGGTAGCCGACCCCGTACTCGCCCGAGATCATCTCTGCCGAGATCACGCAGATCCACGACACGCCGATGCCCACCGAGAGACCGCCGAGGATGCCCGGCAGCGCGCCCGGCAGGACCACCGAGCCCAGGATCCGCCACCGTCCGCCGCCCATCGTGAGGACGGCCTCCTCCCAGACCGGTGTCAGGGCGCGCACCGCGTGGCGGGTGGAGACCATCACCGGGAAGAACGCGGCGGTGAAGGTGATGAAGACGATGCCCTGCTCATTGCTGGGGAAGAGCAGGATCGCCACCGGCACCAGGGCGATCGCCGGGATGGGGCGCAGCACTTCGAGGACCGGGCCCAGCAGATCCGCGGCCAGGCGCGAGCGGGCGATGGCCGTGCCGACCGCGACGCCCAGGACCGCCGCGAGCGCGAAGCCGGTGACGATACGGGCCAGGCTGTCCGTCAGGTCCTGCCAGTACGGGCCGCTGCCGACCCGTTCGCCGAACTCCCGGGCGACGTCCGTCACCGTCGGGAACTGCTCGAAACGCAGCCACAGGTTGATGTCGAGGGAGGTCAGCAGCTGCCAGGCAGCCAGCGCGCCGGCCAGCGAAAGGACCCGCAGGACGGTGCTCATGACGCCCGGGCAAGCGCGTCGGCGTACGAGACCGTACGGGACCCGGGATGCGCCGATACATACGCCGCGGCCGTCGCCCCGGTCACGAACGGCCGCAGTTCCTTGCCGTCCGCCACCCACACCGCCCTGTCGGCGAACCAGAGGGTGCCGGTGGTGGCGTCGGGGACGTACGCGGCACGCGCCTCGTCCCGGTGCGCGGCGAGGTGAGCCAGCAGCTCTGTCGGAGTGGCGAAGGACCGGGTGACGGACTTTCCCTTGACCCACACCTCGCTCGCCGCGGGCGGGGGCGCCGCGGTGAGCGCCTTCGCGTATCGGGCACCGTACGCACGCTTCACGTACCGGTCGTCGATGAAGGCGTCCACATCCACCTCGCCGACGAGCTTCGCCGAGCGCAGCACGGGCACGTCCTTCTTCAGCGCGGCCACCAGCGAGGGCTTGAGCGTGGGGTCGAAGGTGGCGATCCCGTGCGCGCCGTTGTAGAGGTAGACGACCTCGGGCGGCAGTCCGGTGGCCTTCCCCACCGACTCCGCCGCGGCGACCGGGTTCTTCCGCAGATACTCCGTGGCGCGGCCCTGGGCCCGCAGGAAGTCCTCCAGCACCGCGGGCCGCTTGTCCGCGAAGTCCTCGCGGGCGGTGACTCCGTGGAAGGTCGGCAGGTTCAGTTCCGCCCCGTCGTACAGCGCCTTCGCCCGGCCCTGGAAGGCGAGCAGCCCGGGCCATGCAACGAACTGCGAGAGCGCGTCCGCACTGCCCGCCTGGAGGGCAGAAGCACCCACCGCCGGCTGCTGGTTGAGCTTGCGGATGTCCTTCTCCGGGTCGATGTCCGCCTGCTGCAGGGCTCGTACGAGAGTGCCGTCGGCCGCGGAACCGACACTGGTGGAGACCTTCTTCCCGCGCAGACCGGCCAGCGAGTCCAGCTCGGAATCCGGCGCGGTGACGATGGTGTTGAGGCCGCCGCGCAGGTTGTAGCCGGTGACCGAGACCAGCTTGGTCGGCCGGTTCAGCTGCTTGCCGCGGGCCGCGTTGATCAGCAGCGGGAAGTCGCCCATCGAACCGATGTCGATCTTCCCGGCGGTCATCTGCGCGGTGATCGGCGCGCCCGTGGCGTAGTCCTGCCACTTCACCCGGTAGGTGACGCCGTCACGTTCGCCGCGCTTGCGCAGCTCCTGCTCGAAGTAGCCGAGCGAGCGCAGCAGCGTGCCGGCCGTGACGGTGTTGATGGTCTTGGACTGGTAGCCGATGGTCACCGTGACCGTGCCGGAGTCGCCCGCGCTCGCGTCGCCGCCGCAGCCCGCCGCGAGCGGGATCGTCAGCGCGGCGGCGAGGGCTGCGGCAAGTGCCTTGTTTTTCATGGGAGTTCGGGACCTTTCACCGGAGCAGGTAGGGCATGTTGACCGTGACCGCGTCGGTGGGACAGCGAGCCGCGCACGGGCCGCAGTACCAGCACTCGTCCACGTGCATGAACGCCTTGCCGCTGTCCGGGTTGATCGCGAGGGAGTCGAGCGGGCACATGTCGACGCACAGGGTGCAGCCGTCGATGCACTTCGACTCGTCGATGGTCACGGGCACGTCGGCACGCTGGGGGGCCAGAGGCATGGCTGTCTCCAGGAAAGGGGTGCGGGTGAGTTTCAGAGAGAGCGGTGGAGCAGTCCGCTCATGGAGATGCGGTCGCCGCGGAAGCGGATGAACTCCAGGTCCACGGGGCGTCCGTCGGACAGATGGGTGAGCCGTTCGAGCATGAGCACGGCGGCGCCGCGCGGGGCTTCGAGTACGGCGGCGGAGTGCGCGTCGGCATTGACGGCCTCGAGGGTGATCTCGGCCCTGCCCAGCGGCTGCCCTGTGAGGGTTTCGAGCAGCCGGAACACATCGGTGTGCTCCAGGTCGCAGCCGAGCAGACCGGTGCCGATGTCCATCGGGATGTAGGTGAGGTCGAGGGAGAGGGGCAGGCCGTTCAGCCGGCGCAGCCGCTCGATGTAGAGCACATCGGTGTGCTCCGCGAGGCCCAGGCGCCGGGCCACGGGTGCGGGCGCGGTGACGGGGCCGACCGTGCGGACTTCGTTGGTGACGTCGCCGTGTTCGCGCAGGGTCTCGGCGAGGCCCTGCAGCCGGTCGAGGCCGTGTGGGTACTTCTCGCAGACGACGACGGTGCCGACGCCGGGCTGCCGTTCGACGAGGCCTTCCGTACGGAGCAGATCCAGCGCCTGCCGGACGGTGTTGCGGGAGACGCGGTAGTCGTCGCCGATCGTGCCCTCCAGCGGCAGCACGCCGCGGGGGAAGCCGCCGGTACGCACCTGGTGGCGCAGCAGGTCGGCGAGCTGCCGCGCCTGGTCCGCGCGCAGCCGCCGCCGTCGGGCGGCGGCGACCGGCACGGTGTGCTCACGGATACGTTCGGCTGGCATGCGACGGACGATACCGACGCGGTGACGACGATGGTGTTGCCAGAGTGTTGCGCCACTCAAGGCGTGGCGCGCGCCGCTGTGACCTGCACGTTTGTGGAAGCGGTGGAAAGATCTGCCACCCCGGGGGCGTCAGTCGCCGCCACCGCCTCCGCCACCGTCTCCGCCACCTCCGTCGGCGCCTCCGCCGTCCCCGAAGCTGACGCTGGTGCTCGACTGCTTGTCCTGCTGTACGGCGCGGTGCACCGCGTACGGTGCCCACTCCTCCCGTACGAGAACGCCCAGCGCGCCCCGCTCCCGCCAGGACCCGAATCCCGGATGCAGCACCCCGGCGAGATTGATCGCCGAGGTGAAGGCGGCCAGCAGCCGGCTGCGGCGGTCGGGGAATCCGACCTGCACCGACTCGGCGTAACGCCCCAGCGCCCGCGCCGACCAGTCCTCGGCCGCCGCGGGGTACCGGTGGTACGGGAAGAGACCCAGGAAGCGGTGTTTCTCCACCCGCAGCGCACCGCGCCCCACCAGATGGTGCAGGCACAGCTCTTCGACTTCCCGCCCGGTGCGCCTGACCCAGGGCCGGGCACGTACACCGTCGCCGAACCGGCTCTCGCCCGGGGCCGGGAGGCTCGCCAGGATCTGCGCCGACAGCAGGTCCTGCGGCGGCAGTGGATTGACCACCGTCACCCGGCCGCGTGCCTCGACGACCCTGCCCTGGAGCTCCAGCTCGGCAAGGGCGGCACCGGCCAGCCCGTACTGGAGATGGCGCCCGGAGCAGCGCCGACGGCCCGTCACCGGGTCGAGGGCGAGCAGCAACAGTTCCTCGGGCAGGGTGAGTCCGGTCATTACACGGCGCTCGGTACGATCCGGCCCGTCACGTCGCCCAGGCCCACCCGGGTACCGTCCGGGCCCGGCGCCCACGCGGTCATCGTCACCACATCGCCGTCCTCGAGGAACGTCCGCTTGCCCTCCGGCAGTTCGAGGGCGTCCCGGCCGTTCCAGGTGAGCTCCAGCAGCGAGCCGCGTTGGTGGATCTCCGGGCCGCTGACCGTGCCCGAGCCGAACAGGTCGCCCGTGCGGAGCGAGGCGCCGTTGACCGTCATATGAGCCAGCTGCTGGGCGGCCGTCCAGTACATCGTGGCGAACGGCGGCTCGGCGACCACATGGCCGTTGACCGTCACGGTGATCCGTACGTCGAAGCCGCCCGGCTCCTCCTCGTCCGAGTCGTCGAGGTAGGGCAGCAGGTCGAAGTCCCGGGCGGGCGGGGTGGTCCTGGCCGCGTCCAGGGCCTCCAACGGGGTCACCCAGGCCGAGACGGACGTGGCGAAGGACTTGCCGAGGAACGGGCCGAGCGGGACGTACTCCCAGGCCTGGATGTCGCGTGCCGACCAGTCGTTGAGGAGCGACAGCCCGAAGACATGCTCGCGGAAGTCCGCGAGGGCCACCGGGCTGCCCTGCTCGGAGGGGGCACCGACGAGGAAGCCGACCTCCGCCTCGATGTCGAGCTTGACGGACGGGCCGAAGACGGGCGCGGCGTCGGCGGGGGCCTTGCGCTGGCCGGAGGGACGGACCACGTCTGTGCCGGAGACGACGACGGTTCCCGACCTGCCGTGGTAACCGATGGGCAGGTGCTTCCAGTTGGGGGTCAGTGCGTCCCCGTCCGGCCGGAACATCCTGCCGACGTTGGTGGCGTGGTGCTCGCTCGCGTAGAAGTCGACGTAGTCCGCGACGTCGTACGGCAGATGCAGTGCGACCGACTCGAGCGGGTGGAGGAGCGGCTCGATGTCCGGCCGGTGGGCGGGCACGGTGACCCAGGCGGTGAGCGCACGGCGTACGTCGCGCCAGGCGGTGCGGCCCGCCGACAGCAGCGGGTTGAGACTCGGCTGCGCCAGCAGGGCGGCGTAGGGGGAGCCGAGGGCGAGCGCCGCCGCTCCCGCGTCGAGCACATGGTCGCCGATGCGGACGCCGAGCCGACGACGGTCGGGCTCGTCGGCCGTGGTGAAGACGCCGTACGGGAGGTTGTGCGGGCCGAAGGGATCGCCCTCGGCCAGATCGAGCGGGCTCTGCTCGGGCATCGGTGCTTGCCTCGCTTTCCACGGGTGTGAGTGACACGTTACGTTGACGTTGCCCCGCCGCGGCACCCCTGCCTTTCGGCTCCCGTCCGGGTGCCTCCGGTCCCGCGGCCCGGGCGCCTCCGCGCCGCTTCGGCCACCTGGCCCCGGCCGTCCGGCCCCGCCCGGGCCCCTCAGCCCACCATCCTCGGGATGCGCCTCTCCCACGTGCGGTGGAAGACGACCTCGCCGCCGTGCCTGCACACCACCTCGTCGGAGGTGATGAAGTCGGCCGCGTCGCAGGTGATTTCGGAGCGGGTCTCGATCCGTACGTCCCATGCCAGCTCCGGCCGGTGCAGCCGGATCGTCCAGTCGGACCGGGTATGCGCGGAAAGCGGGTCGTCCTCCTGGATCGTGTACGTCTCCAGGGCCTCCTCGGTGAACTCGAGGCCGTCCGGGTGGACACGCTTGCCGTCGCGGTGGGGGGCGGTCTCCAGCCGCCATTCGCCCTTCGCGACGTCCCGGATCACCAGCCGTTCCGGGCGCTGCTCGTCGAGCGTGACGGGGATGCTGACGCCGAGCGGCTCCGCCTGCTCCGGCTCCTCGAAGGTGATCTCGTCCTCGCCGGTGCGGCCGGTGCGGCCGGTGTGTTCGCGTACGGGGAGTTCGAGGCGGGAGCCCGCCGGGTCCAGGGTGAAGCCCGCCGAGCCGGCCTGCGGCCAGATCCACGGCCAGTACGCGGAGGAGACGGCGAGCCGGATGCGGTGGCCCGGCGGGAAGGTGTGGCCGATGCCGTTCAGTTCGAAGGTCACCTCCTCCGTCGCGCCGAGCGGCCAGGCGTCGGCGCGTTTGCGCCCGTGGCGGGCGGACAGGCCGAGGACGCCGCGGGTGACCAGGGTGGAGGAGCCGTCCGGAGCGACGTCGCAGACCCGGGCGACCGCCTGCCCGTACGGCACGTCCATGCGCAGCCGCAGCGTCACCCGGGGGCGGCCCAGGATCTCGATCGGATCGACCGCGACCGGGAAGTCGAAACAGGCCGAGAGGGCGTCCTCGTCGCGCTGGTCCGGCGGCAGGTCCGCGTCGTTCCCGACGGGGGAGCAGCTCCCGGCGTCCAGTCCGGCGTGCTGGGGCGAGTCGACGATCACCGGCGCGCCCAGGAGCGCGTACGGGACGAGGGTGACGTGCGGCGAGGGCCAGGCGGTGTCGCCGACCCAGCGCCCCGGCAGCTCGGCGTAGCAGGTCGCGGGGGGATGCGACTCGCTGATCCAGGAGCGCAGCAGGGGCTCGGCCATGACGTCGCCCGCGCCGGATGTGCTGTCGGATGTGCTGCCGGATGCGGTGTCGGATGTGGCGTGGGATGTGCTGTCGGATGCGGTGACGGGCTTGAGATGGTGGTCCCACCAGCGCAGGGTCTCCTGCAGAAAGCCGATCGTCGGGCCCGGCGACAGCCCCCGGTCCGGGTACTGGTGCGACCAGGGGCCGATCAGCCCCCGCACCCGATCGGGCGGAAGGTGCTCGACGAGCCGCAGCACGGTGTCCCGGTACGGGTCGTGCCAGCCGCCCACCGCCAGCACCGCCGCCTCGATGGCCGCGTACTCCTCGCGGACGCTGCCCTGCTTCCAGTAGTCGTCGCGGAGCTGGTGGCCCAGCCAGGTGGGGATGAAGGGGCCGACGGCCTCCAGCCGCGTCAGCCACATCTCGCGCCATGCCTCGCCGACGAAGAGCGGGTCGGGCGGCCGCGCCGTCCGGGCGAGCAGCGCGGCGGCCCGTGCGTGCAGGCCGGCGGCGAGCACGGCACCGCCCATGTAGTGCCCGTCGTTGTCGTAACGGTCGTCGGTCGAGCAGACGGTGACGACCGCCTTCAGCGGCTCGGGCGCGAGGGCCGCGATCCGGAGCGCGCTGCTGCCGCCCCAGGAGATCCCGAACATGCCGACCCGGCCGGTGCACCAGGACTGCCGGGCCAGCCAATTGACCACCTCGACCCCGTCGGCCGATTCGGTGGCGTCGTACGCGTCGCCCGGCAGGCCCTCGCTGTTGCCGTGTCCGCGGACATCGACCCGTACGGAGGCATAGCCGTGCCCCGCGTACCAGGGGTGACGCTGCCAGTCGCGCGGCGCGGTCCCGTCGCTCAGCCGATCGGGCGCGTATTCGAGGAGGGCCGGTACCGGCTCGTCGGTGAGCGGCCGCCAGATGCGCGCGTACAGCCTCGTGCCGTTCGGAAGAGGGATACGGATGTCCTCGTGGACACTCTCGTACGGGAAATCGGTGCGGATGCGCATGGCGGGACCTCAGTGGCCTCACGGGCCGGGTGCATGGCGCTGTCGCCGGTCTTTTCGGGCTCGGTCACGGTTGTGGGCAAAGGCTCCCATCCTGGTCGTATGAGCTGATCACGAACATACCGGGGGTGGCGGGAAGGCGCCCATGGTGATCGAAACGCGACCGGATACGCTGACTTGAGTGAATCCAGCGACACATCGACAATCCGTGTGATCGTCAGCAGACAGGAGATCCCCTCGTGACCGTCGTCGGGCCGTTCGGGCTGAGCGTGCGGGACCAGGCTCTTGAGGCCGATGTCCAGACCGGATTGGCGGCTGTCGAGGCGGGACTCCTCGATGCCACCAAGAGCGAGGTGCCCTTCATTACGGAGGCGGCACAGCATCTTGTACGCGCCGGGGGCAAGCGCTTCCGGCCGCTGCTGGTAATGCTCGCCTCCCAGTTCGGTGACCCGTATGCGCCGGGTGTCGTGCCCTCGGCCGTGGTTGTCGAGCTCACCCATCTCGCGACGCTGTACCACGACGATGTGATGGACGAGGCCGAGGTGCGGCGCGGCGTGGACAGCGCCAACGCCCGCTGGGGCAACTCCGTCGCCGTGCTGACGGGTGACTTCCTGTTCGCCCGGGCCTCGCACATACTGGCCGACCTCGGTCCGGAGGCCGTACGCATCCAGGCGGAGGCGTTCGAGCGGCTGGTCACCGGTCAGATTCTGGAGACGGCGGGGCCGCGTGACGGCCGTGACCCGGTCGAGCACTACCTCGATGTCATCGGCGGCAAGACGGGCTCGCTGATCGCGGTCTCGGGGCGGTTCGGCGCGATGATGTCGGGCGCGGAGGAGGGTGTCGTGGACATCCTCACCCAGTACGGGGAGCGGCTCGGCGTGGCCTTCCAGCTCGCCGACGACGTCCTCGACATCGCCAGCGACTCGCACGAGTCGGGCAAGACGCCCGGTACGGATCTGCGTGAGGGCATCCCGACGCTGCCGGTGCTGCGGCTGCGCGCGCAGGCGGCGGAGCACGGCCGGCCGGAGGATCTGGCGCTCGTCGAGCTGCTGGACGGGGATCTGACGGACGACGCCCGGCACGCGGAGGCGCTGCGGCTGCTGCGTACGCATCCGGCGCTGGAGCAGGCCAGGCGGGACACCGTGCGGTACGCGCAGGAGGCGCGGGCGATGCTCGCTCCGCTGCCCGAGTGCTATGCGAAGGCCGCCCTGGAGGAGCTCTGCGACGCGGTGGTCCACCGCGCGGGCTGACCTGCCCGAATAGCCCCCTTTTTCGGTGTGATGCAGGTCACATTGTCACGTTGAGTCCCCTCCTGGATCCACTCCGTACTCATGCTCGGAAGCTGACGCATCGGGTGTTGGCATCAGTACGGGGGAGATCGAAATGAAGCGGACCAGGACCATCCTTGTCGGCACGACCGCCGTCGCCACGGCGGCGGGTCTGGCCCTCACCGTCCTGCCGGCCTTCGCCGCCGACGGCAGAGGCTCCGACGCAGGGCACTCGGCGCCGCACGGGGACAACGGCGCGAGCATCTCCGTGCAGAGCGGGGGCGGCTCCGGCCGCGGCGCCTCCCTCTTCGTGGCGAGCCTGAACGGTGCGAACGAGGTGCCGGTGCAGGGCGGACCCGCCGTCGGTGACCACGACGGCGCCGCGCTGGAGTTTGTGAAGGTCGAGGGGGACAAGGTGTCCGTCGCCGTGAAGTGGCGCGGCACCGACAAGCCGACCGCCCTCCACATCCACCAGGGCGCGAAGGGCGCCAACGGCGGCATCAAGGTCGACTTCACCGCCCTGCTCGCCAAGGGCAAGACCAAGGGCAAGACCAAGATCAAGGGCAAGATCAAGGGCAAGAGCAAGGGCTGGACCGGTGCGGTCACCGGGACCGTCAAGGTGAAGGACAAGGCCGTACTGGACGCCTTCAGGACAGATCCGAACGGCTTCTACGCCAATCTGCACACGGCCGCGTTCCCGGGCGGCGCCCTCCGCGGCCAGTTCCACAAGGTGACCGGCTCCTTCGCCTTCGGCGACGCGCTCGGCAACCACCAGTTCTCGGTGGTCAAGGGCAAGCAGATCTACGAGTGCAAGAAGGGCGACGACGGAAAGTTCTCCTTCCAGCAGCGCGATGTGCGGGCCGTCCTCGCGGGGAACATCGCCCACTCCTTCGTCGCCCCCAACTCCGGTACGCCGCAGTGGATCGCCCACGACGGCAGCGCCGTCACCGGCTCGTTGATCAGCAGGACGCCGAACGGGGCGGGGAACATCCCCGAGCTGAACCTGAAGGCCACCCGGTCCGGCGCGAAGCGGGGGCTGTTCGCGCACACCCAGGAGATCTTCCGGCTGAACACCGTGGGCGGCATCGCCCCGGCCGGCAGCTGCGCGCAGGGCGCGGTCGTCGGCGTCCCGTACGGGGCGGATTACGTCTTCATCCAGAAGTAACCGACCGGAGAGTTGTTGACTCGGGGCGCGGCACATCCCCTACTGGTTGGAGGAGGTGCCGCGCCTCGCCGTCATCCCATAGCAGTACGCCAAGTTGCTCCCGCGGTCTGACGCTTCTGTACGCCCCATTTGGTCAGATGAATACACCACCCCTGACCAACCACGGAGGTAGGGCACACCATGGCACCGAACGACAACGCACAGACCACCGAAGAGGCCAAGGACCTCGCGGCGGGCCGCCGTAAGGCCGCCCGCTACGTCGTCCCCCTCGCGGTGGCCGGCGTGGCGGCGGCGACCATCGGGCTCGTCCCGGCGCTCGCTGCTTCCGGTGACCCCGATCTGCCGAAGATCAGCGCGCAGGAACTCATCGAGAAGATGGCCGCGTCGGACACCCAGCAGCTCTCCGGCACGGTGAAGATCAGTACGGATCTCGGCCTCCCGTCCCTGGACGGCCTGGCCGGACTGGGCGGAGGGAGCGGAGGCGGCTCCTTCGGCCCCAAGGGCGAGGAAGGGGACCGGGAGGGCTCTTCCGCCGCCCCCGACGGCAAGCTGATGGGGCTGGTCTCCGGCACGCACACGCTGCGGGTCGCGGCCGACGGCCCCGACAAGCAGAAGGTGTCCATCCTGGAGGACGCCGCCGAGTACAGCATGATCCACAACGGTGACGAGGTCTGGGCGTACGACAGCGCCTCGAACGAGGCCTATCACGCCAAGGAGGACGGGGCGGGGAAGCAGGAGCGCAAGGCTCCCCAGGACATCCCGACCACGCCCAAGGAGCTGGCCGAAGAGGCGCTGAAGGCCGCGGGCGACACCACCTCGGTGACCGTCGGCGGTACGGCGCAGGTGGCCGGCCGCGATGCGTATCAGCTGGTCATCAAGCCCAAGCAGGATGGCTCGACGGTCGGCTCGATCAAGGTCGCGGTGGACTCCGAGACCGGCGTGCCGCTGAAGTTCACGCTCACCCCGAGCAGCGGCGGCAAGGCCGTGATCGACGCGGGCTTCACCAAGGTCGACTTCTCCAGGCCGGCTGCCTCCACCTTCGACTTCACCCCGCCCAAGGGGGCGAAGGTGACCGAGGCCGACGAGCTGGAGCAGCGGGAGAAGGGCGCGAAGCACGAGGAGGAGTTCAAGGGCCTCGAGGACTTCCACGGTCTGAACGTCATCGGTGAGGGCTGGACCTCCATCGCCAAGATCGAGGCCCCGGGCGGCGAAAGCGTCACCCCGCCGAAGGACGGCGACGTCCCGCCGGAGGCCAAGCAGTTCCTGGACTCCTTCGGCGACAAGGTCGAGGGGAAGTTCGGCTCGGGCACGGTCTTCAAGACGCGCCTGGTCAACGCCCTGATGACGGATGACGGCACGGTCTACGTCGGCGCCGTGACCGAGGACGCGCTCGTGAAGGCCGCGAACGAGTCCAAGTAACACCCGGACAGCGCGCGTACCGTCCGCCCCGCCGTACGCTCCGTACGGTGGGGCGGACTGCTGACCTCGGCTGAGCAAACCGGCCGGCATGCCGGCTGAGCGGACTGAGCCAACCGGCTGAGACGACCGGCTGGGCCGATCGACTGAGACGACCGGCTGGGCCGATCGACTGAGCGGACTGAGCCGACCGAGTGAACGGGGAACCTGACATGACAGCCGTCATCGAGACGCGCGGGCTCACCAAGCGTTACCGGGGCGGACAGTTGGCCGTGGAGCGGCTCGACCTCACGGTGCCCGGCGGCAGCGTCTTCGGCTTCCTCGGCCCCAACGGCTCGGGCAAGACCACCACCATCCGGATGCTGATGGGACTCATCGAGCCCACGGCGGGCAGCGCCACGGTCCTCGGCCGGCCGATGCCCCGCTCGGTACGCACCGTGCTGCCGCAGGTGGGCGCGCTGATCGAAGGGCCCGCGCTGTACGGGTTCCTGAGCGGCCGCGACAATCTGCTGCGGTACGACTCCGCCGACCCGAGCGCCGATCCCCGTACCCGCAAGGCGCGCGTCGCCGCCGCGCTGGACCGGGTCGGGCTGACACCGGCCGCGGGCAAGAAGGCCAAGGCGTACTCCCTGGGAATGAAGCAGCGCCTCGGGCTTGCCGCCGCGCTGCTCCAGCCGCGGAAACTGCTGGTGCTCGACGAGCCGACGAACGGCCTCGATCCGCAGGGCATGCGCGAAATCCGTTCGCTGGTACGAGAGCTGGCGGCGGACGGCACCACGGTCTTTCTCTCCTCGCATCTCCTCGACGAGATCGAGCAGGTGTGCACGCACGCCGCGGTGATGGCCCAGGGCCGGCTTCTCATCCAGGGGCCGGTCGCGGATCTCGCGGCCGGCGCGCGTGGCCGGCTGGCCGTCACCACCCCCGATCCGGGGGATGCCGCCCGTGTGCTGAAGGAGCTCGGCATCACCGAACTGAGCGTCGAGGAGGACCGCGTGAGTGGCGAAATGCCCGCCCCGGACATGGAGCTGGCGGACATCAATGCCGCACTGGTTCAGGGCGGCGTACGCGTACGGGGCTTCGGGATCGAGCGCGCCTCGCTCGAGGACGCCTTTGTCGCGCTGACGGGAGAGGGATTCGATGTCGCGAGCTGACGTGGCCGACGGCGTGGCCGACGGCGTGGCCGACAGCGTGGCCGACGGGGTGGCCGATGCTGTGGGCGCTGAGGCCCGCAGGCCAAGCCCCTTGTGGACGCTCGGACTCTTCCGCTCCGAGCTGGCCATCACCTTCCGCCGCTGGCGCACGCTCGCCCTGCTGGGTGTGCTGGCCGCCGTCCCCGTACTGATCGGCATCGCCGTGAAGATCGAGACGAGCGACGGCGGGTCGGTCGGCGGTGGTGGTGGCGGTGGGGGACCCGCCTTCATCACGCAGATCACCAACAACGGTCTCTTCCTGGTCTTCGCCGGGCTCGCCGCGACCCTGCCGGTCTTCCTCCCGATGGCGATCGGTGTCGTCGCGGGCGACGCGATCGCGGGCGAGTCGAACTCCGGCACTCTGCGCTATCTGCTGGTCGCCCCGGCCGGACGCACCCGGCTGCTGCTCGCCAAGTACGCCGCCACCTGCGCCTTCTGCCTGGCCGCGACCCTGGTGGTGGCGGTGTCCGCGCTCGCCGTCGGTGCGCTGTTCTTTCCGCTCGGCGACGTCACGACGATCTCGGGCACCACGATCTCGTTCGGGGAGGGACTCGGGCGGGCCGTGCTCGTCGCGGTGGTCGTCGCGACCTCACTGATCGGCATCGCGGCGCTCGGCCTGTTCGTCTCCACCCTCACCAGCAGCGGCGTCGCGGCGATGGCGACGACCGTCGGCCTGCTGATCACCGTGCAGATCCTGGACACGATTCCGCAGCTGCACGCGATCCAGCCGTACCTCTTCCCGCACTACTGGCTGTCCTTCGCGGATCTGCTGCGGGAGCCGGTCTACTGGGACGAGGTGCTGAAGAACCTCGGTCTGCAGGCGGTGTACGCGGCGGTGTTCGGGTCGGCGGCGTGGGCGCGCTTCACGGCGAAGGACATCACGGCGTAAGCGGGCCGGCGGGCGTATGCCCGGTCGACGGCGTAGGCCTGGTCGACGGCGTATGCGGGGCCGGCGGCGTACGCGGGGCCGACGCGGGCCGACGGAGTGCTCGGGGCCGACGCGGGCCGACGGAGTGCTCGGGGTATGCGGCACCTGCGGCGCGACCGACTCGAGGAAGCGCCGTGACTGCATGCGTGCGCAGGCTGTGCACACGCATGCAGTCTGCGGGGGGTGGCGGTCAGAAGGTGAGTTTCCAGCTGTCGATATAGCCGGTGTCCTGCGCGGCCACGTCCTGGACACGCAGCTTCCAGGCGCCGTTCGCCGTCTCGCTCGACGCGTCCACCGTGTAGGTGGCGACGACGTTGTCGGCCGAGTCGTTGCCGCTGGAGTTCTTCAGCCGGTACGCGCTCCCGTCGGGCGCCACCAGATCGATGACCAGGTCGCCGCGCCAGGTGTGCTTGATGTCGACGCCGGCCTTGAGGGCGGCCGGGGCGTTGCCGGTGCGGCCCGTGACGGTCACGGTGGAGGTGACGGCCGTGCCGTTGTCGGGGACGGAGACGTCGGCGGTGTTCTCGTAGGCGTCACCGGGCGGGACGGTGGGCTCGGTGCCGAGCGTCCAGATCGCGTGGGCGACCGCGTCGCTGTTGCGGTCCAGCGCGGTGTCGTTGATGTTCGACGTGTTGTCGCAGGAGGAGTGGTAGCAGCGGTCGAAGGCCTGACCGGAGGTGCCGCCCCACTTCTGCGCCTGGGCCGCGGACTTCGTCCGGCTGGCGCCGGTGAAGAGCCCGCCGACCGGTATGCCGACGTTCTTGAACGACGCGTGGTCGGAGCGGCCGTCGCCCTCGGTCTCGATCTCGGTGGGGACGTTGAGGCCTGCGTAGAAGTCCTTGAAGGTCTTCTCGATCGCCGGGTCGTCGTCGTAGACGAAGTAGCCGGGGTTGGGCGAGCCGATCATGTCGAAGTTCAGATAGCCGGAGAACTTGGAACGCTCGGCGGAGGGCAGGTTGTTGACGTAGTACTTCGACCCGACCAGACCCAGCTCCTCCGCGCCCCACCAGCCGAAGCGCAGATGCTTGGTGGGGTTGAGCTGCGCGCGGGAGACGGCGAGCGCGGTCTCCAGTACGGCCGCGGAGCCGGAGCCGTTGTCGTTGATCCCGGCGCCCGAGCTGACCGAGTCGAGGTGCGCGCCGGCCATCAGGACCTGGTTGGGGTCACCGCCCGGCCAGTCGGCGATCAGGTTGTAGCCGGTGGCGCCGCTGGAGGTGAACTGCTGTACGGACGTGGTGAATCCGGCGGCGTCCAGCTTGGCCTTCACATAGTCGAGGGAAGCCTTGTAGCCGGCGCGCCCGTGCGCCCGGTTGCCGCCGTTGGCGGAGGCTATCGACTGGAGCTGGGTGAGATGTGCCTTGACGTTGGCGAGCGGTATGTCGGGCGCGGCGAGCGCGGCCGCAGGACCGGCACTGGCCGCGGGCCCGGCGGTCGCGGCGGGTGCGGCGGAGCCGAGCAGCCCGGCCAGGGCGAGCGCGGCGACGGCGACGGTGCGTCTGGGGATGGAGAGAGTCATGTGGGGGCTCCGAATTCCGTACGGGGACAGGACGGAACGTGCGAGACGCCCTGGGATGGCGGGTCCCGGGACGCTGGAGCTTTTGGTGCGCAGTGCGTGCTGAATGTTCAGCGAGAGTCTGACTCACCGTCAAGGGCGGAAACCGGTCAGTCGTGTCCGCATGCCGGACAGGCTCCTCGCGACGCCGGGGCAGGGCGCGCGGCAGGGACGCGAAGGGAGCGCGGCAGGGACGCGAAGGGGGCGCGAAAGGAGCGCGAAGGAGGTGCCAATCAGGCGCGGAACGGGCGCGGAAGGGCAACCGCCGCGCGGCAGTTCGGACACACGCACGGCAAGCGGCTGATCTTCGCCGAGGGGCCGGGCGGGGGGCGGCTCGAACTCGACATGTCCCACCCCATGAATGAGCTGGTAGCCACCCTTCTGACGTTCGCGGCTCAGGTGCCCGCTCCCTCACTGGGGCTGGCTGCGGGGGCTTGCCGCGTCATGCAGTGCTGTCGAGAACGGCCCGGACCTCAGGAACGTCGGCGTACTCCGCCAGCCGGGCCAGCACTACCCGCACCCGTTCTGCTGTTCGCTCACTGGTCACGTCCGCCGACAGCGAGACACCCCGTTCCGCAGTTGCCGCCGCTTCCGCGGCTTCGTTCGCGTCGGCGTAGGCCACAGCAAGGCAAGAAAGGTAGAGCGCCAATTCGCGTGTGTGCGTCGCGTCATACCGGCCAAGCACATCACGCAGCAGGGGAACGGCTCGGAGCGGTCGGCGCAATTCGGTGTATACGCGGGATTCCATGACTTGCAATTCCCCGGCGTCCACCCAATACAGGTAGGCCGGTGACTCGGTCCCCTCGCTGTCCCCGGCCAGTGCCGCGCCCGCCTCCCCGAGGGCACGCATTGCGCGCGCGTGAACAACTGCCCGGAGGTGGCTATCAACGTGCCCGGCATCGTCGCGTTGCGCGACAGCAAGCGACCGGACACCATCGTCACCATGACGGCTGCCGACTGGGCCATGCTCACCGACGCCGTGAAGGCAGGAGAGTTCGACCTGAGCGCCTGAGAGTAGGTCACGTGCCGAAGTGCCCACGCTGCGCCGCTGACTGTCCCACCGACCCGGAGAACGGGTTGCCATGGTGCGCGCGGTGCGGAGCGTTCTTCGGGCTCTCACTGCCTGGCTGCCGGGGGTTGTGGTGGTGGTGCAACGCTGCCACTCGTGCCCCAGTCCGGCCGCGCGGGCACTGAGCGGGACCACCCGCAACTGCCCCGTCCGTGCGTCTCAGCCAGCGCGTGGGCGGGGCCCTTCTCTGCGCTGACCAGGCATGACCCGTAGATTGGTAGTCCGGCGTGTTCGGGTCGGCCATGGTCGTCCACACCCCCATCGGCTCGTTCGCCCGGTGGAAGGACCGTCGCCCCCAGTCCCTCCAGCCGCGTGACCTCCGCGTCCCTGCGGTCCGCGCCGACGTGCAGGTCGAGGTGGATCCGGTTCTTGACCGACTTCCTCTCCGGTACGCGCTGGAACAGCAGCCGGCGCTTGGGGCCCGCGCCGTTGTCGTCGTCGAACGGGTCGTCCGGATGGCGGACGGCGGCGTAATCGGGCCAGAGAGATGCGGCAACCGCAACAAGGTGCGGGCGCACCGCGTCCGCCACCCCGGAACAGAGCGAGAAGGAGAACGCGTCATGACGACAGGCCTGACTCAGGACGCGGGCTGGGAGATCGGTGTCTCCAAGACGCTGCCCCTCCCGGCGTCCGCCGTCTGGGAATTCATCGCGAGCCCCGAGGGTGTCGTGCTCTGGCTCGGTGAGGGTGCTCGACTGCCCACCGTGAAGGGGGAGTCGTACGAGACCCGGGACGGGGTCACCGGCGAGGTGCGCAGTTACCGGCCCGGTGACCGCGTCCGGCTGACGTACGGAACGAGCACCGTGCAGGTCGCGGTCTCGGCCGCCAAGGACAAGAGCGTGCTCCGCTTCCACCAGGAGCATCTGGCCGACGCCGCGGAGCGCGAGCGGCAGCGGGCGCACTGGAAGGCCGTGATGGCCGAGGTCGTGGACGCCCTCGGAGTGGCGTGAGGGTTACTGGGGCCTGAGGGACGGCGTCGCTGGACCTGGCGGCGCATGCGACCTGCGGCATGCGCCCTGCGACCTGCGACCTGCGACCAACGTCACTCCGGAGCGTGGCTGTACGGCGCTTACCTTTGAACGATGGACATTTCGCCGGCCAGTGGGCCGTCCGGCTGCCCGCTGGCCGGGGTGGCCGCCGCCTATATGCCCCGGCTCTCGGAGTTCTCCTTCGAGCCGGGGCTTGTCGCGGCCGTCGACCAGCATGCGGCGGCGGTGCGCGATGCCCTCGTGCCGCGGCCCCGGCAGGCGAAGCCCCGGTTCTGGTCCCGGGGCGGGACCGGTGCCGGTGCCCGTTCCGGTGCCGGATCGAGGGCCGATTCCCCTGCCGGGGTCCTACGGCGTGAGGACCTTGCCGACTACGTGCTCGGCTTCACCGACTGGCTGTCCCAGAGCAACTGGTCGGAGCCGGTCGGCCACGACTTCGCGACGCTGCGGCTCACCGCGGTCTGCTGGCTGATCCGCGAGCACGATCTGCTCGCGCCCTGACATACGCGCCGATGCGCCTTGCCGGTGTGCCTTGCCGACGTGACTGCCGGGGTGCCTTTCGGCGTACCGGCGGAGCGTCACATGGGGTCGATTCCGTTCGAGGAATCAGAAGCCCCGGACCTCCCCGAGGGCCCGTACCACTCCGAGGACCCCGTCCCCGGTGAGGCGGTGGGCCGCTCGGTCGCCGGGGCGCCCGCGGCCGCGTCGGCGCGGCCCCGCTGGTAGGCGCTGATGCTGTCACGTGTGTGTGCCGTCTCCTGTTCGGCGGCTGTGAGCCAGCGCTCCCAGCGCCGGCGCAGGGGAATGATGAGACCGCCGCCGACACCCACGATGAGGATGCCCGCGATCGTGGCGAGGGCGGCGATGAGCACCGGGCCGGTGACGGAGGTCGCGATCTGCGCCTGGCCGAGCGCCGCGATCACGCCGAGCGCGACGATGAACGCCCAGGCCGCGGTGGACACGACCTTGCCGTACGACGTCTCGCCCAGGGCTCCCTGGAGGATGTCGCGGACGGCTCGTGCGATGGCCATCGCGACAACCACGATCACACAGGCGACGATCGCCTTCGGCAGCCAGGCGACGACGCTGTTGATCATGTCGCTGACCGGGTTGGGGCCGAAGACGCCGAAGCCCAGCTGGAGGGCGATCAGCATGATCCCGTAATAGAGGACCTTGACCAGAATTCCGGTCGCGTCGTACTTCGAACCCTTGAGTGCCTTGCCGGCACCGCTGCGTTCGACGAGCTTCTCGAAGCCGGCCCTGCGCAGCAGCCGGTCGGCGATCCGGGCTATCAGCCTGGCCACGAGCCAGCCGATGAGCAGGATGGCCAGGAAGGCGATGAACTTCGGAATGAACCTGGCGACAGCGGACCACGCTTCGGTGATCCCCTGACCGAAGTCGATCGAGAGGGCGAGCGGCTGCGGCATGACGCACTCACTTCCGGCCGCGGGTACGCCTCACCGGGCCCACAGTGACCGCGGCCCGAACGACCGGGGCCTGGACTATCGGTCGTAACACCGGTGGAGTGGTCGCGGCCTGTGCCCAGCCGCTGGAATGAGCCGTTGGAGTGGCATATCGACCCCGTCCGGCTCGACCCCGTCCGGCTCGACCCCGTCCGGCTCGACGCCGGCGGCGAGCGCGGAAGCCGCCGGGCGCACGGCCCGTCGTCAGGCCGTTGTCAGGCCGTCGTCCCCGCTTGAGGAGCGGGAGCGGGAGCGGGAGACGGCGTGGCGGCCTGGGCCTGGGCGGGCTCTGTTTCCGATTCCTGCGAAGGGACCGTCGCGGAGCGGGACGCGGCGGCCAGCCGTGCGGCAGCCGCCTGCGCCTTCGTACGCCGTGCCGTACGCAGCGCGTCCCACGTCAGACAGGTCAGCGCCAGCCACACGAGGGCGAAGCCCGCCCACCGCTCCGGAGGCATCGCCTCGTGGAAGTACAGGACACCCAGCGCGAACTGGGAGACCGGCGCCAGATACTGCAGCAGCCCCAGCGTGGAGAGCGGCACCCGGATCGCCGCCGCGCCGAAGCAGACCAGCGGCGCGGCCGTCACCACACCCGTGGCGGCGAGCAGCGCCGCATGGCCCGTTCCGTGCCCGCCGAAGGTGGCCGCCCCGTCCGCGCCCAGCCACAGCAGAAAGCCGAGCGCCGGCAGGAACTGGATCGCGGTCTCGGCGGCGAGGGACTCCAGACCGCCGATGTTGACCTTCTTCTTGACCAGGCCGTACGTGGCGAAGGAGAAGGCGAGGGTGAGCGAGATCCAGGGCGGCTGTCCGTAGCCGATCGCCAGCACCAGCACCGCGGCGAAGCCGATGCCGACCGCGGCCCACTGCGCCGGGCGCAGCCGCTCCTTCAGCAGGAGCACGCCCATGGCGATGGTGACCAGCGGGTTGATGAAGTAGCCGAGGGACGCCTCCACCACATGGCCGGTGTTGACGGACCAGATGTAGAGGCCCCAGTTGACGGTGATCACCGCCGCGGCGACCGCGATGAGCCCCAGCTTGCGGGGCTGGCGTATCAGCTCACGGACCCAGCCCCAGCGCTTCAGGGCCAGCAGCGCGATACCGACGACGGCCAGTGACCAGACCATCCGGTGGGCGAGGATCTCCATCGCCCCGGACGGCTTCAGGAGTGGCCAGAACAACGGGACCAGGCCCCACATCCCGTAGGCGCCGATCCCGTACAGCAGGCCCGCTCGCTGTTCGCTCTCCGACTTCACTGACTCTCCTGCCCTACGCGCAAATACCTCGTCGAAGGTACGCCGCACAAGGCCCGCCTGTCATGTCCGTATCGCCATACGGTCATGACGGATCATGGTGGGTCAGGCGTCGGCAGCCGTAGGAGTAGTGGCAACGGTGACAGCGGTGGCAGTGGTGGCGAGCGCCGCGGCGACGGAGTCGGCGAGCGGGGTGGTGGGGCGGCCGGTCAGCCTGGCCAGATCGCCCGTCGTGCCGGCCAGCAGTCCCCGCACGACGGCCGCGTCGACGTCGACGAGGATCTCGGCGAACGGCTGCGGCACACCCGCGCCCGTCAGGATGCCCAGGTGGACCTCGGCCGGGACGTTGTTGTACGCGATCGTCCGGCCGGTCTGCCGGGACAGCTCGGCGGCGTACTCCGTAAAGCTCCAGGCGACGTCGCCGCTCAGCTCGTACGCCTTCCCCAGGTGGCCCTCACCGGTCAGCGCGGCGGCCGCGGCGGCGGCGTAGTCGGCGCGGGCGGCCGAGGCGATCCGGCCCTCGCCGGCGCTCGCGACGACGGCGGAGTGCTCGAGGACGGGAGCGAGGTGCTCCGTGTAGTTCTCCGTGTACCAGCCGTTGCGCAGGAAGGTGTACGGCAGCCCGGAGTCGAGGATGACCCGCTCGGTGACCTTGTGCTCGGCGGCCAACGCGAAGTCGGCGTCGGGTCCGCCGAGCACACCCGTGTACGCCAGCTGGGCGACGCCCGCCTCCTTCGCCGCCTCGATCACGGCGGTGTGCTGCGACACGCGTCGGCCGACCTCGCTGCCGGAGATCAGCAGGACACGGTCACCGGCGCGGAAGGCCCCGGCCAGGGTCTCGGGCTCGTTGTAGTCGGCCGTGCGCAGCTCGACGCCGCGGGCCGCGAGGTCTGTGGCCTTCTCCTTGCTGCGGACGACAGCGGCGATCTGTTCGGCCGGGACCGTGGCGAGCAGCTCGTCGATGACGAGACGGCCGAGCGATCCAGTGGCTCCGGTAACGACGATACTCATGGGTGATTTCTCCCGTTCGGGCGGTTCAGTGAGCTCACCCTTCGTCTGGCGCTAACTATCGGAAAGTACCCACTTTGAAGTAAGGTACTGGCATGGCCGTAAGCAGGAATCCCGACGTCGATCACAGCAGTCCCGACGTCAACCGGACGATGTGCCCCTCCCGTCTGATCCTCGAGCACGTCACCAGCCGCTGGGGTGTGCTCGTTCTCGCCGCCCTGCTGGAGCGCTCGTACCGCTTCAGTGAGCTGCGCCGCGAGGTCGGCGGGGTCAGCGAGAAGATGCTCGCCCAGACCCTCCAGACGCTGGAGCGCGACGGTTTTGTGCACCGCGACGCCAAGCCGGTGATCCCGCCGCGCGTCGACTACTCCCTGACCCTGCTCGGCAAAGAGGCCGCCGAGCAGGTGTGGGGACTGGCCCGCTGGACCGAACGGCGGACCGGGGAAGTGCTGGCCGCCCGCGCGGTGTACGACGAAGCCCGGGCCTCCTGAGGGGAGATCCGGGCTTCGGGGCGGGTTGTCGGCGCGTCAGCCGACAACCGTCCAGGTGTCGTTGCCCGCGAGGAGCGCGGCCAGGTCGCCCTTGCCGTTCTGCTCGATCGCGGCGTCCAGCTGGTCGGACATCTGGGCGTCGTAGACCGGCCGCTCCACACTGCGCAGCACCCCGATGGGGGTGTGGTGCAGGGTCTCCGGGTCCGCCAGTCGGGAGAGGGCGAAGGCCGTGGTGGGGCTGGCGCTGTGCGCGTCGTGGACAAGGATCCGGCTCTCGTTCGCGGCCGTCACCGGAACGACCTTCAGGTCACCGGTCGCCGTGTCCCGTACGACGCCCTTCGTGCCGTCCGGCCCGAAGCGGATCGGCTGCCCGTGCTCGAGGCGGATGACCGCGTCCTCCGCCTGCTGCTTGTCCTTGATGGCGTCGAAGGCGCCGTCGTTGAAGATGTTGCAGTTCTGGTAGATCTCCACCAGCGCCGTGCCCTTGTGGTCGGCGGCCTGGCGCAGCACCTCGGTGAGGTGCTTGCGGTCGGAGTCGACGGTGCGGGCCACGAACGACGCCTCGGCGCCGATCGCCAGCGACACCGGGTTGAAGGGCGCGTCCAGCGAACCCATCGGCGTCGACTTGGTGATCTTGCCGACCTCGGAGGTCGGGCTGTACTGGCCCTTGGTGAGACCGTAGATCCGGTTGTTGAAGAGCAGAATCTTCAGATTCACATTGCGGCGCAGTGCGTGGATCAGGTGGTTTCCGCCGATGGAGAGGGCGTCGCCGTCACCGGTGACGACCCAGACGGACAGATCGCGGCGCGAGGAGGCGAGTCCGGTCGCGATGGCGGGCGCGCGGCCGTGGATGGAGTGCATCCCGTAGGTGTTCATGTAGTACGGGAAGCGGGAAGAGCAGCCGATTCCGGAGACGAAGACGATGTTCTCCTTCGCCAGACCGAGCTCGGGCATGAAGCCCTGCACGGCGGCGAGGATCGCGTAGTCACCGCAGCCTGGGCACCAGCGCACTTCCTGATCGGACTTGAAGTCCTTCATGGACTGCTTGGCCTCGGCCTTGGGCACCAGCGAGAGCGCCTCAGTCATTGATGGCCTCCTTGAGAGCCGTGGCCAGCTGCTCGGCCTTGAACGGCATGCCGTTGACCTGTGTGTAGCTGTGCGCGTCGACCAGATATCTCGCCCGGATCAGAGTGGCGAGCTGGCCGAGGTTCATCTCGGGAACCACTACCTTCTCGTAACGCTCCAGAACCTCCCCGAGATTCCTCGGGAACGGGTTGAGGTGGCGCAGATGGGCCTGTGCGACGGGGATTCCGGCGGTGCGCAGACGGCGTACGGCGGCGGTGATCGGGCCGTACGTCGATCCCCAGCCCAGGACCAGGGTTGTCGCGTCGTGCGGATCGTCGACCTCGAGGTCCGGGATCTCGATGCCGTCGATCTTGGCCTGGCGGATCCGGACCATGAAGTCGTGGTTGGCCGGGTCGTAGGAGATGTTGCCGGTGCCGTCCTGCTTCTCGATACCGCCGATGCGGTGTTCGAGACCGGGCGTGCCGGGCACCGCCCAGGGGCGGGCCAGGGTCTGCGGGTCGCGCTTGTAGGGCCAGAAGACCTCGGTGCCGTCGGCCAGCTCATGGTTGGGTCCGGTCGCGAACTGCACGCGCAGATCCGGGAGTTCGTCGATCTCCGGGATGCGCCACGGCTCGGAGCCGTTGGCAAGATAGCCGTCGCTCAGGAGAAAGACGGGGGTGCGGTAGGCGAGCGCGATGCGGGCCGCGTCGATGACGGCGTCGAAGCAGTCGGCGGGCGTACGCGGGGCGACGACCGGGACGGGAGCCTCGCCGTTCCTGCCGTACATGGCCTGGAGCAGGTCGGCCTGTTCGGTCTTGGTCGGCAGCCCTGTGGAGGGGCCGCCGCGCTGGATGGCGACCACCAGCAGCGGCAGCTCGAGGGAGACCGCGAGACCGATCGTCTCCGACTTCAGCGACACACCCGGACCCGAGGTCGTGGTGACGGCGAGCGCGCCGCCGAAGGCCGCTCCGAGAGCCGCGCCGATGGCGGCGATCTCGTCCTCGGCCTGGAAGGTCCGTACGCCGAAGTTCTTGTGCTTGGAGAGCTCGTGCAGGATGTCGGAGGCCGGCGTGATGGGGTACGAGCCCAGATAGAGCGGCAGATCGGCCTGCTTGCTCGCGGCGATCAGCCCGTAGGACAGGGCCAGGTTCCCGGAGATATTGCGGTAGGTGCCGGCGGGGAACGCCTTGCTGGCGGGCGCGACCTCGTAGGAGACGGCGAAGTCCTCGGTCGTCTCGCCGAAGTTCCACCCGGCGCGGAACGCCGCGATGTTCGCCTCGGCGATCTGGGGCTTCTTGGCGAACTTGGTCCGCAGGAAGGTCTCGGTACCCTCGGTCGGCCGGTGGTACATCCAGCTCAGCAGCCCGAGCGCGAACATGTTCTTGGAACGCTCGGCCTCCTTGCGGGAGAGCCCGAACTCCTTGAGCGCCTCGATGGTCAGCGTCGTCAGCGGCACGGGGTGGACGTGATACGCCTCCAGCGAACCGTCCTCCAGCGGGGAGGTGTCGTAGCCCACCTTGGCCATTGCGCGCTTGGCGAACTCGTCGGTGTTGACGATGATCTCGCCGCCGCGCGGCACATCGGCGATATTCGCCTTGAGCGCGGCCGGGTTCATCGCGACCAGTACGGTCGGCGCGTCGCCCGGGGTGAGAATGTCGTGGTCGGCGAAGTGCAGCTGGAAGCTGGAGACGCCGGGGAGGGTTCCGGCAGGCGCCCGGATCTCGGCGGGGAAGTTCGGCAGCGTGGAGAGGTCGTTTCCGAACGACGCGGTCTCCGAGGTGAACCTGTCACCCGTGAGCTGCATACCGTCACCGGAGTCACCCGCGAAGCGGATGATCACCCGGTCCAGTCGGCGGATTTCCTTGTCACCGGCGGGCCTGCGTTGCTCACCGACGAGCGCCTCATCGGGATCATCGGCCTGCTCGGCTGGGCTACTGACCTGGCTGGTCACTGAACTGGACCTCCTTCGAGGCGGCTGCTCGGGCCCGGCCGGCCCACCGGCCGTCCCATTAGCCACCCTACGTCCGTAAAGGTGGCCTTCCTTGGACCGTTCGCATGCCGGACGTCCTTTTGGGACGTCCAGGTGCCCTGGACTGCCATGCTGCGCTCGCCTCCCGGGTCCTTCTGGAAAGACGTTCCCCACTCATTCTTTGGTGCCGGGTCTGCCGTTCACTCAATATCTGACAGAGTGTCAGTCAATCAGGTCTTGAGGTAGGTCAGCACCGCAAGTACACGCCGGTGATCTCCATCGCTGGGGGACAGCCCGAGCTTCAAGAAGATGTTGCTTACATGCTTTTCCACCGCGCCGTCGCTCACCACCAGCTGCCTGGCGACCGCGGAGTTCGTCCGGCCCTCGGCCATCAGCCCCAGGACCTCCCGCTCACGCGGCGTGAGCCCCGCCAGCACGTCCTGCTTACGGCTCCGGCCCAGCAACTGCGCCACCACCTCCGGGTCCAGCGCCGTGCCACCCCGCGCCACTCTGACCACGGCGTCCACGAACTCGCGCACCTCGGCGACCCGGTCCTTGAGGAGATAACCCACCCCGCGGCTGCTGCCCGCGAGCAGCTCGGTGGCGTACTGCTCCTCCACGTACTGCGACAGGACCAGCACCCCGATGCCGGGATGGTCCCGGCGCAGCCGCACCGCCGCCCGTACGCCCTCATCCGTGTGGGTGGGCGGCATCCGTACGTCCGCGACCACCACATCCGGCAGCGCGTCCTGCGCGGCCAGGTCCCCGACCGTCTTGATCAGCGCGTCCGCGTCGCCCACTCCGGCGACGACGTCGTGCCCGCGGTCGGTCAACAGCCGGGTCAGCCCCTCCCGAAGCAGCACTGAATCCTCGGCGATGACGACCCGCACCCTGTCCTCCACAACCCTGAAGCCCCCATGTCGATCTTCTTCCCGCCCCTGCGTCATCAGCATCCCAGCATTCGGACCCGATCGTGCCAAGGCTCGGGGAATAGGCAGGGATTATGCGACCGGGCGGGGGCCGGGCGGCCGGACGGACCTGCGGCGGGGGCAAGCGAGCGGGGTCTCCGGGGGGCGGGCACTCGGCGCCCGGCGCCCGTGGTCCGGCGCCCGTGGTCCGGGGTCCGGGGTCCGGGGTCCGGGGTCCGCGCGAGTGGACCGGCGGGCGTCGGGTGACGGGGTCGGCGGTCGGGCCGCGGCGGGTCGGCGGTCGGGGGCGGTGCGAGCGGTGGTCGGGGCGCGCCGGGTCGGGCGGGCGGGAGCACCGCTCGCCGGACCGTGAGGCGAACCGTCAGCCACGCCAGGGGAGTTCGGCCGTGATCGTCGTCGGCCCGCCGGCCGGCGAGTCCACGGCCAGGATCCCGTCCACCGCGTTCAGCCGCTCCGTCAGGCCCGCGAGGCCGCTGCCCGCCGAGCCTGCGGCGGAGCCGCCGACGGGCGGCGTCGCGCCACCCCGGCCGTCGTCCGTGACCTGCAGCATCAGCCGGTCCTGGGCGCGCCATACATCGACCGTGGCGCGGCTCGCCCGTGCGTGCTTGCTGACGTTCTGGAGCAGCTCGGAGACGGTGAAGTAGGCGATGCCCTCGATGGCGGGCGTCGGCCTGGCCGGCAGGTCCACCTCCACCGTCACCGGGACGGTGCAGCGCGATGCGACGGAGGAGAGGGCGGCGTCGAGGCCGCGGTCGGTGAGGACGGCGGGGTGGATGCCGCGGGCGAGATCGCGCAGCTCCTGCAGCGCCACCTTCACCTCGCCGTGCGCCTCGCCCACCATCCGTGCGGCCGCGGTCGTGTCCAGTGCGTCCCCGCTGAGCTTCTCCTTGGCGAGACCGAGGTCCATGGCGAGGGCGACCAGGCGGGCCTGCGCCCCATCGTGCAGATCGCGCTCGATACGGCGCAGATCCGCGGCCGCCGTGTCGACCACGACGCCCCGGTCCGACTCCAGCTCGACGACGCGGGTGGCGAGCCGGGAGGGCCCGAGGAGCCCGGCGACCATCAGCCGGTCCACGCTCACCAGGCCGCGCATGAGCCACGGGGTGGCGAGCGTGATGACCAGGCCGGCCAGGCTGGTCACGGCGAGCTCGAAGGGATTGTCCAGATAGAAGCGGCGTGTGCCGTCGCCGTACAGCTGCAGGCCGTCCTGGCCGGCGTACACGGGGAAGACCCAGTGGTAGAGGGGGTAGAGCAGCAGCACCCAGCCGGACACCCAGAAGGTCAGCGAGACGCAGAAGGCGAAGACGGCCCACGGGAAGTGCAGCACCGCGTAGAGGAGGTGCCGCCAGGACGCCCCGCTCTTGAGGACCGCGCCGACCCAGGACATCAGTCCGCTCTTCCGGGCGCGCAGGGGCGCGGGGTCGGCCACGTCGAGGCGCAGCAGCCCGCGGGCCCGCGCCCGCTCCAGCGCGCCGAGGCCGCGGCAGCCGACCAGACCGGCGGCCAGGACCGGGATGCCGAGGAAGGTGATCAGCAGCCCCGCGCCGAGCGAGACGGTCGTGACCGCGAAGGTGAAGAACACGATGCTGATCGGGAGGCTCAGCATCAGATAACCGAACTCGCGCCAGGTGCGGCCCTCGAGCGGTACGCGCAGTGCCGGAGGGAGGAAGTGGTTCCGGGGCTCTGCGCGCCCAGTCCCTTCCGGTCGGTAATCCGTGGCCATCGAATGCGTCCGTTCTGCGATGCGGGCTGTCATGACTCAACACTGCTGGGGTGGACGGCCACCCACCATGAGGGCCGTATCCGTCTTGGGCGGGGGTTTTCCCCACCATGGGCGGGCGTGCACGTCAGCGCTTGCCGCGCTCCCGCCACGGCAGCTCCGCCGTGATCGTCGTCGGCCCGCCGGCCGGCGAGTCCAGGACGAAGAGCCCGTCCACCGCGCCCAGCCGCTCAGCCAGCCCGGCCATACCCGTGCCGCCGTCCAGGCTCGCCCCGCCGCGCCCGTCGTCCTGGACCTGGATCAGCAGCCGGTCGCCGGCCCGCCACACATCCACCGAGGCGTTCTTCGCCTGCGCGTGCTTGCTGACGTTCTGGAGCAGCTCGGAGACGGTGAAGTACGCGATGCCCTCGATCGCCTCGGCCGGTCGTTCCGCCAGCTCGACGGTCACCTTCACCGGGGCCGTACAGCGCGATGCGACGGAGGAAAGGGCGGCGTCGAGGCCGCGGTCGGTGAGGACGGCGGGGTGGATGCCGCGGGCGAGATCGCGCAGCTCCTGCAGCGCGAGCTTCACCTCGCCGTGCGCCTCGTCGACCATCGCCGCCGCAGCGGTCGTGTCCAGTGCGTCCCCGCTGAGTTTCTCCTTCGCGAGCCCGAGCCCCATGGCGAGTGCCACGAGCCGTGCCTGCGCCCCGTCGTGCAGATCGCGCTCGATACGGCGCAGATCCGCCGCGGCCGTATCGACGACCACCCCCCGGTCGGACTCCAACTCCGCGATGCGCCGTTCCAGTTCGTTGGAGGGCGAGAGCAGGCCTCGCACCATCGCACGATCGGCGTTGGCCATGCCGCGCGCAATGAAGGGAAGTACCGGCCAGAGCACGAACAGGCTCACCAGCGTGACGCCGAAGGTCAGCACGCCCCAGGGCAGCCGGACGAAGCAGTACAGCACCGTCCGCCACGCGACCGGGTCCTTCAGTCTCATCCACAGCCGGGGGACGAAGCCGTCGGTGCGCCGCGGCCCGTGCAGCGGGCTCGGCTCCTCGATCCGTATGCCGAGCAGCGCACGGGCCCGGGCCCGCTCCCTCCCGCCGAGGCCGCGCGCCCCCGCGAGCCCCAGGGCGAGCAGTGGCAGACCGATCACCGTCACCGTCAGTGCCACGCTGGTGAAAATTGTGAACGCAACGTAAACAAAACCGATCAAGGCCATCGGCAGATTGAGGAGGAGGTGCGCGATCTCCCTCCAGGTGTGGCGGCCGAAGGCGAAGCGCGCAGGTGGCGGCCGGTCGTTGTCGGGGGCGGTGATGCTCGCGGTCATGGCGCCCAGCCTGCCGGGCCGGGTCGTCGCACGCCATGGGGTACATGGGTGGGATGAAGTAGGGATAACCCCACCGGATGCGTGACGCGACTGCTTACGCTCGCTTTAGCAGGGCCTAGACTCCCGTGCGTACGGACAGATCGTCGAACAGGTCGCCAACGACGTCAGGGAGCGAGGGGCGGACGTGCCGGAACCGACCGTGGTCGTGCTCGCGGCGGACTATTTCGAGAGCTATTCGGTCATCGGACTGCTCGCGATGATCGGCGTGCTGTTCGTCGCCGTGGCCTTCGGTGCGGGCCGTCTGCTGCGCCCGGTAGTGCCGACGCCGGAGAAACTGCTGACGTACGAATGCGGAGTGGACCCGGTGGGTGAGGGCTGGGCGCACACCCAGGTCCGCTACTACGTCTACGCCTTTCTGTACGTGATCTTCGCAGTCGACTCGATCTTCCTCTTCCCGTGGGCGACGATCTTCGCCGCCCCCGGATACGGCGCGACGACGCTCGTGGAGATGTTCATCTTCCTCGGCTTCCTGGCCGTGGGACTGCTCTACGCATGGAAGAAGGGCGTCCTGTCATGGACGTGACCCCGGAACTCCTTCCGGAGCCCAAGCGCCTGGGCGCCCTCGCCCGCCTGGCCCCGGAACCCATGAAGGTGGTCCTCAACTGGGGCCGCCGCTACAGCCTCTGGGTCTTCAACTTCGGGCTCGCCTGCTGCGCGATCGAGTTCATCGCGGCGTCGATGGCGCGGCACGACTTCATCCGGCTCGGTGTGATCCCCTTCGCGCCCGGCCCGCGCCAGGCGGACCTGATGGTCGTCTCGGGCACGGTGACGGACAAGATGGCGCCGGCGGTGAAGCGTCTGTACGAGCAGATGCCCGAGCCCAAGTACGTCATCTCCTTCGGCGCCTGCTCCAACTGCGGCGGCCCGTACTGGGACTCGTACTCTGTGACCAAGGGCGTCGACCAGATCATCCCGGTCGACGTGTACGTCCCCGGCTGCCCGCCGCGGCCCGAGGCGCTGCTCCAGGGGATTCTGAAGCTCCAGGAGAAGATCGCGCGGGAGTCGCTCGCCGAGCGGTACGGGACAGGCGGCCCGCGGACCTCCACCGCCGCGCTGCAGAGCGGCCTGGTCACCCCGCCGCCCGCTCCGGCTCCGTCTCCGGCTCCGTCTCCGTCTCCGGGTTCGGCTCAGGCTCCGGGGGAGGGGGAGGGCGACAAGTGACCTCCTACGACAGCCTCCCCGACGCCGTCACCGAGATCTTCGGTGAGGAAGCCACAGCCGAGCACGCCTACGACCTCCTCACGGTCGACGTCCCCGTCGGCTCCTGGATCTCCGCGCTCGAGATCGCCCGCGACAAGCTGGGCTGCACCTACTTCGACTGGCTGAGCGCTGTCGACGAGCCGGGCACGGGCTTCCGCGTCTGCGCCCATGTCGTCGCCCTCGAAGGCCACCGGGTCCGCCGGCTGCTGCTCCGCACCACGGTGCCGCACGAGGCCCCGGTCCTCGCCTCCGCGGTGACGGTCTACGCGGGCGCGGGCTGGCACGAGCGCGAGACGTACGAGATGTTCGGCGTCACCTTCACCGACCACCCGCATCTCGTCCCGCTGCTGCTCCCGGACGGCTTCGAGGGCTACCCGCTACGCAAGGACTTCGTGCTCGCGGCCCGCGTCGTGAAGGCCTGGCCGGGCGCGAAGGAGCCGGGGGAGTCGGAGCACGGCGGCCCCAAGCGGCGCCAGATGCTCCCGCCCGGCGTTCCGGACCCGAACGAATGGGGCCCCCTCAAGGGCCAGCTCCCCCCTGCCCCCGCCCGCCCGGCCAGAGCGGCGCGCACGGCCGGCGCAACCGGCGACCGCCCGCCGCGCCGCGCCCGCAGCGTGTCCGAGGGCTCGGCTTCCCAGGCACCGGAGACGCCGGCTGCCGCACCCGAGGCAGCGGCGCGGCCTCCCCGCCGCTCGCGGAGCGTGTCGGAGGGCTCAGCCTCCCAGCAGCCCGCGGCCGCCCCGGCTCCGGCCGCCCCGGCTCCGGGCGACGCTGCTTCGGAAACGGCCCCGGCTTCGGAAACGGCCCCGGCCCCGGAGACGGCCCCGGCCCCGCCGCGCAGCGCGGACGCTCCCTGGCACCACGCGCGCCCGGCCTTCGAGGACGCGCCCGAGCCCGAGGCCCCCGCCAAGCCCGCCGAGCCTGGAGCCCCCACCGAGCCCGAACCCGCCCCGGCAGAGGCGACCCCGGACTCAGCCACCCCGGCAGAGGCGACCCCGGACTCAGCCACCCCGACCACCGACTCGGTCGAACCCGCTGCCGACTCGGACGAACGCCCCGGAGGAGACGCGTGAACGATCCTGCCGACGTCGCCATCCGGCTGGTTGCCATCTTTGCCGTGTTCCTTGTTCTTCCCCTCGTCATCGGGCAGACCGAGCACAAGGTGATGGCCCATATGCAGGGCCGCCTCGGCCCGATGTACGCGGGCGGTTTCCACGGCTGGGCCCAGCTCGTCGCGGACGGCGTGAAGTTCGCGCAGAAGGAAGACGTGGTCCCGGCGGGCGCCGACCGCCGTATCTTCCAGCTCGCCCCCGCCGTCGCCCTCCTCCCGTACCTCCTCGTACTTGTCGCGATCCCGATCGGCCCGAGTGAGGGCGCGGTCGGCATCGTCGTCGACGCGGGCATCTTCTTCGTGCTCGCCGTGATGGGCGTCGGAGTGCTCGGCTCGCTCATGGCGGGCTGGGCGTCGGCCAACAAGTTCTCCCTCCTGGGCGGTCTGCGCACCGCCGCGCAGCTTCTGGCGTACGAACTGCCGATGCTGCTGACCGCCGCGTCCGTGGCCATGGCGGCCGGCACCGTCTCGCTGCCCGGCATCCTGAACGCCTTCGAGTGGTGGTGGCTGCCCTGGCAGATCGTGGGCGCCCTGGTCTTCTTCGTCGCGGGCCTCGCCGAACTCCAGCGCCCGCCGTTCGACATGCCGGTCGCCGACTCCGAGATCATCTTCGGCGCGTACACCGAGTACACCGGCCTGCGTTTCGCGCTGTTCCTGCTCGCCGAGTACGCGGGCATCGTCGTTCTGTGCGCTCTGACCACCGTCCTCTTCCTGGGCGGCTGGCACGGCCCGTTCGGGGCCGACGGCCTCGGCTGGGTCTGGACCCTGCTCAAGACGGCCGTGCTCGCCTTCGTCGTCATCTGGCTGCGCGTGAGCTATCCGCGGCTGCGCGAGGACCAGCTGCAGAAGCTCGCCTGGACCACGCTCGTCCCGCTCGCCCTCGCCCAGATCGCCCTCACCGGCATCGTGAAGGTGGTGATTCAGTAATGCCTCCGATCCCCGGTTCCGGCCTGGCGAAGGGCCTCGCCGTCACCCTGCGGACGATGACGAAGAAGACCGTCACCGCGCAGTACCCGGACACCCAGCCCGAACTCCCGCCCCGTACCCGCGGTGTGATCGGCCTGTTCGAGGAGAACTGCACGGTCTGTATGCTCTGCGCCCGTGAGTGCCCCGACTGGTGCATCTACATCGACTCCCACAAGGAGACGGTCCCGGCCGCCGTACCCGGCGGCCGTGAGCGCAGCCGCAACGTCCTCGACAGGTTCGCCATCGACTTCGCGCTGTGCATGTACTGCGGTATCTGCATCGAGGTCTGTCCTTTCGACGCGCTGTTCTGGTCCCCGGAGTTCGAGTACGCGGAGACGGACATCCGCGAACTCACCCATGAACGCGACAAGCTCCGGGAGTGGATGTGGACGGTGCCCGCGCCGCCCGCCCTCGACCCGGGCGCCGAGGAGGCGAAGGAGATCGGCGCGGCCCGCAAGTCGGCCGACAAGCTCGCCGCGGCGCAGGCGCAGGCAGCGGCGGACGCCACCACGGCCCCGGCGGACGACGCCACCCCGGCCACCCCCGCTGACGGCGCGACTCCGGCGCGTCCTGCCGACAGCACCACCCCCGCTGACGGCGCCACGCCGCCCGTGGAAGAGGGAGGCCCGGCATGATGCTCGCCGCAGCCGAAACGCACGGCTTCCTCTCCCCGACCGGCGTCGAGATCGCGTTTCTCCTCGTCGGCCTCGCCACCCTCGGCGCGGCCGTCATCACCGTCAGGACCAAGCAGCTGGTGCATGCCGCCCTCTGGCTGGTCGTGGCGCTCGGCGGCCTCGCCGTCGAGTACCTGCTGCTGACGGCCGAGTTCATCGCCTGGGTGCAGGTCCTGATCTACGTCGGTTCCGTGGTGGTCCTCCTTCTCTTCGGGCTGATGCTCACCAGGGCCCCCATCGGCCGCTCCCCGGACGCCGATTCCGGCAACCACTGGGTTGCCCTCGCAGTGGCCGTCGCCGCCGCGGCCGCCCTGGTCTGGGTGGTCGTGGACGCGTTCCGTACGACCTGGATCGACCTGGACGGACCGGCCCAGGGCTCCACCCAGGTGTCCGGTGAGATCCTCTTCCGGCATTGGGTGCTGCCCTTCGAGGCGCTCTCCGTACTGCTGCTCGCCGCCCTCGTCGGCGCGATCGTCCTCTCCCGCAAGGACGCCAAGGACGCCAAGGACGCCAAGGACGCCAAGGCCCCCGAGGGGAAGAGCTGATGCACCTCGCCTATCCCGCCGTGCTCGCCGTCCTCCTCTTCTGCGTCGGGCTGTACGGAGTGCTCGCGCGCCGCAACGCGATCCTGGTCCTGATGTCCGTCGAGCTGATGCTCAACGCCGTCAACCTCAATCTGGTCGCCTTCGACGTCTGGCTGCGCGACACCCTGCACGCCGGCCAGGCGCTCACTCTCTTCACCATCGCCATCTCCGCCGCGGAGATCGGCATCGGGTTGGCGATCGTCCTGATGGTCTACCGCAACCGCGGAACCTCGGACGTCGACAGGCTCCGCGACACCGCCGAGGGCCCCGACGACGCGCCCGACGATCCCGGTGCAACCGCCGCGGCGCAGAAGGCTGAGGCCACCGCGTGACCACCACGACCCTCGCCGTCCTCGTCCCCCTTCTGCCTTTCCTGGGCGCCGCCGCCGGACTGCTGCTCGGCCGCACCGCCCCCGGTTTCGTACGGCCACTGGCCGTGCTGCCGACTCTCGCCGCCACCGCCGTCGCCGTCCTCGTCGCCGTTCGCCAGGGCGGCGGGAAGACGATCGAGGCCTCGACACAGCTGACCCCCACCGGGTCGATCCCCATCGACCTCGCCCTGTACCTCGACGGCTTCGCGGTCCTCGTCGCCGTCCTGGTCGGGTTCGTCGCGTCCTGCGTGCAGATCTACTCGACGGGCTATCTGCGCGACGACCCGCGCTACCCCTCGTACGCGGCCCTCGTCTCCCTCTTCACCTCCGCCATGCTGCTCGTCGTCTACTCCGGCGACCTGATGGTGCTGCTGGTCGGCTGGGAGATCATGGGCATCTGCTCGTACTTCCTGGTCGGGCACTACTGGGAGACGCCCGAGGCGCGCGCCGCCTCCCTCAAGGCCTTCCTGGTCACCAAGCTCGGCGATGTCCCCTTCCTGATCGGTCTGTTCGCGCTCGCCGTCGACGCCGGCACCTTCCGGATCACCGGGATCCTCGGTTCTGTCGCGACGGGCGGCCTCGAGAACCCCACGCTGATCGCCCTGCTGCTCCTCGCGGGTGTGGCGGGCAAGTCGGCGCAGTTCCCGCTGCACACCTGGCTGCCCGACGCGATGGCGGGCCCCACCCCCGTCTCCGCGCTGATCCACGCCGCGACGATGGTCGCCGCCGGTATCTACTTCGTGGCCCGGCTCCTTCCCGTCTTCGCCGAGTCCGCGGCAGCTCTCACCGTCCTCGCCGTGATGGCAGCCGTCACCATGGTCGGCTCGGGGCTCGCCGCCCTCGCCCAGGACGACATCAAGCGCGTTCTCGCCTACTCGACCATCGGCCAACTCGGATATATGTCTGGCGCCCTGGCCGTCGGAGACCGTGGCGCCGCCGTCTTCCACCTCATTTCCCACGGTGCGTTCAAGGCGCTGCTCTTCCTCGCCGCCGGCGTGATCATCCACGCCGCCGGCACCAACTCGCTGGCCGCCATGTCCCGGATGAGCGGCCTCGCGAAGCGCATCCCCGACGCGTACTGGACGATGACCGTCGGCCTGCTCGCGCTCGCCGCGATCCCTCCCTTCGCCGGCTTCTTCTCCAAGGAAGCCGTTCTCGTGGCCGCCGAGCACACCGCCCTCGGTGAATCCGACGTCGCACCCGGGGCCGCCGGCTGGACGGTGCTGGTCGCCGGTCTGCTGACCGCCCTCCTCACCGCCGCGTACGCGACCCGCCTCTGGCTGCGCGCCTTCCGCGGCCGGGGAGCCGAGGCCCCCGATCACGGCAGGGAGCCCCTCGCCATGAACGCCGTGCTCTGGGTGCTCGCCCTCCCCTCACTCGGCTTCGGTCTGACCGTTGCCTACCTCGACGACTGGTTCGACGGCAGCGGCCTCACCCCCACCGTCACCACCGCCGTCCTGGGCACAGGGCTCGCCCTCGTCGGCGGACTGATCACCTACGGCACCTGGCGCGCCCTGCAGTTCCGCGATGTCACGGCCCGCACTCCGATGGGAGCCGTCGCCGCCCACCCGGACGCCGCGCCCTTCGTCACCGAGGCGGAGGCCATCGCCACCCACACCCCCGTCTACGGCGACATCGCGGCAGCCCCCGACCCGGCCGACCCCGGCCGCCTGCTGCTCGGCCCGCTCCACCGTCACGCTGCCGTCGGCTTCCACCTGGACGCCGTCTACTCCGCCCTCTTCGTCCGCCCCGTCCGGGCAGCGGCCGAGCTGGTCCGCTTCCTGGACCGTGAGGTCGTCGACACGTACGTACGCGGTTCCGGCACGGGCACCCGCTGGCTCGGCGCGGCCGTGCGCCGGGCACAGACCGGCAATGTGCAGACCTACCTCAGTGCCCTGCTCGCCGGCTCCGTCGTCCTGGCGATCGCCGCCGTCGTCCTTTCCAACGTCAACGCCGGATCGTGAGCCGTGATCGATATCAGCGCGTCCGTGATGCAGTTCCTTCTCGCGTTCATCGTCGTCGGCCCGCTGGTCGGGGCCGCTGCCGCGCTCCTGCCCGCCCCTCCCGGGCTGCGGGGAACGAACCCGGACCAGGCAGTCCTGCGCCACGGCGTGACCGTCACCGGCGCGATCCTGCTTGCCGCGATCGTGCTGACACTCGGCTTCGACCATGACCAACCGTCGACGATGCAGGCCACCACGGACATCAAGTGGATCCCCGCACTCGACGTACGGATCCATTTCGGCATCGACGGCATTTCTCTCCCCCTTCTGGTCCTGACGGCGCTGCTGACCTTCCTCTGCGCGCTGTACAGCTACTTCAAGATGCCTGCGGGCCCGTCCCCGAAGGCCTTCGTCGCACTGCTGCTCGTCCTCGAGTCCGGCACCCTCGCGACCTTCGCCGTCCTCGACCTGCTGCTCTTCTTCCTGGCATTCGAGATGGTGCTCATCCCGATGTACTTCCTCATCGCCCGCTGGGGCGGCGAGGCGCGGCAGCCCGCCGCCTGGAAGTTCATCCTCTACACGCTGCTTGGCTCGGTCGTCATGCTGCTCGGCCTGCTGCTGATCGGGCTGAAGGCCGGCACATTCGACATGGTGGCACTCGCCACTGACAACGGCCGCGACCTGACCACATCCGTGCAGGTCATCGCCGTTCTCGCGATCGGTCTCGGCCTCGCGGTGAAGACCCCGATGTGGCCGCTGCACAGCTGGCTCCCGGACGCCCACACCGCCGCCCCCACCGTCGGCTCCGTCCTCCTGGCCGGCGTCCTGCTGAAGATGGGTACGTACGGATTCGTCCGTATCGTGCTCCCGATCGCGCCCGACGGCATGCTCACCTTCGCGCCGTACCTCGCCGCCTTCGCCGTGACCGGCATCATCTACGGATCCCTCGCCTGTCTCGCCCTCGCCAAGCAGGGCGCGGGCGGCGACCTGAAGCGGCTGATCGCATACTCCTCCGTCGGCCACATGGGCTTCGTACTCCTCGGCATCGCGACGATGACCCCCACCGGAGTCAACGGCGCGCTCTTCGCCAACATCGCCCACGGCCTCATCACCGGCCTGCTCTTCTTCCTGGTCGGCGCACTCAAGGACCGTTACGGCACCGCGGATCTCGACACCCTGGCGGGGGCCACCGGCGCGGCGCTCTACGGTCGCGCCCCCCGCCTCGGCGGACTCCTCGCCTTCTCCGCCGTCGCCTCCCTCGGTCTGCCCGGACTCGCCGGATTCTGGGGTGAGATGCTCGCGCTGTTCGGTGCCTTCGACCCCGCCGAAGGGCTGAGCCGCCCCGCGTTCCTCACCTTCATGGCGATTGCCGCCTTCGGCACCCTGCTCACCGCCGCGTACCTCCTCGTCGTCGTACGCCGTGTCTGCATGGGTGCGAAGCCCGCGGAGGGGACACCGCGGCTCGCCGACGTCCAGACGTACGAGTTCGCCGCCTGGACCCCGCTCGTCGCTCTCACCGTCGTCGCCGGACTGTGGCCCGCAGTCCTCCTCGGCCTCACCGACCCGGCCGTGCAGAAGCTCCTCGCAGGAGGCAAGTCGTGACTGTGGCAGCCGACAGCGTCACCAGCCTCGTCCAGTCCGTCGACTGGCTCGCGATCGCGCCCCCCACCATCACCGCGGTGATCGCCCTGGTCATCCTGGTCGCCGACCTTTTCGTACCGGAGCACCGCAAGCGGCTTCTGGGCGCGCTCGCGATCGCCGGACTCGTCGCCGCGATCATCACCCTCCTGCCCCTGCGGAAGGGCGACCGCTCGACGTTCTGCCTCACCACCGATGCCACCGCGTGCAGCTACGCCGCAGACCACTTCGCACTGGTCATTCAGTTCCTGGTACTCGGGGGCGCGCTGCTGACCGCTCTGCTCTCGCTGAACGACACACAGAAGAAGCTCCCCGCAGGGGAGTTCTGGTTCCTGCTGCTCTCCTCCGCGGCCGGCGCCGCCCTGCTGCCCGCCTCCCGCGACCTCGCCACCCTCGTGGTCGCTCTCGAGGTGGCGTCGCTGCCCGCGTTCGCTCTCGTCGGCCTCAGGCGCGGCGACCGGCTTTCCAGCGAAGCCGCTCTGAAGTTCTTCCTGTCCTCCGTCACCGCGACCGCCGTGATGCTGCTCGGCGTCAGCTTCGTGTACGCCACGACAGGCACCCTGCATCTCACGCAGATCGCCGCCGAACTCGACAACGTCCCCGGTCAGCTGGACACCCTCGCCAAGGCGGGCGTCGCCCTGACTCTCGTCGGCTTCGCGTTCAAGACGGCCGCGGTCCCCTTCCACTTCTGGGTCCCTGACACCTATGTGGGCGCGCCGCTGCCCGTCGCCGCGTACCTCTCCGTCGTCGGAAAGGCGGTCGGTTTCTCCGGCCTCATCCTGGTGACCGTCATCGCGTTCCCCACGTACGCGGACATCTGGGGTCCCGCCATCGCCGTTCTCGCCGCGCTCACCATGACCGCCGGCAATGTCGCCGCGCTGCGTCAGTCGCCCACGCGCGCGTGGAGCGCGGTACGGCTGCTTGCCTGGTCCTCGGTGGCGCAGGCCGGCTACCTCCTGGTGCCGATCGCCGCAGCCGCGTACTCCAGCGACGACCAGATCGGCGCCACCGTCGCGTACGCCCTGATGTACGCCGTCGTGAACCTGGGGGCCTTCGCGGTGGCGGCGCTCGTCGCCCGTACGAAGCCGCTGAACCGGATCTCCGACTACCGCGGCCTGTACGCCACCCGCCCGCTCACCGCGCTCTCCATGGGCTTCTTCCTGCTCTGTCTGGCAGGCCTGCCGCCCGGCATCATCGGCCTCTTCGCCAAGGTGACCGTCTTCTCCTCGGCCGTCGACGCGGGCCTCGGCTGGCTGGCCGTCATCATGGCCGTCAACGTCGTGATCGCCCTCTTCTACTACCTGCAGTGGACGGCGATCCTCTTCCGTGCCCCGGACGTTGCCCGGGAAGGCACCGAAGAGGCCGAGCAGGTCAGGAAGCGCGCCCCCGCCCCGGTCACCGTGGCCATCGCCCTGACAGCTGTCGCCGGCATCGTCCTGTCCGGCTATCCCCAGCTGGTGCTCCGCTTCGCGGCGGACAGCCTGTTCTGAACGTCACCCGAACGGCCCAGTCCAGGGCCGAGCGCACAAGGGAACTAGCGTCCTTCGCCTGGCGTTGACCAGTACAGAAGGGTCCACTGGAGAGTGGAGCGCCACCACGCAAAGGGTTCCCCTGCCGCACCATTTGGAGGGCGTACCGTGCACCGCCGGCACAACGGGCTGAAGACCGCCGTACTCCTTGGGGGACTGTCCGCCCTCATCCTCGTCATCGGCAGTTTCTTCGGCCGTACGGGCCTGATCGTGGCGCTCCTCGTGGCGCTCGGCACCAATGCGTACGCCTACTGGAACAGCGACAAGCTGGCGCTGCGGGCCATGCGCGCCCGCCCCGTCAGCGAGTTCGAGGCCCCCGCGCTCTACCGGATCGTGCGCGAGCTCTCCACGGCCGCCCGCCAGCCGATGCCCCGGCTGTACATCTCGCCGACCCAGGCGCCCAATGCCTTCGCCACCGGCCGCAATCCGCGCAACGCCGCCGTGTGCTGCACCGAGGGGATCCTGCGGATCCTCAACGAACGCGAGCTGCGCGGTGTCATCGGCCACGAGCTGAGCCATGTCTACAACCGTGACATCCTGATCTCTTCGGTCGCCGGAGCCCTCGCCTCGGTCGTGATGTTCCTGGTGAACTTCGCCTGGCTGATCCCCATAGGCCGCTCCGACGACGACGATGGCCCGGGCATGCTCGGCATGCTGCTGATGATGATCCTGGGCCCGCTGGCCGCCTCCGTGATCCAGCTCGCCGTCAGCCGCTCGCGCGAGTACGAGGCCGACTCCTCGGGCTCCCAGCTCACCGGTGACCCGCTCGCACTCGCAAGCGCCCTGCGCAAACTCGAAGCCGGTACGAAACAGTTGCCACTGCCGCCCGAGCCGCGACTCGAGACCGCGAGCCACATGATGATCGCGAATCCCTTCCCCCCCGGCCAGGGACTCTCCAGAATGTTCTCCACGCACCCGCCCATGGCGGAACGCATCGCCCGACTCGAGCAGATGGCAGGTCACCGCCCGTGAAGACAATCCTGAACGTCATTTGGCTGGTCCTGAGCGGCTTGTGGCTGTTCCTGGCATACCTGCTGGCCGGGGTCATCCTCTGCATCACGATCATCGGTATTCCGTTCGGCCTGGCGGCGTTCCGTATCGGCGTCTACGCCCTGTGGCCCTTCGGCTATACGACCGTCGACCGCCATGACGCCGGAGCGCCCTCCTGCGTAGGAAACGTCCTGTGGCTGGTCCTCGCGGGCTGGTGGCTCGCGCTCGGACACATCGTCACGGGCATCGCGCTGTGCATCACGATCATCGGCATCCCGTTCGGCATCGCCAACTTCAAGCTCATCCCGGTCTCCCTCATGCCGCTGGGCAAGGAGATCGTCCCGACCGACCGTCCATTCGCCGCGAGGTGAGTCTGCCGCCGCGGATACAGATATCCGCCCGCGCGGACGACCCCAACGACCTGGATGCCGCCGAAGAGTTGGAGATCCTGGCCGTCTGCGCGGACGCGGAGGGGTTCTACGTGGATCCGCCGGATCCTGTGCGCGACCACTACGAACTCCGTGGCTGCGCCCCCGAAGGGCGGCTGGCGGCAGCGGCGGCCCAGCCACGGGAGGACGGCTCGTCGCCCGTCGGGCTGCTGATCGTGAACCCCCTCGACGAGAACGGGGTCCGGGGCGATCGTGGCTGGTCCGAGTGGTTCCTCGCGGACGTACGGGTGTTGGGCGTCCGGCCGAGCGCCGAGGATCCCGCCCGGGTCGACATCACCGTCGAGGGGTGCCTGAACAGCTGGGAGTCGGGGGACGAAGACCAGCCGGAGGTTCCGAAGGCGCCGCCACGCTCCCGGGGCTTCCATCTGCTGGACCGGGAAGACGAGTTCTGGGGTCCGTGCAGGGAAGTGGCCCTCGTGGGCAAGAAGCAGCCCGAACCTGACGGCGAACCGCTGCGGCTGCTCGGATGCGCACCGGGCGGGCGGCTTGTCGCAGCGCTCGAAACGGGCGACGAGTTCGATCTGGGCGGTGTCTTTCTGAGTGTGCTGGACCGCGGGGGCCGCACCATCAAGAAGGACTGGTACAACCTGTACGTCGATGCCTGGAAGCCTTCCGCACGGGGACCCGGTCTGGTCGACCTCACCCTGGACGTCTATGCCTTCGACGAGCGGAAAGCCGCAGCCGAGCATGTCCATGCGATCTGGTCCGCAGGACCGCCGGCCGAGCCCAACCGCTGGGCTCCCCTCGACGCGGCCGGGCGCACGGCCTGGATCCCGGTCGCGATGCAGAACGGCGAGGCGTTGCGCACCCCCGACGCACCACCGGGCGGCACGTACCACCTGGACGGGCGCCACATCACCGACCTGCCGGGATTCCTCTGCGCCCTCGGAGAAGCGATGAACGGCCCCGGCGCGTACTTCGGCTGGGACTTGTACACCGTGGCCGATTGCCTCATGGGCGGCTTCGGCGTGAAGGGACCGTTCACCCTGGTCTGGCACGACCACCACGTGGCACGCAGGTGCCTCGGCCTCAGTCCGCTCATGTACCACGAGCAGGAAACCTTCGAAAATCTCCTCGAGCTCTTCGCCGAGCAGAAGATCGAGGTCGTTCTGGCCTGATCGTCCGTGCCGTGGTCCACCATGAACACATGACCGAGACCGAGCAGTTGCCGGGTCGCGCGCGCATATGAGCCGCGGTGGCTCACCGTTCCGCCGCACCCGCACCCGCACCCGCGCTCGCCAGCCCGCGAGATACCCCCAGAACTCCCCGAGCCGCTCCCGCCCGTACCCATATGTCCCGCGGACACCGGGTAGCGGGCGGGCGGACGGGCGAGCCGCGCCGACGACATGGCGTTGCGAATGTTCCCGCCCCGACCGTCGAACCCGGCCCGATCACGACCGCGTCGAAAAGCCCGAGTGCGTGCCGCAGCTCCTGTGTCACGCGCAGCGGCCCAATGATCTCCGCAACCGCGACCGGTCCCCCCTGCGTCCTCCAGGGCAACACCGTACGAAAGGCAGGTTCACGGCATGGGCATCATCAGCTGGATCATCCTCGGACTGCTCGCCGGAGCCATAGCCAAGATCCTGCTCCCCGGCCGCGACCCGGGCGGCCTGATCGGCACCACGCTCATCGGCGTCGCCGGCGCCTTCACCGGCGGCTGGATATCGGCCCGCTACCTGGACCGGCCGATCACCAACGAGTTCTACGACGGGGCCACGTGGGCCGCGGCCATCGGCGGCTCGCTCGTGCTGCTGATCGCCTACCGGATCCTGTTCGGCCACTCACGCTCACGCTGACGGAGCAGGCTCAGAGCCCGGTCTCCCGCAGGGTGATGTTCAGCCGTCCGCCGCTCATCCCCGTCGCCGGGTCGGCCGTCCCCGGGTACACCTTCGGCACCCCGTGGTACGCGAGTCGTGAGGGTCCGCCGAAGACGAAGAGGTCCCCGGACGCCAGCTCCACATCCGCATACGGCTGCCCTCGCGTATCGGTGTTCCCGAACCGGAAGACGCAGCTGTCGCCGATGCTCAGCGACACCACCGGCGCACCGGACCGCTCTTCCCTGTCCTGGTGCATCCCCATCTTCGCCGCGCCGTCGTAGAAGTTGATCAGTGCGGTGTCGGGGGAGTACCCCTGATGTTCTCCGTACGCCTCGACCAGCGCCGAACGACCCAACTCCACCAGCCAGTCCGGGAATTCAGCGACCCGTGCACCGTTCACGTCGTCGGCGGTACGGGTGTACCGATACGGCTGCCAGTGCCATCCGACGCACACGGTCTGTACGGACATCACGCCGCCGCCCGGCAGTACGGTGTGCCGGATCGGCACGGGGCCGCGGGCCCATGCCCGGCAGGCGTCGACCAGTTCCCGCTGCCGTTCCACCGACAGCCACCCCGGCACATGCACCGCCCCCGGGGCGACGACAGCCCGCTCCCTCGGGAACAGCGCCTCCCCGCTCACGACGTACTCACCCCGCACGTACTCACGACCCGTTCACGAGGCCGCCGGCGCGCCCTCGAGACCCAGGAGAAGCTCCTTGCGCTCCAGCCCGCCCGCGTACCCCCGAAGGGCCCCGTCCGCCCCGATGACCCGGTGGCACGGCCGTACGACGAGCAGCGGATTGCGCCCGATTGCGGTGCCCACGGCGCGTACCCCCACCGCCGATGTGCCGACCCGCTCGGCGATCTCCCCGTAGGTCGCCGTCTCTCCGTAAGGGATCTCCTCCAGCGCGTTCCACACCCGCCGTTGGAACTCCGTCCCGCCACCGACGCACTCGATCTCGAAGTGCATCAGCCGGCCCTCGAAGTACGAAGCCAGCTGGCTGCCGATCTCCGCGAAGGCCGCCGGGTCGCGCCGCCAACCGTCCTGGACGACAGCGGCGCCCTTCTGGCCGGGCAGCGAGAGCGAGGCGAGCGCGGTGCCGCCCTTCGCCGTGGCGGACTCCTTGCCGACCAGCAGCAATTCGCCCAGCGGGCTGTCGATGGCCGTGTAGACCGTCATGGCTCGTTCCCTTCCTCGCGGCGCGTCCTGCCCCGTCCTGCCCTGCCCTGTCCTTCTGTCCTGCGCCTACGAGTCTGCGACTCCCGCTTCCCGGACGCTGGCGGAAATCGGACGTCGCGCCCCGTCCCCTGCCGTCACGTCCAGCCGGGCCCACCCAGCCGAACGGGCCGGGGGCGGAGCAGCCGAGCCGCCCCGCCCCCGATGAGCCCGCGCCGCGCCCGGCCGCGCTCAGCGGTAGTTCACGAACTGCAGCGCGAAGTCGAAGTCCTGCCCCTTCAGCAGGGCCTGCACGGCCTGCAGGTCGTCCCGGCTCTTCGAGCTGACCCGCAGCTCTTCGCCCTGGACCTGGGCCTTGACGCCCTTGGGGCCCTCGTCGCGGATGATCTTCGCCACCTTTTTGGCGTTCTCCTGGGAGATGCCTTCCTCGATCGAGGCGAAGATCTTGTATTCCTTGCCGGACAGCTGGGGCTCGCCCGCGTCCAGCGACTTCAGCGAGATCCCGCGCTTGACCAGCTTGGTCTGGAAGACGTCGAGGATTGCGGTGACCCGCTCCTCGGAATTGGCCTGCATCAGAATCTTCTCGCCGGACCAGGCAATCGAAGCTCCGACGTTCTTGAAGTCGTAGCGCTGGGAGATCTCCTTCGCGGCCTGGTTGAGGGCGTTGTCGACCTCCTGCCGCTCGACCTTCGAGACGATGTCGAAACTGGAGTCGGCCATGTCCTGTGGCTCCTTGTATCGGGTGCGTGAGGCGCGGCCGGAAGTCCCCGGACCGCTCGGTCAAGCCTAGCCACCCGCGTCGGCCCGGAGGGCTGATCAATCCAGTGGCGAAGCACCCCCGCGCATCAGGTATCGTTTACGTCGTTGCCAGGGAGCACCACCCACAGCGGTGATCCTCACGGCGATATCCCATGGCGGTGTGCCCGAGTGGCCAATGGGAACGGACTGTAAATCCGTCGGCTCTGCCTACCCAGGTTCGAATCCTGGCGCCGCCACGTGATGAAGATGGCCCCTGATCTGCAGGAAACGCGGATCAGGGGCCATCGTCATGAGAGCAGCCGCCAGGATGGACTGTCGCGCAATGTCTCGTTCTCGCACACTCTCTATCAGTAGTTCTGGACGGGCTGTGGACGGGAATCCACGGAAATCCACGGGAATCCTCGCCCCGAGCAGTACTGGACGCGTGATCACGACGGGGATCCGGCCGGAGGGTTTCGGTGCCGGCTCAGACGAGCTGAGATCTTCGCGTCGGCCGCGTCCTCGCCCCCTTCAGGAATGCGGCGTACACCCGGGGTTGTGGGCCCTGCGGAGGCCTGCGCTTGGCCCGGCATTGAGGGGGCTGTTGCCGTCGCGGGCGGGTCTCACGCCTCCGTTTGTCGGGTTGACCCGTGGTGGTCGCAGCGACGATGGAATATCGCGCGGTACTCCCTCGGACGCTGGCCCGTGTGTCTGGCAAAGATGCCGCTGAACGCCCCAGGGTCGCGATACCCAACGTCGGCGGCGATGCTTGCGACGGTCCTGTCGGTCGTCTCCAGCAGATGTCTGGCTCGACGCACCCGGGCCGTCTGCAGGTACGCGAGTGGCGTCTCGCCGGCCTCGTCGCCGAAGCGACGGAGCATGGTTCTCGTGCTGACGTGGAACTCCTGGGCGAGGGTGGGCAGGTCATAGCGAGCACTGAGGTTCTGGTCCAGCCACCGCTTGACGCCGAGCGAGAACTCCCTGCCCACAGTGGGTATGAGCGCCGAGTCGACATAGGGAGCCTGCGTGGAACGTGCATCATCAACAAGCGCGATACGCGCGGTGCTACGGGCGACGCGGGGGCCGTCGTGCTCGCGGATGAGCTGCAGCGCGAAGTCGTACATGGCGCTGAAGGCCGCTGTGGTCGTCACCCCCCGGTCGGTCACGACCAAGCTCTCCGGGCGAAGGCGCACGTCAGCGTACCGGCGGGCGAACCGATCCGCGAACAACCACGACGTGGTCGCTTCGCGCCCGCCGAGCAGCCCGGCTTCAGCGACCACGAAGGCGCCGACGCAGATCGATACGACAGCGGTCCCCGAGGCCGCCTGCGAGCGAATCGACGCTACTTCCGGTTCCAGTTTCGCGAGTGTCGCGTCGAGATCGAGCGTGGGCGAAAGCTCGAAGCCCGGCACGATCAGGACGTCTACCGGGCGAACCGCCGAGACGTCGAGGACCGAGCCGCCGGACGCGATCACACGCCGCCGGGGCGAGATGACCGACGCCTCGTAGGCCGGCTGAACCGACCCCTGCGCCGCGGCGACGTGAGTAGCCATTGCCAGGAGGTCGGGGACTCCGAACACCTCCGACGCGAAGCAGCCGGGATAGGCCAGCACACCCACTCGCAGCGGACTCATGCGGTCCCTCCGGCGCCATTGAACGGGTGGCGATATTACCGGGATACGTGGCGATGCCACCGCTTCTCAGGAGGTCGGCCGCTCATCATCATCTCGGTCATGACCATCATGCGAGGACAGAGCGACCCCTTGGACGACTTCTCGCGGAGAGCCGTCAGCGTCGAGGACGTCGACAAGACCGTGTACGTTGCCGGGTCAGGACCGGCAGTCATCCTCATGCCCGAGATGCCGGGTATCAGCCCCGACGTCGCGCGGTTCGCGCGGTGGGTGCGTGATGCCGGCTTCTCCGTGTACCTGCCCTCTCTTTTCGGCGTCGACGGTGCCTATCCGCTCGCCGAGGCACGCGAGACCATCGTTCGACGCGCGTGCGTCAGCGCCGAGTTCCGAGCGTTTGCCGGTGGCGGCACCAGCCCCGTCGTCACCTGGCTGCGCGGCCTCGCCCGCCTGGCGCACGCCGAGTGCGGCGGGCCTGGCGTCGGCGCCGTCGGTCTGTGTTTTACCGGCAACTTCGCCTTGACCATGGCTCTCGAACCCGCTGTCATCGCACCAGTGGTCAACCATCCGTCGCTTCCGCTCGACGACCCCGGCGGTCTGGAGATCAGCGACGAAGACGCTGCTGCCGTGGCTGAACGCGTAGCGCGAGACGGATTGAAGGTTCTCGCCTACCGCTTCGACAACGACAGGTGGTGCACCGGCCAGCGGTTCGCGGCTTACCGAGCGCTGCTCGGGGACGCATTCGACGGCCGCGTACTCGAAGCCGATACGGCGAACTCGAACCCTCCGCCCTTCTTCCGTGACGTCGTCGGTTGCGCCCACAGCGTCGTCACGGCACACCTCGTCGACCAGGACGGTCACCCCACCGTGCAGGCCCGGAACGAGATCATCGCCTTCCTGGCCGAGCGGCTCGGGACGCGGCCGGAATGAGATCTAGGCGCTCCGGCACCCGGCGATGCGACGGAGCGCCGCCGCTTCCCGATGCGATCCGGTCGTCGCTGCCGCCGAACAAGATGCCCGCGGCCCTCGGCGCGAGCGCCTGTGCCCTGGACGCCGCCGTGCACGCCTGGGACATCGCCGTCGCCACCGGGCAGCCGTCGCCGCTGACCCCGGAGCTCGCGTCCGATCTCCTCGGCGCGGCCCGGCAGTTCGTCGAACCGCTGCGAGCCTTCGCCTTCGCACCGGTGGTGCCGGCGGAGCCGGGGGACGACGCGGTGGCGGAGCTGCTGAAGTACCTGGGACGGCGGCCGGACTGGGCGGCGTGACGGCCGGCGTAGCGGACAGGACGGCGGGCGCGAGGCGGCAAGCGGCGCGCTCGGACGTGCATCAGAAATCGAAAGAGCGTCACCGGAACCAAGATCTGGACGGGGTATGGATGGCGCGCACTCACGCCGGTGCCGTCCGCCTCTACCCCACAGGTCGGGGGCCGGATGGGGACAACGTGGGGAGCCGACCGTAAATCCGTCGGCTCTGCCTGCCCAGGTTTGAATCCTGGCGCCGCCACGTGATGAGGATGGCCCCTGATCTGCGCAAACGCGGATCGGGGGCCATCGTCGTGCCGGGGTCGGCTGTTCGCCGGGGGGAGCGTGGAGCCCTCTCAGCCGGCCAGCCGGAACGCCAGCTCGATCTCCCACTTGGACGGGTCGGGCTCCACCCGCGGGTCGGTCCTGTACGACTCGATCCGGCAGGCCCAGTGCTCGACACCACCCACCTCGGTCATGTCCCATTCCAGACCCTCCCGCTCCGCCCAGTGCCGCAGCTCGGTGATGACGCCGAACAGCTGGTCGGGGTGGCCGACATGGGTGACCGTCGCATAGCGGCCGGCCGGCAGCACGGCTACGCCGATGTCGCCCTCGGGCTCCGGCGCGGAGACGACCGGCACTCCCGCCTCGACCACCGACTCCCCTTCCATGTCAATGGTGTTGAAGCGGAAGAACGGGGCTCCGGCGAGTTCCGCCCCGTGGCCGGTCAGCCAGCCGATCAGTTCCGGCAGCCGGTCCCCGATCACGCCGAAGGCGTCCATCCGTACGGACCCGCGGACGAATGCGTAAAGCTGCTCCCCGCGCTCCACGACAGCGGGCCGGATCTCAGACATGTATTCCCTCATGGCATCAAGGACTGAGCGGGGACCGGGAATTCATCGGCAGGGCGGATCAGTTCCCGTGGGTCAGTTCCCGGCGACGTCTTTCACCGCGACGGACACCGGCACCGACCCGCTGATCAGCTCGAGCGTCAGCCCGGCCGTTCCCGGCGTCTCCGCGATCTCCGCGAGCACCGCCGCGACATCGTCACGCGGCACGGTCCCGGGCCCGGTGGAGGCCTTCAGCTGTACGAGACCCTTGCCCGCGTCGTTCGTCAGCGTGCCCGGTCGCAGAATCGTCCAGTCGAGTCCGGACAGGGAGCGTACGTATGCGTCCGCGGCGCCCTTCGCCCGCAGATAGACGTCGAACTCGCCGTCGCCCTCGTGGTCCGGGGCGGCGCCCATCGACGACACCACGATGTACCGCCGTACGCCCGTCTGTTCCGCCGCGTCCGCGAAAAGTACCGCGGCGCCCCGGTCCACCGTCTCCTTGCGTGCGGGGCCGCTCCCCGGGCCCGCGCCCGCGGCGAACACCGCGGCGTCGGCGCCCTGGAGTACCGCGGCGACGTCCTCCGCCGAGGCCGACTCCAGGTCCAGGAGCACCGGTTCGGCTCCCGCATCCCGCAGGTCGGCCGCCTGTTCCGGCTTGCGGATGATGCCCGCGACCTCGTGCCCGCGCGCCGAGAGCAGCCGCTCGAGACGGCGTGCGATCTGACCATGTCCTCCAGCGATGACAATGCGCATGTCTACGACGGTACGTCCTGAGCGGATCGCTCGCTCACGGACGGTCCTCGGCGGGCCCTCGTCGACGTCCAGGGCCCGCCCAGGGCCCGCCTGGAGCCCGCCCGGAGCCTGTCCGGGGCCTGTCCGGGGCCTGCGCAGAGCCCGCCCATCTGCGGCTGCTCACGGGCCCGCCCAGCTGCCCGCCCCAGGCCCCGCTCACGGCCCGCCACTCGGGCCGGTGTCCTGCCGCCCCTGTCGCGGCAGTTCGAGAGCGACGGCCGCCGCCGAGTCGCAGTACTCGCGTACCGCGCTCGTCCTGGCCACCACTCGCCCGCGGTGAATGACGATCCGGCTGTACGCGAGCGACAGCACCCCCGCGAGCTGCTCGCCGCGCACGGCCAGCAGCTCCGCCGGGAAGCCGGCCTCCACCCGCACCTCGGGCAGCCCCATCGCCTCCCGTGCGGCTCCGGCCACCGCCCCGTACGCCTCCTGCGCCCGCATCCCGCCCTGCGCGGCCAGCAGATATGCCGCTTCGAGCGGGTCCCCGCGGCCCACGGGATTCGAGACGTCGCGCAGCGCCCCGCTGCCCGCCGTGACCCGTACCCCGGCCGCGCGGAGCAGACGCACCGGCGCATGGCCCCGCTGTTCCACGGCCTCGCACCCGCCCTGCGGCAGACACACCACCGTGACCCCCGCCGCCGCGAGCTGGTCGGCGACGCGCGAGGCCACCTCGCGCGGCAGCTGCGAGAGCCCCGCGCACGGCCCGATCGACACCCCGGGCCGCAGGCCGCCGACCATCGCCGCCAGTCGTGCGAGCCGTGCCGGATCGTCGCCGTGGGTGTGCAGGTCCACCGGACAGCCGTGCTCGGTGGCGACCTTGAGCACCGCCTCCGCGTAGCCGGCCGGATCGGGGTCGGAGTCCGGGCAGCCGCCCACCACTCCGGCGCCCATCTTCACGGCGTCCCGCAGTATCGCCAGGCCGTCCGCCCCCGCGACGCCCGTGAGCAGCCGGGGCACGGCGACGGCTGTCAGATCGGCCAGCCCACGCAGCGAACGCCGCGCCTGGAGCACGGCCTCCAGTGGGCCGAGTCCCTGCACGTCCCCGGTCCGTACGTGGGCGCGTATGGCCGTCGCTCCGTGCCCGAGCTGCAGCAACGCGGCCTCGGTGGCACGCCGCTGGACATCCTCGGTGGCGTACGAGACGGGGCCGGGGGTGTCGGCGGTGAGCGCGGTGTCGCCATGGGCGTGCGGCTCGGCCGGGGCGGGGAGCAGCAGAAAGCCGTTCAGATCCACGCGTGCGGAGTGCGGGGACAGACTGCCCGCGGTGCCGACCGCCTCGATGCGTCCGCCGCTCAGCCGTACGTCGACCGTGCGGCCGTCCGTGAGCCGGGCGCCGCGGAGCAGCAGCGCAGTGGTGTCCGCGGGGGCGCCGTCGGGGGGCTGCGGCTGGCTGTCGGGCATCGCGCTCCTGCATGGGCAGTGGGGCGGTGGGGCTCGGGCGGCGGGCTCGGGCGGCGTGACGGAGGGGGCAGGATCACGCAGCGTGAGCCGAGCCTAGGGGCGCTCCGAGCGAGCTTCGAGGAGGAGCGCAATAGTCGTACCGGTGGGGCCACGAGTGGCGTACGGGACGGGCGGGGCGGAACCCGGGAACAGGGCTCGGCAGGGGGCGGGCAAACGGATTTGGGCGATCGGCAACCGACCGTGTAATGTCTTCATCGCTCGCCCCAATAGCTCAGTCGGTAGAGCGTCTCCATGGTAAGGAGAAGGTCTACGGTTCGATTCCGTATTGGGGCTCTGATGGTGGTGATCCTCGCCTTCGGGCGAGGGGATCCAGCATCGCAGCGGTGTAGCTCAGTCGGTAGAGCAAGCGGCTCATAATCGCTGTGTCACCGGTTCAAGTCCGGTCACCGCTACATACAGTAGCCGATTGTGGGGTCGGTCCTCCGATCGGCTACTCTTTTATGCGTTCATCCGTCCATCCGTCCGTCAAGGAGCACTCACGTGGCTGCCACAGACGTCCGCCCGAAGATCACGCTGGCCTGCGTGGAGTGCAAGGAGCGGAACTACATCACCAAGAAGAACCGGCGCAACAACCCGGACCGTCTTGAGATGAAGAAGCACTGCCCGCGCTGCAACTCACACACGGCGCACCGCGAAACGCGCTGAATCAGGCTCGTATACGAGGCCGTCCCCACTGGGGGCGGCCTCGTGTCGTTTGTAGTGGTCAATCCATCAGGAGGGAGCCAGCCCATGGCGCTCGACCAGTCCTTCGTGGGGCGTAACTATCCGCCCACCGCGCCGTACGAGGTAGGCCGGGAAAAGATCCGCGAGTTCGCCGAAGCGGTGGGTGACGCCAATGCCGCGTACACCGACCCGGAGGCCGCCAAGGCGCTCGGCCACGTCGATGTGATCGCTCCGCCGACTTTCGCCTTCGCGATCACCTTCAAGGCGGCGGAACAGGTTATTCAGGATCCCCAGTTGGGACTGGACTACGACCGCGTGGTGCACGGCGACCAGAAGTTCGCGTACACACGGCCGGTGCGGGCGGGGGACCGGCTGACGGTCACCTCGACCATCGAGGCCATCAAGTCCCTTGCGGGCAACGACATCGTGGACATCCGCGGTGAGGTGCACGACGAGGCCGGCGAGCATGTGGTGACCGCGTGGACCAAGCTGGTTTCGCGCGCCGCCGAGGGGGTGTGAGGGATGACCGCGAAGATCGCATACGACGAGGTCGAGGTCGGCACCGAGCTGCCGGCGCAGAGCTTTCCCGTGACGCGCGCCACACTGGTGCGGTACGCGGGCGCCTCCGGCGATTTCAACCCGATCCACTGGAACGAGAGGTTCGCCACGGAAGTCGGGCTTCCGGACGTGATCGCTCACGGCATGTTCACCATGGCCGAGGCGGTCCGTGTGGTGACGGACTGGGTCGGCGACCCGGGTGCGGTCGTCGAGTACGGAGTCCGCTTCACCAAGCCCGTCATCGTGCCGAACGACGAGAAGGGCGCGCTGATCGAGGTCAGCGGCAAGGTGGCGGTCAAGCTGGACGACAACCGGGTGCGTGTCGATCTGACGGCGATGAGTGCCGGCCAGAAGGTGCTGGGGATGTCCCGCGCGGTGGTCCGGCTCGCCTGACACTCCGCGGCGCGACCGTCCGCGGCACGACCGTACGCGGCCGTCACGCTGTGTGTGGCTCTGTGCAGCGGCGTAAGGGGCGTCCCTCCTGGAGGGGCGCCCCTTGCGCGTTCCCGGATGCGCGTTCCCCGGCTACGCGCTCTCCGGGCTCGTTCCCGTGGTGTCCGGGCTCGTTGCCGTTCCCCGGCGCCTCTTGACGTTGTTAGTGATTGGCCACTAACTTAGTGTCCATGGTCAGAATGAGTGCAGAGGAGCGGCGCGAGAGCGTCATTCGTGCAGCGATCACCGAATTCGCGCGCGGCGGCTACAACGGCACCTCCACCGAGGTCATCGCCCAGCGTGTCGGCGTGTCGCAGCCGTATCTCTTCCGTCTCTTCAAGAACAAGCGGGAGCTGTTCCTGGCGGCGGCGCTCCGCTGCCTGGAGGAGACCCCCAAGGCCTTCGCCGACGCTCTTGAACGACGCCCCGACAGTTCGCCGCTGGAGGCGATGGCCGCCGCGTACATGCGGCTCATCGACGACCGCGACAAGCTGCTGATGCAGATGCAGGTGTATGTCGCGGTGGCCTCCGCCGAGGCGGCGGGGGACCACGAATTCGGTGAGCGGATCAGGGCGGGCTGGGCCGAGATCTGGGACCAGGCGCAGATCGCCTTCGCCGGTGACGTCAAGGCGACGACCGACTTCCTCGGCTGCGGCATGCTGATCAACGTTCTGGTGGCGCTGGGCTTCCCGCAGGACCACCGGGTGTGGTCCGGGCTCGACATGTCGGGCATCGGGGTTCCGCGCTAGTCGCAGCATCCCTCCGCCCCTCGAGGCGGCAGAGTTCTGCCCATGAAAGTTAGTCATCAATTACTAACTCTGGAGAAGCAGTGAACCAGCACACAGCCCGCCGTGGCGGTGCCGCCTGGGCCCTCGTCATCACCAGCGTCGCCGGATTCATGGCGGCCCTCGACAATCTCGTCGTCACCACCGCCCTCCCCTCCATCCGCAAGGATCTCGGCGGTGCTCTGGAAGACCTCGAGTGGACCGTGAGCGCGTACACCCTCACCTTCGCCGTCCTGCTGATGTTCGGTGCGGCCCTCGGCGACCGCTTCGGCCGCCGGAGGCTCTTCATAGTGGGCCTGACGGTCTTCACCGGAGCGTCCGCCGGGGCCGCCCTGGCGTCCGGCATCGACGCCCTGATCGCCGCCCGGGCCGTTCAGGGCGTGGGCGCCGCGATCATGATGCCGCTCACCTTGACCCTGCTCACCGCTGCGGTCCCCGTGGCCCGCCGCGGCGTGGCGCTCGGTATCTTCAGCGCCGTCACCGGCATTGCCATCGCCAGCGGACCGCTCATCGGCGGCAGTCTGACCGAGCACATTTCCTGGCAGTGGATCTTCTGGCTGAACGTCCCGATCGGCCTGGCCCTGCTGCCGCTGGCCCGGCTGCGCCTGGCTGAGTCGTACGCCCCGAACGCCCGGCTCGACATCCCCGGCACCCTGCTCGTCAGCGGTGGCCTTTTCGGCATCGTCTACGCCCTGGTCAACGGCCAGGCCGACGGCTGGACCAGCACTCCGATCCTGGCCGGCCTGATCGTGGGGACCGTGCTCCTGATCACCTTCGTACGCCATGGGTTCACCAACAAGAACCCCATGCTCCCCATGCGTCTCTTCCGTGACCGTGCCTTCTTCGGGATCAATATCGCGAGCCTGCTGATGTTCCTGGGGATGTTCGGCTCGATCTTCCTGCTCAGCCAGTTCCTGCAGGTGGTCGTCGGCTACTCGCCCACCGAGGCGGGCCTGCGGATGCTCCCCTGGACCGGTATGCCGCTGATCGTCGCTCCCCTTGCCGGCTACCTCTCCGACCGGATCGGCGGCCGCCCGGTCGTCACGGCGGGCCTCGTCCTCCAGGCAGTCGGCCTCGCCTGGTACGCCGCGATCCTGGAGCCCGGTGTCTCCTACGCCGCCCAGCTGCCCGCCCTGATCCTCAGCGGCATCGGTATGGCGCTGTACTTCGCCCCGGCCGCCAGTGTGGTCATGTCCAGCGTCCGCCCCGCCGAGCAGGGCATAGCCTCCGGCGCCAACAACGCGCTCCGGGAGGTCGGCGGAGCCCTCGGCATCGCGGTACTGGGCGCGGTCTTCGCCGCCCGGGGCGGCTACGAGTCGGGCGACACCTTCACCGACGGCACCGTCCCCGCCCTCTGGATCGGCGCGGCAGCAGTGGCCCTCGCGGCACTCACCGCCCTGCTCATCCCGGGTCGCAGCAAGCAGCAGGGAGAGCCGGCGGGGGATTCCCCGGCCGGGGAGCGCGAGCTCACGGCCGTCTGAACGGCACCCTTTCTCCTCGAAAGCAGTTCGCAGGAGCGGTTCGCAGGAACGGTTCGCAGGTGAAGCTCGCAAAAACCGCCGCGGGGCAGGAGCCGCTCGGCGGCGCCCGGGCGGAAGCCGCGCGCGGAAGCCGTCCGCAAGAAACTGCTCCTGCCGACGGCCCCGGGAACGGCCCCGCCCTGACCGGCGGGGCCGTTCTCGTACCCTTGTCCCCGTGCAGGAACTCCACGACACTCCCCTCGCCCCCCTGACCACCTTCCGCCTCGGCGGCCCCGCGACGCGCCTCGTCACGGCCACGACCGACGACGAGGTGATCGCCGCCGTGCGTGCGGCGGATGCCGCAGGTACCCCGCTGCTGATCATCGGCGGCGGCAGCAACCTGGTCATCGGGGACAAGGGCTTCGACGGCACCGCGCTGCGTATCGCCACCCGCGGCTTCCGCCTCGACGGCACGGAGCTCGAGCTGGCCGCGGGCGAGGTCTGGTCGGACGCCGTCGCCCGCACGGTCGAGGCCGGTCTGGCGGGCGTGGAGTGCCTCGCCGGCATCCCCGGCTCGGCCGGCGCGACCCCGATCCAGAACGTCGGCGCGTACGGCCAGGAGGTCTCCAGCACCATCACCGAGGTTGTCGCCTACGACCGCGCCACCTGCGAGACGGTCACCCTCTCCAACGCCGAGTGCGACTTCTCGTACCGCCACAGCCGCTTCAAGCAGCACCCCGACCGCTTCGTCGTGCTGCGCGTCCGCTTCGCACTCGAGGACGCCGGCGGCCTCTCGGCCCCGGTCAAGTACCCGGAGACGGCTCGCGCCCTCGGCTGCCTGGCCGGCGACCGGGTGGAGATCTCGGCCGCCCGCAGGGTCGTTCTCGAACTGCGTGCGCGCAAGGGCATGGTGCTGGACCCCGAGGACCACGACACCTGGTCCGCCGGGTCCTTCTTCACCAACCCGATCCTGACGCAGGAGGCGTACGACACCTTCCTCGCCCGGGTCCACGACCGCCTCGGTCCGCAGACCGAGCCGCCCGCCTTCCCGGCGGGCGACGGTCGCACCAAGACCTCGGCGGCCTGGCTGATCGACAAGGCCGGCTTCACCAAGGGATACGGCTCCGGCCCGGCCCGAATCTCCACCAAGCACACGCTCGCGCTCACCAACCGCGGCGAGGCCACCACCGAGGATCTGCTGGCCCTCGCCCGGGAAGTCGTGGCCGGCGTGCGCGAGGCCTTCGGCGTGACGCTGGTCAACGAGCCGGTGACGGTCGGCGTCAGCCTCTGAGGGCACGGGAGTGCGCGCCTCGGGACGCGGGCGCCACTGCCTGTGTGCCGGCGCCACTCCCCGGTACACCGGCGCCGCTCCCTCAGTACGCCACTCCGACCGCCTGCTTCAGCGTCGCCGGGTCGTCGATCATCGCCAGCATTGCGTGCGCCACGTCCGCCCGCCCTATCTTCGACCCGCCGCGCGGGTTCGCGCCGACGGCTCTGCGGTAGACACCCGTCACCGGCACGTCGACCAGCCTCGGCGGCCGTACCGAGGTCCAGTCGGCCGCGCTGCTCCGAAGATCGTTCTCCATGATCCGCAGGTCGTCGTAGTGCTTGCGCAGGATCCGTGAGATCAGTGGCGTCCCGACGTATCGCAGGAAGAAGGTCTCGTTCTCCGGCACCGGGCCGACGGGTGCCGCGCTCACCGCGAGGAAGCGGCGCACGCCCTCCGCGTCCAGCGCACGCAGGATCACCCGCGTGAGGCCCGACGCGACGCCCACCTGCTTCGTGGTGCGCGGCCCGATCCCCGAGAGCACCGCGTCCCGGCCCGCCACGGCCGGTCGCAGCGCCTCCGGGTCGTCCAGCGCCGCCGTGCAGACCTCCAGGCCTCCGCCCGTTACCGTCAGCCGCGCCGGATCGCGAACCACCGCCGTGACCTGGTGCCCTGCCGCCAGTCCCTGCCGGACGATCTCCTGTCCGATACCGCCGGTCGCTCCGAAGACCGTGAGTCTCATTGGCCGCATCTCCAAGGTGGGTAAGTATTCACTCACCCTTAGGGTGAGCGGACACTCACCCGCTCGTCAAGCCTGGCTGGAGACTCATGCAGCAGAAGCCGACCCGCGTGCGCATCCTCGACGCCGCGCATGAGCTCATGCTCACCATCGGCCTCGCCCGTGCCACCACGAAGGAGATCGCCAGGGCGGCCGGCTGCTCGGAGGCGGCGCTGTACAAGTACTTCACGAGCAAGGAGGAGCTCTTTGTGGCCGTGCTGATGGAGCGGCTGCCCCGGCTCAACCCGGTGCTGGACAGGCTCGTCGCGCATCCCGCCGAGCGGAGTGTCGAGGAGAACCTCACCGAGATCGCCCGCGAGGCCGCGCTCTTCTACGCCCAGAGCTTCCCGATCGCGGCCTCGCTCTACGCCGAACCCAGGCTCAAGCAGCGCCACGATGCCGCCATGCGCGAGCTGGGCAGAGGCCCGCACATGCCCATCCGGGGCCTCGACGCCTATCTGCGCGCCGAGCAGGACGCCGGCCGCATCCGGGCCGGTGCCGACACCTACGCGGCCGCCTCGCTGCTGCTGGGTGCCTGCGCCCAGCGGGCCTTCGCGTACGACATGACGGCGGACGGAATGCCTCCGCAGCCGCTCGACGCGTTCGTACGGGGAATCGTCCGCACGATCCTGCACGGAATCTCCGTGGCGACAGGTCCACGCTGAACATCACGCTGAGCCCGGGGGAGCACCCCCGAAAGGGAATGGCGGCAAGCCCCCAGCAGCCCCGCCCGCACCAGCCCGCATCAGCCGTCTCCAGCCGTCTCGGCCGTCCCGGGCAGCGCCGCAAGCCGGTCCACGGCACCCCGCTCACCGTGCGGACCGCCGAGCAGCGCACCGACAGGCACGCCGCCGACGGGGAGAAGCGCCGCGCGCGCATCAGGCCGCCGGGGCAGCCAGCCAGTCGTCGATCCCGGCCAGCAGTTTGATCCGCACGTTCTCGGGCGCCGCCGACCCGCGCACCGACTGGCGGGCCAGTTCCGCCAGTTCCGCGTCCGTGAAGTCGTGATGCCTGCGCGCCAGCTCGTACTGCGCCGCCAGCCGCGACCCGAAGAGAAGCGGGTCGTCCGCCCCCAGTGCCATCGGCACGCCCGCGTCGTACAGCGTCCGCAGTGGTACGTGCTCCGGCTTCTCGTACACGCCCAGCGCCACATTCGACGAGGGGCACACCTCGCACGTCACCCCGCGCTCGGCCAGCTTCCGCAGCAGGCGCGCGTCCTCCGCGGCCCGTACGCCGTGGCCGATCCGGGAGGCGCGCAGATCGTCCAGACAGTCCCGTACGGACGCGGGGCCGGTCAGCTCGCCGCCGTGGGGCGCCGCCAGCAGGCCGCCTTCCCTGGCGATCGCGAAGGCGCGGTCGAAGTCACGTGCCATGCCACGGCGTTCGTCGTTGGAGAGGCCGAAGCCGACGACCCCCCGGTCCGCGTACCGCACGGCGAGCCGGGCCAGGGTGCGGGCGTCCAGCGGGTGCTTCATACGGTTCGCCGCGACCAGTACCCGTATTCCGAGCCCGGTGTCCCGCGCGGCGCGGTCGACCGCGTCCAGGATGATCTCCAGCGCCGGGATCAGCCCGCCCAGCATGGGGGCGTACGACGTGGGGTCGACCTGGATCTCCAGCCAGCCCGAGCCGTCCCGCACATCCTCCTCGGCGGCCTCGTGCACCAGCCGCTGGATGTCCTCGGGGGAGCGCAGACAGGACCGCGCGATGTCGTAGAGCCGCTGGAAACGGAACCAGCCGCGCTCGTCGGTCGCCCGTAGCTTGGGCGGTTCGCCGCTGGTCAGCGCGTCGGGCAGATGTACGCCGTACTTGTCGGCGAGCTCGAGCAGGGTGGTGGGCCGCATCGACCCGGTGAAGTGCAGATGCAGATGGGCCTTCGGCAGCAGGCTGAGATCTCGGACGTGCTCCATTGCAGGATCCTGCCGCACCCGCCCGCCGTACGGCAGCCCCTTTCCCCGATCGGGTCCTTGCCCGAACGAAGAAACGGGAACCGGGAACGGGTTAACAGGAACGGCAACGGGCCCCCGGCCGGAGCAGGGAGCCCGTTGTCAGGCAACTCACATCGAGCAGACTCAGTCGCGGGCCTCGGCCAGCAGCTTCTGCAGCCGCGACACACCCTCGACCAGGTCCTCGTCGCCCAGTGCGTACGACAGCCGCAGATAGCCCGGCGTACCGAAGGCCTCGCCCGGCACGACGGCCACCTCGGCCTCCTCCAGGATCAGCGCCGCCAGCTCCACCGAAGTGGCCGGACGCTTGCCGCGGATCTCCTTGCCCAGCAGCGCCTTCACCGAGGGGTACGCGTAGAACGCGCCCTCCGGCTCCGGGCACAGCACGCCGTCGATCTCGTTGAGCATCCGCACGATCGTCTGGCGGCGGCGGTCGAAGGCGGTACGCATTTCGGCGACCGCGTCCAGGTTCCCGGACACCGCGGCCAGCGCCGCGATCTGCGCGACGTTGGAGACGTTCGACGTGGCGTGCGACTGGAGGTTGGTCGCGGCCTTCACCACATCCTTCGGGCCGACGATCCACCCCACACGCCAGCCGGTCATCGCATAGGTCTTGGCCACACCGTTGACCACGATGCACTTGTCACGCAGCTCGGGGACGAGGGCCGGCAGCGAGGTGAACTTCGCGTCGCCGTAGACGAGGTGCTCGTAGATCTCGTCGGTCAGCACCCACAGCCCGTGCTCGAGGGCCCAGCGGCCGATCGCCTCGGCGTCCGCCTCGCTGTACACCGCACCCGTCGGGTTCGAGGGGGAGACGAAGAGGACGACCTTCGTACGCTCCGTGCGCGCCGCCTCCAGCTGCTCCACGGAGACGCGGTAGCCGGTGGTCTCGTCGGCGACGACCTCGACCGGGACACCGCCCGCGAGCCGGATCGACTCGGGGTAGGTCGTCCAGTACGGCGCCGGGACGATGACCTCGTCGCCCGGATCGAGGATCGCGGCGAACGCCTCGTAGATCGCCTGCTTGCCGCCGTTGGTCACCAGGATCTGGGAGGTCTCGACCTCGTACCCGGAGTCGCGCAGCGTCTTGGCGGCGATGGCGGCCTTGAGCTCGGGGAGCCCGCCGGCCGGGGTGTAGCGGTGGTACTTCGGGTTGCGGCAGGCCTCGATCGCGGCCTCCACGATGTAGTCGGGAGTCGGGAAGTCCGGCTCACCCGCGCCGAAGCCGATCACCGGACGCCCGGCGGCCTTGAGGGCTTTGGCCTTGGCGTCGACGGCGAGGGTCGCGGACTCGGAGATCGCGCCGATGCGGGCGGAGACCCGGCGCTCGGTGGGAGAGGTTGCAGCGCTCATACGGCCCATCGTCCCAGACGGCATCGGACACCGGCACACAGGTTTCGAAGGGCGGACAAGAACGGTCATGAGCGGTCCGCGGGGCTTTCTGTTCGACGTTGGGCCCCTGACCACGTACACTCACTCGTCGTTGGCCCTCACCAGCCACGTCCACCCCGCACACTCCGTGCACCCGGGCGGATGCGGTAGGTTGGGGAACCACAAAGGGTCGTAGCTCAATTGGTAGAGCACTGGTCTCCAAAACCAGCGGTTGGGGGTTCAAGTCCCTCCGGCCCTGCTACACAATCCTTCGCCAGGATGTGTGCGCATGTACGTAGTTCATTGCATCGCCGTGCGGCTCCACCGGGCGCGGCACGGCCGACCCGGAATCAGGTGAGAGATCGTGACGGACGCCGTGGGCTCCATCGACATGCCTGATGCCGATGACGAGGCGCCGGACTCGAAGAAGAAGTCCCGCAAGGGCGGCAAGCGTGGAAAGAAGGGCCCCCTGGGCCGTCTCACGCTCTTCTACCGGCAGATTGTCGCCGAGCTGCGCAAGGTGGTTTGGCCCACTCGCAGCCAGCTGACCACGTACACCACCGTGGTGATTGTCTTCGTTGTCATCATGATCGGCCTTGTGACCGTGGTTGACTATGGCTTCCAGGAAGCAGTCAAGTACGTCTTCGGCTGATCCGCGGAGGGCGCCTGACCGGGCGCCCCTTTCGCATGTTCCACCCCATCTGTATCCAGGAAGAAGCAGCCACCGTGTCTGACCCGAACCTGAACGAGGCCGTTGAGCCCGGCGAGAGCGTCGAGTCCGTTGAGGACGAGCTCGACATCGTTGAGGCGGCGGACGCTGTGGAGCCGGACCAGGCGGAAGCTGCCGACGCCGCCGCGGGCCGGCCGGCCGAAGAGGCCGCGATGCACGTCGAGGGCGAGGCGACCGCGGTCGCCGAGGTCATCGAGGACGAGGCCGACACGGCCGACCTCGAGGAGGCCGAAGAGGCCGCCGACGACGAGATCGAGCAGGCCGAAGAGATCGAGCAGGCCGAAGAGGCCGCCGAGATCGAGCTGGACGACGACCAGTCGGCCGAGCCCGAGGCCCCGGCCGACCCGGTCGCCGCCCTCCGTGACGAGCTCCGCGGTCTGCCCGGCGAGTGGTACGTCATCCACACGTACGCCGGCTACGAGAAGCGCGTGAAGGCCAACCTGGAGCAGCGCGCCGTCTCGCTGAACGTCGAGGACTTCATCTACCAGGCCGAAGTGCCCGAGGAAGAGATCGTCCAGATCAAGAACGGCGAGCGCAAGAACGTCCGCCAGAACAAGCTCCCCGGCTACGTCCTGGTCCGTATGGACCTGACGAACGAGTCCTGGGGCGTCGTCCGCAACACCCCCGGCGTCACCGGCTTCGTGGGCAACGCCTACGACCCGTACCCGCTGACTCTGGACGAGATCGTCAAGATGCTCGCCCCGGAGGCCGAGGAGAAGGCCGCCCGCGAGGCCGCCGAGGCCGAGGGCAAGCCGGCTCCGGCCCGCAAGGTCGAGGTCCAGGTGCTGGACTTCGAGGTCGGCGACTCGGTCACCGTCACCGACGGCCCGTTCGCGACGCTGCAGGCCACGATCAACGAGATCAACGCCGACTCGAAGAAGGTCAAGGGCCTCGTCGAGATCTTCGGCCGCGAGACCCCGGTCGAGCTCAGCTTCGACCAGATCCAGAAGAACTAGTTCGCTCTGGAACATACGCCTCCGAACAGGTCAGAACGGCTCTCGCAGCCGCTCTGACCTGCTCGGTTTTTGGCCGCGCAGCTATACCCGTTATCGTTGTGCGGTATGCCTCCATCCGGATGACTGGATGGAGTGCTGAAAACTCTCACTAGGACCCGGAGAGAGCAATGCCTCCCAAGAAGAAGAAGGTCACGGGGCTTATCAAGCTCCAGATCCAGGCCGGCGCGGCCAACCCGGCTCCGCCGGTCGGCCCCGCGCTGGGCCAGCACGGCGTCAACATCATGGAGTTCTGCAAGGCCTACAACGCCGCGACCGAGTCGCAGCGTGGCATGGTCGTGCCGGTGGAGATCACGGTCTACGACGACCGTTCCTTCACCTTCATCACCAAGACTCCGCCGGCCGCCAAGCTGATCCTCAAGGCCGCGGGTGTGGACAAGGGCTCCGGCGAGCCGCACAAGACCAAGGTTGCCAAGCTCACCGGCGCCCAGGTCCGCGAGATCGCCACGGTCAAGATGCCCGACCTGAACGCCAACGACCTGGACGCCGCGTCGAAGATCATCGCCGGTACCGCCCGTTCGATGGGCATCACGGTCGAGGGCTGATCAGCCCCCAGTGACCTCAGTGGTAGGACCAAGCGCTGGTCCGCACCACGACTCCACACCTGAAACCACACAGGAGCAGAAGTGAAGCGCAGCAAGTCTCTCCGCGCTGCGGACGCCAAGATCGACGCGGGCAAGCTGTACGCCCCGCTCGAGGCCGTTCGTGTCGCCAAGGACACCACGTCCACCAAGTTCGACGGCACCGTCGAGGTTGCCATGCGTCTGGGCGTCGACCCGCGCAAGGCCGACCAGATGGTCCGTGGCACCGTCAACCTTCCGCACGGCACCGGCAAGACCGCCCGGGTCCTGGTCTTCGCGACCGGTGACCGTGCTGCGGCCGCGGAAGCCGCGGGCGCCGACATCGTCGGCTCCGACGAACTGATCGACGAGGTTGCGAAGGGCCGTCTGGACTTCGACGCCGTCGTCGCCACCCCGGACCTCATGGGCAAGGTCGGCCGCCTCGGCCGCGTCCTCGGCCCGCGTGGTCTGATGCCGAACCCGAAGACCGGCACCGTCACCCCCGATGTCGTCAAGGCTGTGAACGACATCAAGGGCGGCAAGATCGAGTTCCGCGTCGACAAGCACTCGAACCTGCACTTCATCATCGGCAAGGTCTCCTTCGACGAGACGAAGCTGGTCGAGAACTACGCCGCGGCGCTGGAGGAGATCCTCCGTCTGAAGCCGTCCGCCGCGAAGGGCCGCTACATCAAGAAGGCGACCCTGACCACGACGATGGGCCCCGGCATCCCGCTGGACTCCAACCGCACCCGCAACCTCCTCGTCGAGGAGGACCCGGCCGCCGTCTGAATCTGACGGCAGTCGCGGGTCTCGCGTACTGAAGCCGGCCCCCGCACCTCTCACGAGGCGCGGGGGCCGGCTTTTTTCACTGCCGCGCTGTCGTACGTGTGCGCTACGGTTCAAGAGTTCGCAATAAAACAAGGGGTGGGGCATGACCATGTCGGCATGGAGGCGCGTGGGCGTCTCGCTGACGGCTGTGGCCGTCGTAGCAGGGATCGCAGGCTGTCAGGGCGGCAACGGGGAGAAGAAGGCCGCGGCGGCGCCGGAGAAGCCCAGGACGCAGTCGCGGGATGCGGTGACGCAGGTCCTCACGGCGGCGTACAAGAAGACCGAGGCCGCGAAGTCGGCCAAGGTCCGCATGACGATGAAGATGCCGGCCACCATGCAGGGCGGCGGCGATATGGAGATGTCCGGAGTCATGGGGTGGGACCCCACGATGATGGACATGACCATGAAGGGCTCCGCCTTCGAGACCGGCCCCGGTGCCCCGGAGCAGATCCGCATGGTGTGGCTCAACGACGTCATGTACATGGACATGGGCGCCAAGATGTCCAAGGAGATGGACGGCAAGCGCTGGATGAAGCTCGACCTTGGTGCCGCGGCCGAGATGTCGGGGGACAAGGCGCTGCAGAAGCAGATGACCGGTGGCCTGGAGAGCATGAACCAGGACCCGGCCCAGCAGCTCGCGCTGCTCCTCGAGTCGCCGAACCTCAAGCACGTCGGCGCGGAGAAGATCGACGGAGCCGAGGCCCAGCACTACAGCGGCACGCTCACGCTCGAGGAGATGGTGGCCGCGAACAAGTCGTTCAAGACGCTCGGCGAGAAGCAGCGCAAGGACCTCATCGCCAACATGAAGAAGTCCGGCATCAAGGGGTACGACACCGAGGTCTGGGTCAACGAGGACAACTACCCGGTGAAGATGGACGTCGCGTTCGACAGCCCCGAGGGCAAGGTCGAGATGACCGCGAACTACTCCGACTACGGCGCCAAGGCCTCGGTGAAGACTCCGCCGGCGGGCGAGACCTTCGACATGATGGAGATGCTCAAGGAGCTCAGCAAGGGTCTGGAAACGGCCGGCAAGGCCTGACGAGATCCCCTGGACGGCCCGATTTGCCTGACCGGTGCCGTTCACGTACTCTTCCCCAGAAGCCAAAGACCGCTGGTCGTTGCCGTGCGCTCGCAAGAGGGTGCGGCGGCCGAAGGATCCGCTAGCTGCGGACGACCCGCGCAGGTGACTGTGGAAAGTTCCCGGACTTGTTCCGGTTGAGCTACGCCCCGTGCGCCTGCGCCGGGGCGTTTCGTTTTGCCCAGCCCCTTCTGAGCGGTCCTCATCACCCGGAAGGAGGCCGACGCTCTATGGCAAGGCCCGACAAGGCTGCCGCGGTAGCCGAGCTCACGGACCAGTTCCGCAGCTCGAACGCCGCCGTGCTGACCGAGTACCGGGGTCTCACCGTGGCGCAGCTCAAGACGCTGCGTCGTTCGCTCGGTGAGAACGCCCAGTACGCCGTGGTGAAGAACACGCTGACCAAGATTGCGGCCAACGAGGCCGGGATCACTTCGCTGGACGACCAGTTCACTGGTCCGACGGCGGTTGCCTTCATCACCGGTGACCCGGTGGAGTCGGCGAAGGGTCTTCGTGACTTCGCCAAGGAGAACCCGAACCTCATCATCAAGGGTGGTGTCCTTGACGGTAAGGCACTGACCGCCGATGAGATCAAGAAGCTTGCGGACCTCGAGTCCCGCGAGGTTCTGCTCGCCAAGCTGGCGGGCGCCATGAAGGGCAAGCAGTCGCAGGCTGCCGCGCTCTTCCAGGCGCTTCCCTCGAAGTTCGTCCGCACCGCGGAGGCGCTTCGTGCCAAGAAGGCCGAGCAGGGCGGTGCCGAGTAATTCGGCTCGCGCATTGACCGACGCCGCCTGAGGCGCTGGTCGCAGCGGGCCGTACGCCCGCCGACATATACATCCGGCACCAGCCGAATTAGTGGAAGGACCGCCATCATGGCGAAGCTCACCCAGGACGACCTGCTCGCGCAGTTCGAAGAGATGACCCTCATCGAGCTCTCCGAGTTCGTGAAGGCGTTCGAGGAGAAGTTCGACGTCACCGCCGCCGCGCCCGTCGCCGCCGTTGCCGGTGCCGTCGCCGGTGCCCCGGCCGAGGCCGAGGCCGAGCAGGACGAGTTCGACGTCATCCTCACGGGTGCCGGCGAGAAGAAGATCCAGGTCATCAAGGTCGTGCGTGAGCTGACCTCGCTGGGTCTGAAGGAGGCCAAGGACCTCGTCGACGGCGCTCCGAAGCCGGTTCTCGAGAAGGTTGCCAAGGAGGCCGCTGAGAAGGCCGCCGAGTCCCTCAAGGGCGCTGGCGCGTCTGTCGAGGTCAAGTGACTTTCTGAGTCTCTGCGACGCGCCGTCAGGCGCATAGCGCAACGGCCGGTTCCGTAAGGGGCCGCCGGGACACAGCGAAGGGCGATCACCCATACGGGTGGTCGCCCTTCGGCGTTCCCGTGGCGGCTGCCTTGCTCTTCCGCTTCCGGCGGGTATCGTGATCATCGCCGTGCGCCTCGCGGTGTCCCAGCAGCCCCGTTTGGGCTGGGGGGCCTTGACGAACCGCACGCAGCGCGCAATTCTCAGGACGCGTCGTCACAACGATCCGGAACCGAGGCATGGATCGACGACCGAACGGGCAGTATCGATGTGCGTCACACGGCGCGAGGGCTTGCCGCGGAGTTGAGAACAACGAGGGTCTCGAAAACCCGCACTGGACATCAGTGTGCCAAGTGGCTACACTGACCCTTTGCGCTGCCTGTTAACTGCCCCCTGCCCGTCACCAGGGGCATCCCCACGCAAGAGCATCGTTGATCGAATCATCCCTGAACTGGGATTTCTATCTCCGTGCCCAGCGTGGGACCGGTACGCGCGTAGTGAGTCCGAGCCCTCGGAAGGACCCCCTCTTGGCCGCCTCGCGCAACGCCTCGACCGCGAATACGAACAACGGCGCCAGCACTGCCCCGCTGCGCATCTCCTTTGCAAAGATCAAGGAGCCCCTCGAGGTTCCGAACCTCCTCGCGCTGCAGACCGAGAGCTTTGACTGGCTGCTCGGGAACGCCGCATGGAAGGCTCGAGTCGAGGCGGCTCTCGAGAACGGACAGGACGTCCCCACCAAGTCCGGTCTGGAAGAGATCTTCGAGGAGATCTCTCCGATCGAGGACTTTTCCGGGTCGATGTCGCTGACCTTCCGCGACCACCGCTTCGAGCCTCCGAAGAACTCCATCGACGAGTGCAAGGAGCGCGACTTCACGTTCGCTGCCCCGCTGTTCGTCACGGCCGAGTTCACCAACAACGAGACCGGCGAGATCAAGTCCCAGACGGTCTTCATGGGCGACTTCCCGCTCATGACCAACAAGGGCACCTTCGTCATCAACGGCACCGAGCGTGTCGTGGTGTCGCAGCTGGTCCGCTCGCCGGGTGTCTACTTCGACTCCAACATCGACAAGACGTCCGACAAGGACATCTTCACGGCCAAGATCATCCCCTCCCGGGGTGCCTGGCTCGAGATGGAGATCGACAAGCGCGACATGGTCGGTGTCCGCATCGACCGCAAGCGCAAGCAGTCCGTCACCGTCCTGCTCAAGGCTCTCGGTTGGACCACCGAGCAGATCCTCGAGGAGTTCGGCGAGTACGAGTCGATGCGCGCCACCCTGGAGAAGGACCACACCCAGGGCCAGGACGACGCGCTGCTCGACATCTACCGCAAGCTGCGCCCGGGCGAGCCCCCGACGCGTGAGGCTGCTCAGACGCTGCTCGAGAACCTCTACTTCAACCCCAAGCGTTACGACCTCGCCAAGGTCGGCCGCTACAAGGTGAACAAGAAGCTCGGCGCGGACGAGCCGCTGGACGCCGGCGTGCTCACCACCGACGACGTCATCGCGACCATCAAGTACCTGGTCAAGCTGCACGCCGGTGAGACCGAGACGGTCGGCGAGAGCGGCACCCAGATCGTCGTCGAGACCGACGACATCGACCACTTCGGCAACCGTCGTCTGCGTAACGTCGGCGAGCTCATCCAGAACCAGGTCCGTACGGGTCTGGCTCGTATGGAGCGCGTCGTGCGTGAGCGCATGACGACTCAGGACGTCGAGGCGATCACGCCGCAGACCCTGATCAACATCCGGCCGGTCGTCGCCTCCATCAAGGAGTTCTTCGGCACCAGCCAGCTGTCGCAGTTCATGGACCAGAACAACCCGCTGTCGGGGCTCACCCACAAGCGCCGTCTGTCGGCGCTCGGCCCGGGTGGTCTCTCGCGTGAGCGGGCCGGCTTCGAGGTCCGTGACGTGCACCCGTCCCACTACGGCCGCATGTGCCCGATCGAGACCCCTGAAGGCCCGAACATCGGCCTGATCGGCTCGCTCGCCTCGTACGGCCGCGTCAACGCGTTCGGCTTCGTCGAGACGCCGTACCGCAAGGTCGTCGACGACCAGGTGACCGACGATGTCGACTACCTGACTGCCGACGAGGAGGACCGCTTCGTCATCGCGCAGGCCAACGCTGCGCTCACCGACGACATGCGGTTCGCCGAGAACCGCGTGCTGGTCCGCCGCCGTGGTGGCGAGGTCGACTACGTGCCCGGCTCGGACGTGGACTACATGGATGTCTCGCCGCGCCAGATGGTGTCGGTCGCGACCGCCATGATCCCGTTCCTCGAGCACGACGACGCCAACCGTGCCCTCATGGGCGCGAACATGATGCGTCAGGCCGTGCCGCTGATCACGTCCGAGGCGCCGCTCGTCGGCACCGGCATGGAGTACCGCTGCGCGGTCGACGCCGGTGACGTCATCAAGGCGGAGAAGGAGGGTGTGGTCCAGGAGGTCTCCGCGGACTACATCACCGTCGCCAACGACGACGGTACGTACACCACGTACCGCATCGCCAAGTTCTCCCGCTCCAACCAGGGCACCTCGGTCAACCAGAAGGTTGTCGTGGACGAGGGCGCCCGTGTCGTCGAGGGCCAGGTCCTCGCCGACGGTCCGGCCACCCAGCAGGGTGAGATGGCGCTCGGCAAGAACCTGCTGGTCGCCTTCATGCCGTGGGAGGGTCACAACTACGAGGACGCGATCATCCTGTCGCAGCGCCTCGTGCAGGACGACGTCCTCTCCTCGATCCACATCGAGGAGCACGAGGTCGACGCCCGTGACACCAAGCTCGGCCCGGAGGAGATCACCCGGGACATCCCGAACGTCTCCGAGGAGGTCCTCGCGGACCTCGACGAGCGCGGCATCATCCGTATCGGTGCCGAGGTCGTCGCCGGCGACATCCTGGTCGGCAAGGTCACGCCCAAGGGCGAGACCGAGCTGACCCCTGAGGAGCGGCTGCTCCGCGCGATCTTCGGTGAGAAGGCGCGTGAGGTCCGTGACACCTCGCTGAAGGTCCCGCACGGCGAGATCGGCAAGGTCATCGGCGTACGCGTCTTCGACCGCGAGGAGGGCGACGAGCTGCCGCCGGGCGTGAACCAGCTGGTTCGTGTCTACGTTGCGCAGAAGCGCAAGATCACCGATGGTGACAAGCTCGCCGGCCGTCACGGCAACAAGGGCGTCATCTCGAAGATCCTGCCGATCGAGGACATGCCGTTCATGGAGGACGGCACCCCGGTCGACATCATCCTCAACCCGCTGGGTGTCCCGTCCCGAATGAATCCGGGACAGGTTCTCGAGATCCACCTCGGCTGGCTCGCCAGCCAGGGCTGGAAGGTCGAGGGCAGCGAGGAGTGGATGGAGCGGCTGAAGACCATCGGCGCCGACGAGGTCGCGCCCGGTACCAACGTCGCCACCCCGGTCTTCGACGGTGCCCGCGAGGACGAGATCTCCGGACTCTTCGAGTCCACGATCCCCAACCGCGACGGCGACCGGATGGTGCAGCCGTCCGGCAAGGCCAACCTGTTCGACGGCCGCTCCGGCGAGCCGTTCCCTGACCCGGTCTCGGTCGGGTACATGTACATCCTCAAGCTCCACCACCTGGTCGACGACAAGCTCCACGCTCGTTCGACCGGCCCGTACTCGATGATCACCCAGCAGCCGCTGGGTGGTAAGGCCCAGTTCGGTGGCCAGCGATTCGGTGAGATGGAGGTGTGGGCGCTGGAGGCTTATGGCGCCGCGTACGCCCTCCAGGAGCTGCTGACCATCAAGTCCGACGACGTCACCGGCCGCGTGAAGGTCTACGAGGCCATCGTCAAGGGCGAGAACATCCCCGAGCCCGGCATTCCCGAGTCCTTCAAGGTGCTCATCAAGGAGATGCAGTCGCTCTGCCTCAACGTGGAGGTGCTCTCGTCGGACGGCATGTCCATCGAGATGCGTGACACGGATGAGGACGTCTTCCGCGCTGCGGAAGAGCTCGGTATCGACCTGTCCCGGCGAGAGCCGAGCAGCGTCGAAGAGGTCTGACGGGTCTGGCCGGGACCTCCTCGTGAGGTCCCGGCCCTGCCCCGGACCCGTACAGACCATGATTTAGCGCCCGATATCTCGCTTTACGGCGAGGGGCACGACCCCCTGAGAGGGATTGACGCATAGTGCTCGACGTCAACTTCTTCGACGAGCTGCGGATCGGCCTTGCGACCGCGGACGACATCCGACAGTGGTCCCACGGCGAAGTGAAGAAGCCGGAGACCATCAACTACCGCACGCTCAAGCCCGAGAAGGACGGACTCTTCTGCGAGAAGATCTTCGGTCCGACCCGGGACTGGGAGTGCTACTGCGGTAAGTACAAGCGTGTCCGCTTCAAGGGCATCATCTGTGAGCGCTGTGGCGTCGAGGTCACCCGCGCCAAGGTGCGCCGTGAGCGGATGGGCCACATTGAGCTGGCCGCGCCTGTCACCCACATCTGGTACTTCAAGGGCGTCCCCTCGCGCCTTGGCTACCTGCTCGACCTCGCGCCGAAGGACCTCGAGAAGGTCATCTACTTCGCCGCGTACATGATCACGTTCGTGGACGAGGAGCGCCGGACGCGCGACCTGCCCTCGCTGGAGGCCCACGTCTCCGTCGAGCGCCAGCAGGTCGAGAACCGCCGTGACGCCGACCTCGAGGCCCGCGCCAAGAAGCTCGAGACCGACCTGGCCGAGCTCGAGGCCGAGGGTGCCAAGGCCGATGTGCGCCGCAAGGTGCGCGAAGGCGCCGAGCGTGAGATGAAGCAGCTGCGCGACCGTGCGCAGCGCGAGATCGACCGCCTCGACGAGGTGTGGAGCCGCTTCAAGAACCTCAAGGTCCAGGACCTCGAGGGCGACGAGCTGCTCTACCGCGAGCTGCGTGACCGCTTCGGCACGTACTTCGACGGCTCGATGGGTGCCGCGGCGCTGCAGAAGCGCCTGGAGTCCTTCGACCTCGAGGAGGAGGCCGAGCGTCTCCGCGAGATCATCCGTACCGGCAAGGGCCAGAAGAAGACCCGTGCGCTCAAGCGCCTCAAGGTCGTCTCCGCGTTCCTGCAGACCAGCAACAGCCCCAAGGGCATGGTGCTCGACTGCGTGCCGGTCATCCCGCCGGACCTGCGTCCGATGGTGCAGCTGGACGGTGGCCGCTTCGCGACCTCCGACCTGAACGACCTGTACCGCCGTGTGATCAACCGCAACAACCGTCTCAAGCGTCTCCTTGACCTCGGTGCCCCCGAGATCATCGTGAACAACGAGAAGCGGATGCTGCAGGAGGCCGTCGACGCGCTGTTCGACAACGGCCGCCGTGGTCGCCCGGTGACCGGTCCCGGTAACCGCCCGCTCAAGTCCCTCAGCGACATGCTGAAGGGCAAGCAGGGCCGATTCCGTCAGAACCTTCTCGGTAAGCGTGTGGACTACTCCGCGCGTTCCGTGATCGTCGTCGGCCCGCAGCTGAAGCTGCACCAGTGCGGTCTGCCCAAGGCCATGGCGCTGGAGCTCTTCAAGCCGTTCGTGATGAAGCGCCTGGTCGACCTGAACCACGCGCAGAACATCAAGTCGGCCAAGCGCATGGTCGAGCGCGGCCGCACGGTCGTGTACGACGTGCTCGAAGAGGTCATCGCCGAGCACCCGGTGCTGCTGAACCGTGCACCGACGCTGCACCGCCTCGGCATCCAGGCCTTCGAGCCGCAGCTGGTCGAGGGCAAGGCCATCCAGATCCACCCGCTCGTCTGCACCGCGTTCAACGCGGACTTCGACGGTGACCAGATGGCCGTGCACCTGCCGCTCTCCGCGGAGGCGCAGGCCGAGGCCCGCATCCTGATGCTGTCCTCGAACAACATCCTGAAGCCGGCCGACGGCCGTCCGGTCACCATGCCGACCCAGGACATGGTGCTGGGCCTGTTCTTCCTCACGACCGACGAGGAAGAGCGCAAGGTCATCGGTGAGGGCCGGTCCTTCGGCTCCACGGCCGAGGCGATCATGGCGTTCGACGCCCGCGAGCTCTCGCTCCAGGCGAAGGTCGACATCCGCTTCCCGGTGGGCACCATCCCGCCGCGCGGCTGGACCCCGCCGGTCGGCGAAGAGGGCGCTGCATCCATCAGCGACTCCGTCGCGGGGGAGTGGCAGCAGGGCGACAGCTTCCGGCTGCGTACGACTCTGGGCCGCGCGCTCTTCAACGAGCTGCTGCCCGAGGACTACCCGTTCGTCGACTACTCGGTGGGCAAGAAGCAGCTCTCCGAGATCGTCAACGACCTCGCCGAGCGCTACCCCAAGGTCATCGTGGCGGCGACGCTCGACAACCTGAAGGCGGCCGGCTTCTTCTGGGCGACCCGTTCCGGTGTCACCGTGGCCATCTCCGACGTCGTGGTCCCCGAGGCCAAGAAGGCGATCGTCAAGGGCTACGAGGAGCAGGACGAGAAGGTCCAGAAGCAGTACGAGCGCGGTCTGATCACCAAGGACGAGCGCACGCAGGAGCTCATCGCGATCTGGACCAAGGCGACCAATGAGGTTGCCGAGGCGATGAACGCGAACTTCCCCAAGACGAACCCCATCTTCATGATGGTTGACTCGGGTGCCCGAGGAAACATGATGCAGATGCGTCAGATCGCCGGTATGCGTGGTCTGGTGTCCAACGCCAAGAACGAGACGATTCCGCGTCCCATCAAGGCGTCGTTCCGTGAGGGTCTGTCCGTGCTGGAGTACTTCATCTCCACGCACGGTGCCCGTAAGGGTCTGGCGGACACCGCCCTGCGTACCGCCGACTCGGGTTACCTGACCCGTCGTCTGGTGGACGTCTCGCAGGACGTCATCATCCGCGAGGAGGACTGTGGCACCGACCGCGGTCTGAAGCTGCGGATCGCCGAGCGCGGCGCCGACGGTGTGCTGCGCAAGGCTGAGGACGTCGAGACGTCCGTGTACGCCCGCATGCTCGCCGAGGACGTCGTCGTCGACGGCAAGGTCATCGCGCCGGCCAATGTCGACCTGGGCGATGTGCTCATCGACGCGGTCGTCGCCGCGGGCGTCCAGGAGGTCAAGACCCGCTCGGTCCTGACCTGTGAGTCCGCGGTCGGCACGTGTGCGTACTGCTACGGCCGTTCGCTCGCCACCGGCAAGCTGGTGGACATCGGTGAGGCGGTCGGCATCATCGCCGCCCAGTCCATCGGTGAGCCCGGTACCCAGCTGACGATGCGTACCTTCCACACCGGTGGTGTGGCCGGTGACGACATCACCCAGGGTCTGCCCCGTGTCGTCGAGCTCTTCGAGGCTCGTACGCCCAAGGGTGTCGCCCCGATCTCGGAGGCGGCAGGCCGCGTCCGTATCGAGGAGACCGAGAAGACCAAGAAGCTCGTTGTCACCCCCGACGACGGCGCCGAGGAGACGGCCTTCCCGATCTCCAAGCGTGCCCGTCTGCTGGTGGGCGAGGGCGACCACGTCGAGGTGGGCCAGAAGCTCACCGTGGGTGCCACCAACCCGCACGACGTGCTGCGGATCCTCGGTCAGCGCGCGGTCCAGGTCCACCTGGTCGGCGAGGTCCAGAAGGTCTACAACTCGCAGGGTGTGTCGATCCACGACAAGCACATCGAGATCATCATCCGGCAGATGCTGCGCCGTGTGACGATCATCGAGTCCGGCGACGCGGAGCTGCTGCCGGGCGAGCTCGTCGAGCGCTCGAAGTTCGAGACCGAGAACCGTCGTGTGGTCACGGAAGGCGGCCACCCGGCCTCCGGCCGTCCGCAGCTGATGGGTATCACCAAGGCCTCGCTCGCCACCGAGTCGTGGCTGTCGGCGGCGTCCTTCCAGGAGACGACCAGGGTTCTGACCGACGCGGCGATCAACGCCAAGTCGGACTCCCTGATCGGCCTCAAGGAGAACGTCATCATCGGTAAGCTCATCCCGGCCGGTACGGGTCTGTCCCGCTACCGCAACATCCGGGTGGAGCCCACCGAGGAGGCCAAGGCCGCGATGTACTCGGCCGTCGGCTACGACGACATCGACTACTCGCCGTTCGGCACCGGCTCCGGCCAGGCCGTTCCGCTGGAGGACTACGACTACGGTCCGTACAACCAGTAAGGCGTAGAGCCCCTGGACCCCCTGGTGTTTTCTGCCGGGGGGCTGGGGGGCCGGGGTTGTCCCCGGGACAGCACAGGTCAGGGCGGCCATCCCTCGCGGGATGGCCGCCCTGTGCCGTATGTTGCAGGCCGGTGTGTCCTGCGCGTGTGCATTTGTTTTGACCGGAGCCGATGCGGTAGGTACGCTCTGTCCTTGTGCCTGGGGTGTGCCTGGGCTCGTGTGCGTGTCCTCAACCGCATGTCGAGCCTGTTGGCGGCCGCCGTAATCTGCGCTCTTCCCGCCTTCCGGTGGGGGCCTGCAGTATTCGACACACCCGACCGCGTGGGTCGGCGACGTTCCAGGTTAGTTTCACATACGGCACACAGAAACCGGAGAAGTAGTGCCTACGATCCAGCAGCTGGTCCGGAAGGGCCGGCAAGACAAGGTCGAGAAGAACAAGACGCCCGCCCTCGAGGGTTCCCCTCAGCGTCGCGGCGTCTGCACGCGTGTGTTCACGACCACCCCGAAGAAGCCGAACTCGGCGCTGCGGAAGGTCGCGCGTGTGCGTCTGACCTCCGGCATCGAGGTCACGGCCTACATTCCGGGTGAGGGACACAACCTGCAGGAGCACTCCATCGTGCTCGTGCGTGGTGGCCGTGTGAAGGACCTGCCGGGTGTTCGCTACAAGATCATCCGCGGTTCCCTTGACACCCAGGGTGTCAAGAACCGCAAGCAGGCCCGCAGCCGCTACGGCGCCAAGAAGGAGAAGTAAGAATGCCTCGTAAGGGCCCCGCCCCGAAGCGCCCGGTCATCATCGACCCGGTCTACGGTTCTCCTCTTGTCACGTCGCTGATCAACAAGATCCTGCTCAACGGCAAGCGTTCCACTGCCGAGCGGATCGTCTACGGCGCCATGGAAGGCCTCCGCGAGAAGACCGGTGCAGACCCGGTCATCACGCTGAAGCGCGCCCTCGAGAACGTCAAGCCGACTCTCGAGGTCAAGTCCCGCCGTGTTGGTGGCGCCACCTACCAGGTGCCGATCGAGGTCAAGCCCGGTCGCGCCGCCACCCTCGCGCTCCGCTGGGTCGTGGGTTACTCCCGCGCCCGCCGCGAGAAGACCATGACCGAGCGCCTCATGAACGAACTGCTCGACGCCTCCAACGGCCTCGGCGCTGCGGTCAAGAAGCGTGAGGACACGCACAAGATGGCCGAGTCCAACAAGGCCTTCGCGCACTACCGCTGGTAGTCGCTACCCACATCGAGACCGAGAGAAGATTGAGCCTTATGGCCACCACTTCGCTTGACCTGGCCAAGGTCCGCAACATTGGGATCATGGCCCACATCGACGCGGGCAAGACGACGACCACCGAGCGCATCCTGTTTTACACCGGTGTGAGCTACAAGATCGGTGAGGTCCACGACGGCGCTGCCACGATGGACTGGATGGAGCAGGAGCAGGAGCGCGGCATCACGATCACGTCCGCCGCGACGACCTGTCACTGGCCGCTCGAGGACGTCGATCACACCATCAACATCATCGACACCCCGGGTCACGTCGACTTCACGGTCGAGGTGGAGCGTTCGCTCCGCGTGCTCGACGGTGCCGTCACGGTGTTCGACGGTGTCGCCGGCGTTGAGCCGCAGTCCGAGACTGTGTGGCGTCAGGCGGACCGCTACGGCGTTCCGCGTATCTGCTTCGTCAACAAGCTCGACCGCACCGGTGCCGAGTTCCACCGCTGTGTCGACATGATCGTGGACCGCCTCGGCGCGACCCCGATCGTGATGCAGCTGCCGATCGGTGCCGAGGCGAACTTCGAGGGCGTCATCGACCTCGTTCGTATGAAGGCTCTTGTCTGGTCCGCCGAGGCCACCAAGGGCGAGATGTACGACGTCGTCGACATCCCCGCCACGCACACCGAGGCGGCCGACGAGTGGCGCGGCAAGCTCCTCGAGGCTGTCTCCGAGAACGACGACGAGATGATGGAGCTGTACCTCGAGGGCCAGGAGCCCACCGAGGAGCAGCTGTACGCCGCCATCCGTCGTATCACCATCGCGTCCGGCAAGGGCGGCGGCACCACCGTCACCCCCGTCTTCTGCGGTACCGCGTTCAAGAACAAGGGCGTTCAGCCCCTGCTCGACGCGGTTGTGCGCTACCTCCCCTCCCCCCTGGACGTCGAAGGCATTGAGGGCCACGACGTCAAGGACGCGGAGAAGGTCGTCATGCGCCGCCCGTCCGAGGACGAGCCGCTGGCTGCTCTGGCCTTCAAGATCGCGAGCGACCCGCACCTGGGCAAGCTCACCTTCATCCGGGTTTACTCGGGTCGCCTGGAGTCCGGCACCGCTGTGCTGAACCCCACCAAGGGCAAGAAGGAGCGCATCGGCAAGATCTACCGTATGCACGCGAACAAGCGTGAGGAGATCGCCTCGGTGGGCGCCGGCGACATCGTCGCCGTCATGGGCCTGAAGCAGACCACCACCGGTGAGACGCTGTGCGACGAGAAGAACCCGGTGATCCTGGAGTCCATGGACTTCCCGGCGCCGGTCATTCAGGTCGCGATCGAGCCCAAGTCCAAGGGTGACCAGGAGAAGCTGGGTGTTGCCATCCAGCGTCTCGCGGAGGAGGACCCCTCCTTCCAGGTTCACTCCGACGAGGAGACCGGCCAGACCATCATCGGTGGTATGGGCGAGCTTCACCTCGAGGTGCTGGTCGACCGCATGCGGCGCGAGTTCCGCGTCGAGGCGAACGTCGGCAAGCCCCAGGTCGCGTACCGCGAGACGATCCGCAAGACCGTCGAGCGTATCGACTACACGCACAAGAAGCAGACCGGTGGTACCGGTCAGTTCGCGAAGGTGCAGATCGCGCTGGAGCCCATCGAGGGCGGCGACGCGACCTACGAGTTCGTGAACAAGGTCACGGGTGGCCGTATCCCCCGTGAGTACATCCCGTCGGTTGACGCGGGTGCGCAGGAGGCCATGCAGTTCGGCATCCTGGCCGGCTACGAGATGGTGGGCGTCCGCGTCACCCTTCTCGATGGTGGCTACCACGAGGTCGACTCCTCCGAGCTGGCATTCAAGATCGCCGGTTCGCAGGCGTTCAAGGAGGGTGCCCGCAAGGCGTCCCCCGTGCTGCTCGAGCCGATGATGGCCGTCGAGGTGACCACGCCCGAGGACTACATGGGCGATGTCATCGGCGACCTCAACTCCCGCCGTGGCCAGATCCAGGCCATGGAGGAGCGCAGCGGTGCTCGCGTCGTGAAGGGCCTCGTGCCCCTCTCGGAGATGTTCGGCTACGTCGGAGACCTCCGCAGCAAGACCTCGGGTCGCGCAAGCTACTCGATGCAGTTCGACTCCTACGCCGAGGTTCCGCGGAACGTCGCCGAGGAGATCATCGCGAAGGCCAAGGGCGAGTAACTCTCCCGAGTTCACGCTTTAGGCTTGTCACCGGAGCCTGCTGGGGCATTCCCTCCGATTCAGGGAGGGAATGGCCCGGGCCCCGGCATCCCAGCAAAGATCACCTGGCGCCGATGAAGCAAGGCGTACAGAACCACTCCACAGGAGGACCCAGTGGCGAAGGCGAAGTTCGAGCGGACTAAGCCGCACGTCAACATCGGCACCATCGGTCACATTGACCACGGTAAGACGACCCTCACGGCCGCCATTACCAAGGTGCTGCATGACGCGTACCCGGACCTGAACGAGGCTTCGGCCTTCGACCAGATCGACAAGGCTCCTGAGGAGCGCCAGCGCGGTATCACCATCTCCATCGCGCACGTCGAGTACCAGACGGAGTCGCGTCACTACGCGCACGTCGACTGCCCGGGTCACGCGGACTACATCAAGAACATGATCACGGGTGCGGCGCAGATGGACGGCGCCATCCTCGTGGTTGCCGCCACCGACGGCCCGATGCCGCAGACCAAGGAGCACGTGCTCCTGGCCCGCCAGGTCGGCGTTCCCTACATCGTTGTCGCGCTGAACAAGGCCGACATGGTGGACGACGAGGAGATCCTGGAGCTCGTCGAGCTCGAGGTTCGTGAGCTCCTCTCCGAGTACGAGTTCCCGGGCGACGACCTGCCGGTCGTCAAGGTCTCGGCGCTCAAGGCGCTCGAGGGCGACGCCGAGTGGGGCAAGACCGTTCTCGACCTGATGAAGGCCGTCGACGAGTCCATCCCGCAGCCCGAGCGTGACGTCGACAAGCCGTTCCTGATGCCGATCGAGGACGTCTTCACGATCACCGGTCGTGGCACCGTCGTCACCGGTCGTATCGAGCGTGGTGTCCTGAAGGTCAACGAGACCGTCGACATCGTCGGTATCAAGACCGAGAAGACCACCACCACGGTCACCGGCATCGAGATGTTCCGCAAGCTGCTCGACGAGGGCCAGGCCGGTGAGAACGTCGGTCTGCTCCTCCGTGGCATCAAGCGCGAGGACGTCGAGCGCGGCCAGGTCATCATCAAGCCGGGTTCGGTTACGCCGCACACCAGCTTCGAGGCCCAGGCCTACATCCTGTCGAAGGACGAGGGTGGCCGTCACACCCCGTTCTTCAACAACTACCGCCCGCAGTTCTACTTCCGTACCACGGACGTGACCGGCGTGGTGACCCTCCCCGAGGGCACCGAGATGGTCATGCCGGGCGACAACACCACCATGACCGTCGAGCTGATCCAGCCCGTCGCCATGGAGGAGGGCCTCAAGTTCGCCATCCGTGAGGGTGGCCGGACCGTCGGCGCCGGCCAGGTCACCAAGATCAACAAGTAATTGCTGATCTGACCTGGTAGCTCCCTGAGCTGCGAAAGGGGCCCGTACGACTTCGGTCGTACGGGCCCTTTGCGTGTGCTGGGGCCTCCGCTGCTGCTCGGGCGGATTGCTGCGCCGTGGACTGGGCGACGGCGGCCTTTCGCGACCGGCTGGAGGTCGTGGTCACGGGTGACGTGGAGCCCAGCGGTATGGGGGTACGGATGCGCAGGGGGAAGCGGTTCGCGTTGGGTGGCAGGGTGTGACGGCGGAGCCGGCGGCCCGGCCCGGCCCGCTCAGGGGGCCACGGGCAGAGGCGGCTGTTCGGCCGCCGGTCCCAGGTACGTGTACTCGGTGGACCGTGCGATGCCCACGGAATCCAGGCGTTGACGGAAGCGGACCCGGAAGTGGACGTTGTCCCCGAGGCCAGGACGCATGCGCAGCAGTTCCTCAGGCACCTCGAAGTGGACGTCGTAGGCCGGCGCGTTCTTGGCCGTGCCCGTCTTGACCTTCACCCAGCCGCTTTCGCGCAGCTCGGTGATGCGGCCGGAGATGGTGATCACCTGGTCGCGGTTTCTCGTCTCGCGGAGCCGTTCGACATGGCGCCTGCCCCGTTCGGTCAGCCGGGCGCGGCGCATTCCGCCGTCGGCGGCGTACCAGGTCATGCCCAGGTCGAGCCGGTACTTGCTCAGGGCGCGGGCCAGCGCTTCCACCGCGTCGAAGAGCCGCGCCCATTCCTGGATGTCCTGTCCGACTCCAGGGCAGTGAGCAGCCTGGTGAGCGTGTGCATGCCCGTGCTTGCGGCGGACGTGGCGGGTGCGTCCAGGGTGTGCTCTTCCGAGGAGGCGGCGGGGATCACGGGGCGGGCATGGGCTACGGTGCTGCCCGCCGAGATGCCGGTGAGTTCCAGCTGCACCGGGGTGCCCGCTGCGGCGGAGACCGCGTTCTCCACGGGGTTGAGCAGGGCGTCGCCCCACTGGAAGCGGAGAGCGCCCCCTTCGGTGTCCGGGCCGGTCAGGCGGAGCAGAAGCTCTTCGTCGAGGCGGGCGTCCGGCTCGTACACGCGGACCGCCGCGAGGCGGCTCGCCCGGTGCTCGGCCTCGATCTCCTCCTCGTCCCGCTCCTCGGTGCCCATGTCGTCGAGGAGCCGCGCAGCGGCGGTCTCAGCGGCTGCGGGGTCCTCCGCCAGGAGCGCGCGCCTGCGCTCGCGCCAGCTGTCGCCGGTCATCACAGTCGCACCTCCAGGCAGCACGTGAAGTCCTGTCGGATACGGGAGGGCGTTGTCCTGGAGGAGGTTGCGGCGGAGAGCTCGGGAGTGACGGATGGCGGGCACGGCGCGGCAGGCGCGGCCGGTCCGCCCCTGTGGTCTGCTCCTGACTGAAGCCGTCATCGGTCCCCTCGGAGTGCTGTGCGGGCCATCCTGCCGGTACGGCATCCCAGCCCCCACGGGTTCTCGTGGTTCGGCCCGCCGCCGCTGCGCCCGCCCGGCACGTGCCCGGTTGCGGGACCCGGAAGGAGCGGTCGCAGTCCTCGCACGTCTGGAGCGGGTGCCGGACGGCCGGTGGTGCGGCGGGGACGCGGAACGTGGCGGGGCCGTCGCGCTGGGATACGCGTCCCGGCGGGGGTCGGCGTCTGCCTGCGGTTGTGTCGCGCCGAGCGTAGAACGGGCGACGGCTCCCGGGTCCAGCGAGGTCGGTGATGTTCACTCGCGTGAGTGAGGATGGGCCCCGGGCGGGAGGAGTGGGGCTTGGTCGGGTTCCGGCGCAAGGGCGAGTTCGGCCCACACGGTCTTGCGGGGGAGGGGCCCCGGGATGACACCCCACCGGTCGGACAGGGACTCGACCAGCAGCAGTCCCCGCCCCGACTCGTCGTCGGGGCAGGGCTGTTGGGGAAAGGTGCCCGGCAGATGGTCGTGGCGGGTGTCGGTCACCTCGATGCGCAGTACGCGGCCGTCCTCCGTCGTGGTGAGCGCCAGCCGGAAGTCCCGGCCCGGCACCCGGCCGTGCAGGGCCGCATTGGCGGCGAGTTCGGCGACGACGTGTTCCGCCCGCTCGGTCACCCCGCACGCGACGTCCCACTCGCGCAGCTGTGTGGCGGCGAGCAGCCGGGCGAGGCGCGCGCCGCGCCGGGTGGGGGAGAGCAGCACGGTGAAGCGAGGCGTGGTGGCACCGAGTTGGGTGGTTTTCTGGTTCAGGCCGCCCAGCGTGGCGGGGGCGCGCCTACGCTGACCAGTGACGACTCGGTTGCGTACGGTGACTGTCCAGGGCTTGTCCGGCGCTGTCGGATCTGTCCGGAGGGGGCCGCACGGGTACGGGCGTCGTCTCAGGTGCGGAGGGTTCGGCGGTATGTCGGAGGTGCGTGCGGGTGCGGATGACGGTGGAAACGGACGGTACAGAGCCCGAGGGCGAGACGGACGAGCCCGGTTGGGAGGTCGACCCCGAGGACGAGTCGGGGGCGGCGGTCGTCGCGACGGTGGGGCGGCAGCTCAAGCTTCGGCGCGAGGCGGCCGGGATGCGGGCGGGCGAGTTCGGGGTGGCGATCGGGTACGGGGAGGACCTGGTCTACAAGGTCGAGGCGGGCAAGCGGATTCCGCGCCAGGAGTACCTGGACAGGGCGGACGAGGTGCTGGGGGCGGGTGGGCTGATCGCCGCGATGAAGCAGGACGTGGCGGAGGTCCGGTACCCGAAGAGGGTGCGGGAGCTTGCGCGGTTGGAGGCGCAGGCTGTCGAGCTTGCGCTGTACAGCACCCACAGCGTCCACGGCCTTTTGCAGACAGAGGAGTACGCGCGGGCGTTGTTCGGGATGCGTCGGCCCGCGTATTCACAGGATGAGGTGGAACGGGCGGTGGCCGCGCGCATGGCGAGGCAGTCGATCTTTGAGCGATCGCCTGCCCCAGAACTCAGCTTTGTCCAGGAAGAGGTGACGCTCCAGCGTCCTCTCGGAGGGAAGATGGTGCTACGGGGGTAGCTCGAACGTCTGCTTGAAGCTGGGCAGTTGCGCAACGTCGAGATCCAGGTGATGCCACTCGACCGTGAGGAGCATGCTGGAGTGGACGGTGGGATCGAGGTGCTGAAGTTCAAGGATGGGTCTGCGGTCGGACGCTCTGAAGGGGCGTTCAACGGCCGTCCGGTGTCCGATCCGAAGCAGCTCCGGATCCTTGAGCTGCGGTATGGCATCATCCGGGCCCAGGCTCTCACGCCACGAGAGTCGCTGGCCTTCATCGAGCAAGCGCTGGGAGAGACATGATCCGCAAGGGATCTGCTGGGGACGCTTCCGAGTTGGAGTGGTTCAAGAGCAGCTACAGCAGTGGCAGCGAAGGTGACTCCTGCGTCGAGATTTCGCGTACCCCCCGCACGGTGCACGTCCGTGACTCCAAGAACATCGGGGGCCCTCAGCTTGCGCTCACGATGGATGCCTGGGCGGATTTCGTGACGTACGCGACGGAGCGCTGACCTCAACTGCTCGCGCCCCGCCCCCGGTTGATGCCGAGTGCGGGGCGAGTTGCTTTGAGCAGTCAGAACAGGGCGTCGGGCTGGGAGAACAGCCGTCCTCGAAGTCTTCGCCGGCTGTCGAGTGCGCACCGGCGTTCCCGGCTCGGTCACGTGCAACTGCCGTCCTGCATGACCAGGCCCGCCTCGGCGGTCTTGCTTGAGACCCACGTCGTCCGCGATCAGCAGATTGGTGCGCGGCATCGGCAGAGCGCGCACCGCCGGGTCCAGCTGGTAGTCCTGGATCTCCACGCCGGAGCGGAACGGGGCCTGGAGCGCGGTCCTGTCGGCGCCCACCTGGCTCGCGCATGAGTATCAGCGAAGGCCGCATCTCTGATGCGGGCCTTCGCGTTGTCGCTGCCGCTGTAGGCGCCCGGTCGCCGGTGCGTCAGCCGGCGGTACTTGCCTCGGGCGCCCAGATCCAGGGGTGCGCGTCCGCCCCCAGGCCCACGACGGTGGCGCCCGAGCGGCCCAGGTGCAGGGCGGGAGTGTCCAGTGCCAGTGGGCCGGACGTACGGGTCAACAGCCGCCCCCCGAGGCGTAGTTGTACCTGCCCGCGGAGATCCCTGCCGAGAAGTACGGCTCCGTTCGGGGCAGTGGCCGCGCTCACCGGGCCGTAGCCGTCGAAACGTACGGCGGGCAGCCGCCCACCGTCGGGGCGGACGGCCGTCAGCCGGTGGGACGCCGTCCCGCGGCCGTCGTCCGGCGTCTCCTGCTTCCAGGCCCGCTCCACGCGGTACAGCAGCTGTATGCGGCCGTCCTTGCCGGCCAGCGCGGCGGGGGAGTCCACGGCGACCGGCAGCTGCCCGGCGGGCCGGTGCGTCAGCGGCTGCCCGGGCGCGTCCTGCGTCCAGTGGTGCACGCTCGCGTGGCCCGCGCCGAAGACATGGATGCGTCCGGCGCCGTCCACCACGGTGGTCAGGCCGTCCTGGATCTCGCTGCCTGCGAGGTCCTGCCAGCCGTCCCAGTGGCCTTCCGTGTCACGGACCCGGGTGCTGATGCCCTTGTCCGCGTTGCGTACGAACAGATGCACCCGGCCGTCGGGGGCCGTCACCGCCACCGGAACGCCGATCCGCCGCCCGCGGTCGTCGGTCCGCTCCGGATTGCCCAGCCCCTGCCAGGCGAGGAAGGGGCCGCCGGCGGAGCGCTGCTCCAGCAGCACGATCTCGCGGGTGTTGGCCGCGCCGTGCCCGCTGAGGGCGGAGAAGCGCAGCCCGAACAGCAGCTGCCGGCCGTCCGCCAGGGTTGCCGCGCCGAGCGCGGGCGCCAGCGGACCGCCGCCCAGGTCGTCCGGGTTGCCCCACCGGCCGCTGTCGCGCTCGGTCTCGCGCCACCGCACCGCGCGCAGCCCCAGGACTCCGTACGCGGCCAGCCTGCCGTCCGGCTCGGCGGCCACCGCAGGGCGGGCGCCCGGGTAGCGGTAGTGGGTGGAGCGGACCCAGCCCTTCTTGTTCTTCAGGGGCCGCTTGCCGCCGACGTTGTAGTCGCCGCAGCCTGCCGCGTTGCCGCACTCCCACGCGGCGTCGCCGCCGTACGGGACCAGATGCGCGGCCTTCCGCTTCAGCACGCTCTCCGGCAGGTTCTTCGGCCAGTGGCGGTTGTAGTAGCCGCGGAAGGACGTGGCGACGAAGGCGGGCACCTGGCCGCCCTCCTGGGTGGCCTCGGCCACCCAGCTCACCATGGCGGCCCAGCTGAAGCAGGCCACGGCGGTGTGGTCGGCGTGGTCCGAGTAGCCGCGCTGCTCGCTGTCGTTCTTACGGGTGGTTTCGTCGCTGTACTGGATGTCCGGGTCGGGGTCCAGGGTGTGCACGGCCGTGGGCCGGTAGCGGTCCATCAGCCCGACCAGTACGTCGACGAGCTGGTCGTAGTCGTACGAACCGGCCTTGCGTACGGGGGAGTCGTCGGCGACGACGGTGCGCAGACCGAGCGCCCGGTCCTTCCACAGACTGGGCAGGCCCATCCGGCCGCCCCGCGCGGTGTGCATGGCCAGATTGAGGAAGATCAGCTCGACCCGGCGGGCCCCGTTGGCGAGGGTGTTGATCTCGGCCCGCTGGTCGCCGCGCAGGGTGGCGACGCCCTTCTGCCAGTCGGTGAACCTGGGCAGGCCGAGCAGCGCCGCGTAAGCCTGGCGCAGCCCCTGATGGCGGGCGGAGGAGTACGCGGTCTTGTCGGCCACCGGCGTGGGCTGCCCGGGCACCTTGTTGAGGCCGTTGGCCTCCCCCGCGGTGACATACACACAGACCAGCGGTACCCCGGAGTCGAGCATCCGCTGGGTGTCGGGGTTCATGAAGTACAGATCGTCGTCCGGGTGGGCCAGGATCTGCATCAGCTGTGCGCGCCGCGAGGTGGCTATGGGCATCCCGGGCGCGGGGTCGGCCATGGGCCCGGCTCGCCTCGGGGCGGGCACCGAGCAGGAGGTGAGTGCCGCGGCCGTGGCGACGGCTGCCGTGGCAGTGACCACAGTCCGTCGGCTCGGGCCGGTGGAACGCGCCGCAGGCTGCCCCGGGGCATGCGCGATATTCATCTGTCGTGCTCCGTCCGCTCCGCTCGCAGCGGGCAGACAGGCCCCCCGTGCTGCGTACCGTTGAACTCCCCTGAACTCCCCACTGGGCGGACGGGCTGGTCAGAGCCGTTCCGCGATCAACAAGACGGGTTTTCGACGTGCCGGGTTGCCCCCGGCGCCATGCTTTGTTCATGGAGCGGGGGCGCTCGGCAGAGGGTCATTCACGGGCGGCAGAGGGTCGGCGGAGCGTCAGTTCAGGGTCGGGAGCTCACCGCACTCCTCGTGTGTGAGGGTCGTGTCGGGCAGGCCCCTGAGCCATCGTCCGGCGATCTCGTCGAGCCGGGCCCGGCCGGGCGGGGCGGGGCCGAGGCCGATGGCGTAACGGGTGGATGCCCGGGCGGTGGTGAACGGGCGGGGCCAGGCATGGGCGTCCGTCGCGCCCGCCTCCTCCAAGGCGGTGAGGAGTGCCCTCATCCGGCCGCGTACCCGGCCCTCGTCGGCATCCGGACCCAGGGTCAGGACCGCCCAGGCCGCGTGGCGGCGATGCAGGGGCGGCGGGGAGAGCAGTTCCGGCCGGGGATCGGTGCCCTGGGCCGCCGCGCTCTCCACGATCTCCCAGGCCCGGAACAACTCCTGGGCCAGCAGGTCCCGTCCACCGGCGGAGACCTGTTCGGTGCAGGGCCGCACCGGCTCGGTCGGGGTCATGACCGTGACCGGCAGATGCGGGCCCGGGCCGCCTACCGGGATGCGCCAGTCCCAGGCCGCCCAGGTGGCGAAGAAGTGCCGCAGCAGGTCGCCGGGCGGCAGCTCCCCGGCCTCGCGGGCGGTACGGGCCGCCAGTACGGACCAGGCCAGGCCCGGCAGGCCGCCGAACGGGGCCGAGTCCAGCCCGCGTGCCTTCGCCCAGGCCTTGACCTCCCTGGCGAGCCGGGCGAACGCATCCCGGTGCTCGCCGGCCGCGGTGAGCACCGCGTCCGCGTCGCTCACCGCGCTGAGCGCGATCGCCGACGCCTCGCCCAACTCGATGCGGCGGGCGACCGCGTCGGAGGGGGCCATCGAGCCCGTGGCGACGACGGCAAGGTCCACGTTCAGCCCGTCGACGCAGAGCCGCAGCCCGGGCACCCTCGCGCCGATCACTTCCCGTACCCCGGTCGCCTCCGGCAGCGCCGCCGTCACCCGGGCCCGTACCGCGGCCGGGTCGGCGTCGCCGGGCAGCGCGGCCACCAGGTCCAGATCCGCGCCGGGCAGAGCGCAGCCCATGCGCCGTGAGCCGACGACGTACACGACTCCGTCGGCCAGTGCCTCCGAGACGCGGTCCGCGGTGCGGGTGTCCGCGGTACGGGTGTCCGCGGTACGGGTGTGCGTGGTGCGGGTGTCCGCGATGCGGGACGCGTCCTCCGCGGCCGGTGCACCCGACCGCCGCTCCTCGCGAAGCCACCGCACCTCGCCCGTCCCCAGGGCGACCGTCGCCCGTACCCGCATCGGCTCGCCGCCCCTGCGGGACAGCAGGGCCAGTTCCCCGACCTGAGCGGTCAAGGCGGCACCGAGCCGGTCGGCGCACTCCGCGGTGAGCGCATGCGGGTCCCGGGTCCTGCCCAGGCTCAGATGCGGGGTGAAGCCCTCGCGGTGGCCCCGGCAGCGCGGGAACCGCTGTTCCAGCGCCCGCCGCAGCTCCGCCCACGGTTCCTCGCCCGCCGCGGCCGGGTCGAGCCATACGGTGGCGTCCTCCCGGTGCCCGAAGCTGTGCACGCCCTCCAGCCGCGCGGTGAACGGACCAATCGTGGCTGCCGCCACGGCCAGCAGCGGGGCCGCCTGCTCGAAGTCGCACTCGGGTACGAAACCGAAGAGCAGGTTGACGTGCGGCGGCCAGCGGCGGATCTGCGGGTCATGGTCCCGGCGGATGTCCTGGAGCGGCGGCCAGAGCTCCTGCGGCGGGATCCACGCCACCGCCGTACGGGCCGTCGGCCGTACGTCGAGAACTCCCACAGGCCCCTCACCGTCCAGGCTCAGGTCCGCCTCGACGCCGTAGTGGTCGGAGATGTACAGGCCGTCCGGAGTCGGCGTATCCCCTCGCAGGACAGCCCCGTCCACCCGCAGCCCCGGCGCGCGCAGCAGCACCCGGTCCAGCCGGGACACCCGGCCGGACAGCGAGGAGACCGCGGCCAGCGGGTTGACGCCCGGGTCGAAGGTCGGCGTCCGGTCGCCAGGACCGTGCACCTCGCTCCACGCGTCCCGCATTCCGAGCGTCGTCTCCGGCGCGTCCCCGCCGTCGTTGAAGTCGCCGAGCAGGACCACATCGCCCTCGACGCCCGCCAACCCCTCGGCGAGCTCCACCAGTTCGGTCTCCCGCCGGGCCGGCCCGTTCTCGGAGTGGTCACTGCTCAGGTGGGTCGCCGCGACCACGACCGGCCCGGCCACGGTCTCCACGACGACGGCGGTGACGGCCTTGTGCGGGCCCAGGACGTGCGTGCCCGCCTCCCGTACCGGCAGTCGGCTGAGCACCAGCAGCCCGCAGTCGTCGACATCGCGCCCGGACGGGTCGGTGCCCAGCGTGTAGCTGTCGCGCACCCATGGCGCGTCCAGCAGCATGGCGAGCAGCTCCGACTCGACCTCCTGGAGGGCGATGACGTCCGCGTCGGCGTCGCGGAGGGCCGCCAGCAGCAGAGGCCTTCGCCGGGCGGTGTCGATACGGTCGCTGTCGTAGCGGTCCCAGAGGGTGTTCCAGCTCAGTACGCGCAGACCCGCCGAGGCCGGCCCGCCCCGGGGCTCCGCCGCGGCCGCCCAGCCGCCCTGCTCCGCGTCCCAGGCGTACGGCGCCCTCGCGGTGAAGAACGGCGCCCGCAGCCGCCGCGGGTCCCGTACCCGTCCGGCGTCCGTCGCGTCGATCCGGTCCACACCCGTGGAGCGGTCCCAGACCAGCTCGCCGTCCGCCTCGAAGAACAGCACCCGGTGCCACGGGATCTCGCCGCCGGGCACGAAGGCGGACAGCGGCATCCGCTTGGGCGCGGCGCCCCGCTGGATGATCCCCACCACGAACCGGGCCGGGTCGAAGCGCGAGTCCCAGCGCACCCGGTGGTAGATCTCCTCGCTGGTACGCATCTACGCCTCCTCCTCGACGGTCCCGGCCGCGCCGACGTACCACGTGCGGTGCGCCTGGCCGGGATACGGCGGGACGAACCGGTGGAGCTGCGTGGTGAGCACCTCCGGCGGCACCGGCTGCGCCCGGTGGGCGTTGCGCCGGGCCAGTTCGTCCTCGTCGACCAGCACCACCGCGTGGGTGATCAGCGCGTCGCGCCGGCGGGCGACCGCGTGCACCAGGGAACGCTGGTGCGCATTGAGCGATGTGGCGTCCCACACCACGGTCCCACCCGCGGCCAGCGCGCTGTCCAGCCGGTCCAGTCCCGTCCGCAGTACGTCCCTGTTGGCCCTCTGGTCCGCACGTGAGCCGCGTGCCTCGCGCAGATCGTCGAGGGACACGTACGCATCGGTCCCGGGCAGGGCCCGGGCGAAGGTGCTCTTGCCGCTGCCCGAAGGACCGACCATGTGGATCAGCTTCGGAAACTCCCCGGACCGCCACCGCCAGGTCGCGGCAACAGCCTCCTCGGCGGTCGTGATCCGCCCGCGCGCGTACGCCTCGCGGGCCTCCGCCCGGCACCGGTCGGCCGCGGCGGGCTCCAGCGCGGCGAACGCCTCCCGCAGCGACGCCAGTGGTGATTCCAGCGGTGCCTCGCCCAGCAGTCCGGCGTCCTCGGCGTGCAGGGCCGACCAGTCCACCTGCTCACGCGCCCCGGCGTCGGGAGCGACCGCTGCGGCGACGGCGTGCAGCACCCCCAGGTCCACGGCGTACGACATCCGCACCAGCCCGGTCCGGCGCTCCTCGTCGGGATACGGCCGGTGCAGCCCGCCGTGCAGCCCCACCAGGTCGGCGACCTGCCGCGCCAGTGGCATGCCCAGCGGGGCCGCCAGCCGTGCCGCCAGCCACGCCCGCCGACTGTTGTGCAGCAGCGCGGCCAGCACGCCCGCGAGTCGCGCGTCCCCGGAGCGGCCCAGTACATCGAGCCGTGCGGACGCCTCGGCGACGACCGCCTCGTCCGCCGGCTCGTTCGCTGTCTCGTCGGCCGTGCGCAGCCCCACCGCGGCCGACAGGGCCGCCACATCCGGCACCGCCCCCGACCGCACCGCCCACAGCGCGGCGGCCGGGCCGAGACCGTTCTCCACGACGGTGGTGTGCATCCAGTGCGTGCTGGTCTGTACGTGCCCGGTCCGCACCCACTTGGCCACCCGACGCCCGAACTCCCCCTGCCCGAAGCCGTCGACCGTCCGTACGACGTACCCCTCCTGCCGCGCGGTGTCGAGCTTCAGCGCGCGCAGGGCCCGCTCGTCGAAGGTGCCGCGCCAGAGGATGGGCGGCGCGGGAATCCCGAGTCCCCGCAGACAGGGAACGGTCCGGTCCCAGTCCAGGCACCGGCCGTCGCCGTCCCAGACCGAGAAGCCGTAGAACCAGCTCTCCAGCGCTTCGTACGCGATCGAGTGCCGCGCGTACATGTTCTCCCCGCACACCCGCCAGCCGGCGGGCACGCCGTGACCGACCCGCCCCTGCAGGGCTTTGACCCAGGCCCGTGACGGATGGTGCGCGGAGTCCAGCGAGCGGGCGTGCAGCCCGTCGGCGTAGAGCGTCGTGTTCTCCCCGTCGAGCTTCTCGGTGACGACGACTTCGCGGCCGAGGAACCCGGACAGATCCGCGATCCGTACGTCGTCCGAGGCCGCACCCGGCGACCAGGGCAGATGCGGTGTCCGCGGATAGTGCGTGCGCATGGTGAATCAGCCCCCGGCGACGATGATGTGCCCGGTCAGAGTAGGAGCGCGGGGGAGCGGTGATCGAACGAATAAACCGGAAGTGGCCGTGTCCGGCGGACTCCTGGAAGGCCGGGGGAATCGCCATGCTGCCGGTCCGGCTGTGTGGGAGGTGCCCCTCGGGGGTACAGTGCCAGGCTTCGATTGGCCCTGGGCATGCCCCGTATGGCAGACTGTCGGGGTTGCTCGGTTGAGTGCCGATGCTGCGCGCCTCCCGTCGGGAGGACCGGAAGCGAGTCCCACAGTACTCGTCGCCCTATCTGCCGTAAGGCAGCACTGGGGCGGACGTACGGGAATCTTTCGGGAAGCGTCAGCGGGGTGCAGACCAGGCACCCGGTGGGTGTTTTCCCCCGGCTCGCGGTCTTTGGCCCGCACCCCTTGGTTGGGAAATCCTTCGGGAGATCTTCGTAGAGGGAATGCGACACGCCCGACCGCGTGGGTCGGAGAGAACGGTGCTTTCAAGAAGCACAGCCTTCCGGGTTCCAGAGCGTTTCGAGAGACAGGACTACTAGTAGCCATGGCGGGACAGAAGATCCGCATCCGGCTCAAGGCCTACGACCACGAGGTCATCGACAGCTCGGCGAAGAAGATCGTCGAGACGGTGACCCGCACTGGTGCGTCGGTCGCAGGCCCGGTGCCGCTGCCCACTGAGAAGAACGTGTACTGCGTCATCAAGTCGCCGCACAAGTACAAGGACTCGCGCGAGCACTTCGAGATGCGCACGCACAAGCGCCTGATCGACATCCTCGACCCGACGCCCAAGACCGTTGACTCGCTGATGCGCCTGGACCTTCCGGCCGGCGTTGACATCGAGATCAAGCTCTGAGAGGCGCGGAGAAGATGGCAAAGCAGATCAAGGGCGTCCTGGGCGAGAAGCTCGGCATGACCCAGGTCTGGGACGAGAACAACCGTGTCGTCCCGGTGACCGTCGTCAAGGCCGGGCCCTGCGTCGTTACCCAGGTCCGTAAGAACGACATCGACGGCTACGAGTCGGTCCAGATCGCCTTCGGCGAGATTGACCCGCGCAAGGTGAACAAGCCCCTCAAGGGTCACTTCGCCAAGGCCGACGTGACCCCGCGCCGCCACCTGGTGGAGCTCCGTACCTCCGACGCCAGCGAGTACACGCTCGGCCAGGAGATCACTGCCGAGGTGTTCGAGTCCGGCGTCAAGGTTGACGTCACGGGCAAGAGCAAGGGCAAGGGCTTCGCCGGTGTCATGAAGCGTCACAACTTCAAGGGCCTCGGCGCCGGTCACGGTACCCAGCGCAAGCACCGCTCGCCCGGTTCCATCGGTGGCTGCGCCACCCCTGGGCGTGTCTTCAAGGGCATGCGCATGGCGGGCCGCATGGGTAATGAGCGGGTCACCACCCAGAACCTGACCATCCACGCGGTTGACGCGGAGAAGGGCCTGCTGCTCATCAAGGGCGCGGTTCCTGGTCCGAACGGCGGCCTCGTCCTCGTCCGCACTGCGGCCAAGGGGGTCTGAGGACTATGAGCACCATTGACATTCTGTCGCCCTCCGGCGACAAGTCCGGGACCCTCGAGCTCCCGGCCGAGATCTTCGACGCCAAGGTCAGCATCCCGCTGATCCACCAGGTCGTCGTCGCGCAGCTGGCCGCCGCCCGTCAGGGCACGCACAAGGTCAAGCGCCGTGGCGAGGTCCGTGGTGGCGGCAAGAAGCCCTACCGCCAGAAGGGCACCGGCCGCGCCCGTCAGGGTTCGACCCGTGCGCCGCAGTTCGCCGGCGGTGGCGTCGTACACGGCCCCACGCCGCGTGACTACTCGCAGCGGACCCCGAAGAAGATGAAGGCCGCCGCCCTGCGCGGTGCCCTCACCGACCGGGCCCGTAACTCCCGTATCCACGTCGTCACCGGCGTGGTCGAGGGCGCGGTGTCCACGAAGACCGCGAAGACCCTGCTGGGCAAGATCAGTGAGCGCAAGCACGTGCTCCTGATTGTCGAGCGGGCCGACGAGGCCGCGTGGCTGTCCGCCCGCAACCTGCCCCAGGTGCACCTCCTGGAGCCGGGCCAGCTGAACACGTACGACGTGCTCGTCTCCGACGACGTGGTCTTCACCAAGGCCGCCTTCGAGTCCTTCGTGTCTGGCGCGCCTACTGGCCGGAACGATGAGACCGAAGGGAGCGACGCCTGATGTCCGAGGCGACCGTAACCAGCAAGACCTTCACGGACCCGCGCGACGTTCTCGTCAAGCCCGTGGTCTCCGAGAAGAGCTACGCCCTGCTCGACGAGAACAAGTACACGTTCATCGTCGCGCCCGGCTCCAACAAGACCCAGATCAAGCAGGCCGTCGAGGCGGTCTTCTCGGTCAAGGTCACCGGGGTCAACACGATCAACCGTCAGGGCAAGCGCAAGCGCACCCGCACCGGTTTCGGCAAGCGCGCTGACACCAAGCGCGCCATCGTGACCCTTGCCGAGGGCGACCGTATCGACATCTTCGGCGGCCCGACCTCCTGACGGAGGTCGAGTCGTCCGGAATCGGACGAGGACTGAGAAATGGGTATCCGCAAGTACAAGCCGACGACCCCGGGCCGTCGTGGCTCCAGCGTCGCCGACTTTGTCGAGATCACGCGGTCCACGCCGGAGAAGTCGCTGGTCCGCCCCCTGCACAGCAAGGGCGGCCGTAACAACACCGGTCGTGTGACCGTCCGTCACCAGGGCGGTGGCCACAAGCGCGCCTACCGCGTGATCGACTTCCGTCGTCACGACAAGGACGGCGTGCCGGCCAAGGTCGCTCACATCGAGTACGACCCGAACCGCACCGCGCGCATCGCGCTCCTGCACTACGCAGACGGCGAGAAGCGCTACATCATCGCGCCCAAGGGCCTGACGCAGGGCGACCGTGTCGAGAACGGCCCGGCCGCCGACATCAAGCCCGGCAACAACCTGGCGCTGCGCAACATCCCGGTCGGTACGACCATCCACGCCATCGAGCTGCGGCCCGGCGGCGGCGCGAAGTTCGCCCGTTCCGCGGGTGCCTCCGTGCAGCTGCTGGCGAAGGAGGGCACGATGGCCCACCTTCGTATGCCGTCCGGCGAGATCCGGCTGGTCGACGCCCGCTGCCGCGCCACCATCGGCGAGGTCGGCAACGCCGAGCAGTCGAACATCAACTGGGGCAAGGCCGGCCGTCTGCGCTGGAAGGGCGTTCGCCCGACCGTCCGCGGTGTCGCGATGAACCCGGTTGACCACCCGCACGGTGGTGGTGAGGGCAAGACCTCCGGTGGTCGCCACCCGGTCAGCCCGTGGGGTCAGAAGGAGGGTCGTACTCGCTCGCCGAAGAAGGCATCGAGCAAGTACATCGTCCGCCGCCGCAAGACGAACAAGAAGCGCTAGGAGCGGGTTTAGATGCCGCGCAGTCTCAAGAAGGGGCCCTTCGTCGACGACCACCTCATCAAGAAGGTGGACGTCCAGAACGAAGCAGGCACCAAGAACGTCATCAAGACCTGGTCCCGTCGCTCGATGATCGTCCCGGCCATGCTCGGCCACACGATCGCGGTGCACAACGGCAAGATCCACGTCCCGGTGTTCGTCACCGAGTCGATGGTCGGCCACAAGCTCGGCGAGTTCTCGCCGACTCGCACCTTCCGCGGCCACGTCAAGGACGACCGGAAGTCGAAGCGCCGCTAACGCGGGGTGACTGACTATGACTTACACCGAAGGGACAACCATGGAAGCCAGGGCCCAGGCGCGGTACATCCGCGTCACGCCCATGAAGGCCCGCCGAGTGGTGGACCTCATCCGTGGCATGGATGCCACGGAGGCTCAGGCGGTCCTGCGTTTCGCCCCGCAGGCCGCGAGCGTGCCGGTTGGCAAGGTGCTTGACAGCGCCATTGCCAATGCTGCACACAACTACGACCACACCGACGCCTCTTCGCTGGTCATCAGCGAGGCGTACGTGGACGAGGGTCCGACCCTGAAGCGGTTCCGTCCGCGTGCTCAGGGCCGTGCCTACCGGATCCGTAAGCGGACCAGCCACATCACCGTGGTCGTCAGCAGCAAGGAAGGAACCCGGTAATGGGCCAGAAGGTTAACCCGCATGGGTTCCGGCTCGGCATCACCACGGACTTCAAGTCCCGCTGGTACGCCGACAAGCTGTACAAGGACTACGTCAAGGAAGACGTTGCCATTCGTCGCATGATGACGAAGGGCATGGAGCGTGCCGGTATCTCGAAGGTTGAGATCGAGCGCACCCGCGACCGCGTCCGCGTTGACATCCACACCGCCCGCCCGGGCATCGTCATCGGCCGCCGTGGCGCCGAGGCCGACCGCATCCGTGGCGAGCTGGAGAAGCTGACCGGCAAGCAGGTCCAGCTGAACATCCTCGAGGTCAAGAACCCCGAGGTGGACGCTCAGCTGGTGGCCCAGGCCGTCGCCGAGCAGCTCTCCTCCCGCGTCTCCTTCCGTCGCGCCATGCGTAAGAGCATGCAGGGCACGATGAAGGCCGGCGCCAAGGGCATCAAGATCCAGTGCGGTGGCCGCCTCGGCGGCGCCGAGATGTCCCGCTCGGAGTTCTACCGCGAGGGCCGCGTGCCCCTGCACACGCTCCGTGCGAACGTCGACTACGGCTTCTTCGAGGCCAAGACGACCTTCGGCCGTATCGGTGTGAAGGTCTGGATCTACAAGGGCGACGTCAAGAACATCGCCGAGGTCCGCGCCGAGAACGCTGCGGCCCGTGCGGGTAACCGCCCGGCCCGTGGTGGCGCCGGCGACCGTCCGGCCGGTGGCCGTGGCGGTCGTGGTGGCGAGCGGGGCGGCCGCGGTGGTCGCAAGCCGCAGCAGTCTGCGCCGGCAGCCGAGGCCTCCAAGGCCGAGGCTCCCGCCGCTGCCGCTGCTCCGGCTGCTGAGAGCACCGGAACGGAGGCCTGACCGAAATGCTGATCCCCCGTAGGGTCAAGCACCGCAAGCAGCACCACCCGAAGCGCAGCGGTATGTCCAAGGGTGGTACGCAGGTTGCGTTCGGCGAGTACGGCATTCAGGCCCTCACTCCGGCGTACGTGACCAACCGCCAGATCGAGGCGGCTCGTATCGCGATGACCCGCCACATCAAGCGTGGCGGCAAGGTCTGGATCAACATTTACCCGGACCGCCCGCTCACGAAGAAGCCTGCCGAGACCCGCATGGGTTCCGGTAAGGGTTCCCCCGAGTGGTGGATCGCGAACGTCAAGCCCGGTCGGGTGATGTTCGAGCTGTCCTACCCGAACGAGAAGATTGCGCGTGAGGCGCTTACCCGCGCTGCTCACAAGCTTCCGATGAAGTGCCGGATCGTTCGGCGCGAGGCAGGTGAGTCGTGATGTCGGCCGGTACCAAGGCGTCCGAGCTGCGTGAGCTGGGCAACGAGGAGCTTGTTGGCAAGCTTCGCGAGGCCAAGGAAGAGCTGTTCAATCTCCGCTTCCAGGCGGCGACTGGTCAGCTCGAGAACCACGGTCGGCTCAAGGCCGTCCGCAAGGACATCGCGCGGATCTACACCCTGATGCGTGAGCGCGAGCTGGGCATCGAGACGGTGGAGAGCGCCTGATGAGCGAGAGCAACGTGACTGAGAAGAAGACCGACCGCGGATTCCGCAAGACCCGTGAGGGTCTGGTCGTCAGCGACAAGATGGACAAGACCGTCGTCGTCGCTGTCGAGGACCGCGTCAAGCACGCGCTGTACGGCAAGGTCATCCGCCGTACGAACAAGCTCAAGGCGCACGACGAGCAGAACGCTGCCGGCGTCGGCGACCGCGTCCTCATCATGGAGACGCGTCCGCTGTCGGCGAGCAAGCGCTGGCGCATCGTCGAGATCCTCGAGAAGGCCAAGTAATTACCTGAGGGGTTTCCCTCAGGTCGGTTCCGCCAGGCTCGGTGGGGACTGCGCTGTGAGATTCAGAAGCAGCCAGTCCCCGCCGGGAACCGGCAGACAATCAGGAGATAGACGTGATCCAGCAGGAGTCGCGACTGCGTGTCGCCGACAACACTGGTGCCAAGGAAGTCCTTTGCATCCGTGTTCTCGGTGGCTCGGGTCGCCGCTACGCGGGCATCGGTGACGTCATTGTCGCCACCGTCAAGGACGCGATCCCCGGCGGCAACGTGAAGAAGGGTGACGTCGTCAAGGCGGTCATCGTTCGCACCGTCAAGGAGCGTCGTCGTCAGGACGGCTCGTACATCCGCTTCGACGAGAACGCCGCCGTCATTCTGAAGAACGACGGCGACCCTCGTGGCACCCGTATCTTCGGCCCGGTGGGCCGTGAGCTGCGCGAGAAGAAGTTCATGAAGATCATCTCGCTCGCGCCGGAGGTGCTGTAAGCATGAAGATCAAGAAGGGCGACCTGGTTCAGGTCATCACCGGCAAGGACAAGGGCAAGCAGGGCAAGGTCATTCAGGCCTTCCCCCGCGAGGACCGCGTCCTGGTCGAGGGTGTCAACCGGGTCAAGAAGCACACCAAGGCCGGACAGACCGCTCGTGGTTCGCAGACCGGCGGCATCGTGACCACCGAAGCCCCTGTCCACGTCAGCAACGTTCAGCTGGTTGTGGAGAAGGACGGCAACAAGGTCGTCACCCGCGTCGGCTACCGCTTTGACGACGAGGGCAACAAGATCCGCGTTGCCAAGCGGACCGGTGAGGACATCTGATGACTGCCACCACCAACGCGCCGCGTCTGAAGCTGCGCTACCGCGAGGAGATCACCGGCAAGCTGCGTGAGGAGTTCTCCTACGAGAACGTCATGCAGATCCCCGGTCTCGTCAAGATCGTGGTCAACATGGGTGTGGGCGACGCCGCCCGCGACTCCAAGCTGATCGACGGCGCGATTCGCGACCTCACCACGATCACCGGCCAGAAGCCGGCCGTCACCAAGGCCCGGAAGTCCATCGCGCAGTTCAAGCTGCGTGAGGGTCAGCCGATCGGCTGCCACGTCACCCTCCGTGGTGACCGCATGTGGGAGTTCCTGGACCGTACGCTGTCGCTCGCGCTGCCGCGTATCCGTGACTTCCGTGGTCTGTCGCCGAAGCAGTTCGACGGCCGTGGTAACTACACCTTCGGTCTCACGGAGCAGGTCATGTTCCACGAGATCGACCAGGACAAGATCGACCGGGTCCGGGGCATGGACATCACCGTGGTCACCACGGCGACCAACGACGACGAGGGTCGTGCCCTCCTTCGTCACCTCGGCTTCCCGTTCAAGGAGAACTGACCGTGGCGAAGAAGGCTCTGATCGCTAAGGCCGCCCGCAAGCCGAAGTTCGGTGTGCGCGCGTACACCCGCTGCCAGCGCTGCGGCCGGCCCCACTCCGTCTACCGCAAGTTCGGCCTGTGCCGCGTGTGCCTTCGTGAGATGGCTCACCGTGGCGAGCTGCCGGGCGTGACCAAGAGCTCCTGGTAATTCCCGTACGCCCAAAGGGCAGTACGAGCATTACCGGAAGCTCTCGGTAAGTATCTGGTCGGCGGGAGCCCTCCTCCACATGCCGTAGGCTTGTGGGGTTGGGCGCCCGTCGCCCTGACCGACTTACTACGCCGTAGGTCCCCGCACCGCACCCGTCCCGCCACTGAGTGGGGAGAGGGATGGCGCATACAGGAAACCCCGGCGAGAGAGGCCGAAGGCCAATTCATGACCATGACTGATCCGATCGCGGACATGCTGACTCGTCTGCGTAACGCGAACTCGGCGTACCACGACACCGTGGCTATGCCGCACAGCAAGATCAAGTCGCACATCGCGGAGATCCTCCAGCAGGAGGGCTTCATCACCGGCTGGAAGGTCGAGGACGCCGAGGTCGGCAAGAGCCTCGTTCTCGAGCTGAAGTTCGGCCCGAACCGTGAGCGCTCCATTGCGGGCATCAAGCGGATCTCGAAGCCGGGTCTGCGTGTGTACGCGAAGTCCACCAACCTGCCGAGGGTCCTTGGCGGCCTGGGCGTGGCGATCATCTCCACGTCCCACGGTCTTCTGACCGGCCAGCAGGCAGGCAAGAAGGGCGTAGGTGGGGAAGTCCTCGCCTACGTCTGGTAGTCGGGAACGGAGGAAAAGCTAATGTCGCGAATCGGCAAGCTCCCCATCCAGGTTCCCGCCGGTGTGGACGTCACCATCGATGGCCGTACGGTCGCGGTGAAGGGCCCCAAGGGTGCCCTCTCCCACACCGTCGCCGCGCCGATCGAGATCGTTAAGGGTGAGGACGGCGTTCTGAACGTCACCCGCCCGAACGACGAGCGTCAGAACAAGGCTCTGCACGGCCTGTCCCGCACGCTGGTGGCGAACATGATCACCGGCGTGACCCAGGGTTACGTCAAGGCGCTCGAGATCAGCGGTGTCGGTTACCGCGTCGCCGCGAAGGGCTCCAACCTGGAGTTCCAGCTCGGTTACAGCCACTCGATCCTGGTGGAGGCGCCCGAGGGCATCTCCTTCAAGGTCGAGTCGCCGACCAAGTTCTCGGTCGAGGGCATCGACAAGCAGAAGGTCGGCGAGGTCGCCGCGAACATCCGCAAGCTGCGTAAGCCCGACCCGTACAAGGCCAAGGGCGTCAAGTACGCGGGCGAGGTCATCCGCCGCAAGGTCGGAAAGGCGGGTAAGTAAGCCATGGCATACGGTGTAAAGATCGCCAAGGGCGACGCGTACAAGCGCGCTGCCATCAAGCGCCGCCACATCCGCGTCCGCAAGCACGTCTCCGGCACGCCGGAGCGTCCGCGCCTGGTCGTGACGCGCTCCAACCGCAACATCGTTGCGCAGGTCATCGACGACATCGCGGGCCACACGCTCGCGTCGGCGTCGACCCTGGACGCTTCGATCCGCGGTGGCGAGGGCGACAAGAGCGCCCAGGCCCAGCAGGTCGGCGCGCTGGTGGCCGAGCGTGCGAAGGCTGCCGGCGTCGAGGCTGTCGTGTTCGACCGTGGTGGCAACAGGTACGCCGGGCGCATTGCCGCTCTGGCTGACGCCGCCCGCGAAGCCGGGCTGAAGTTCTAAGCCCCGGTTCCGGGACTAACGGACGTAACAGAGAGAGGTAAATCCAATGGCTGGACCCCAGCGCCGCGGAAGCGGTGCCGGTGGCGGCGAGCGGCGGGACCGGAAGGGTCGCGACGGTGGCCCTGCCGCCGAAAAGACCGCATACGTTGAGCGCGTTGTCGCGATCAACCGCGTCGCCAAGGTTGTCAAGGGTGGTCGCCGCTTCAGCTTCACCGCGCTGGTCGTGGTGGGCGACGGTGACGGCACCGTAGGTGTCGGATACGGCAAGGCCAAGGAAGTTCCCGCGGCCATCGCCAAGGGCGTGGAAGAGGCCAAGAAGAACTTCTTCAAGGTTCCGCGCATCCAGGGCACCATTCCTCACCCGATCACGGGCGAGCGTGCCGCGGGCGTCGTGCTGCTGAAGCCGGCTGCTCCCGGTACCGGTGTTATCGCCGGTGGCCCGGTGCGCGCCGTTCTGGAGTGCGCCGGCGTTCACGACATCCTGTCGAAGTCGCTCGGCTCTTCCAACGCGATCAACATCGTGCACGCGACCGTGGCGGCCCTCAAGGGCCTGCAGCGTCCCGAGGAGATCGCGGCTCGCCGTGGTCTGCCCCTCGAGGACGTCGCCCCCGCGGCTCTGCTTCGTGCACGTGCGGGAGCGGGTGCGTAATGGCCCGTCTCAAGATCACGCAGACGAAGTCGTACATCGGTAGCAAGCAGAACCACCGCGACACCCTTCGTTCGCTCGGGCTGAAGCGCCTGCACGACGTGGTTGTCAAGGAGGACCGCCCCGAGTTCCGCGGAATGGTGCACACCGTCCGCCACCTCGTGACGGTTGAGGAGGTCGACTGACATGGCGGAGCAGAACCCGCTGAAGGTCCACAACCTCCGTCCTGCCCCGGGCGCCAAGACTGCCAAGACCCGTGTGGGTCGTGGTGAGGCGTCCAAGGGTAAGACCGCAGGTCGTGGTACCAAGGGCACCAAGGCCCGTTACCAGGTTCCGGAGCGCTTCGAGGGTGGGCAGATGCCCCTCCACATGCGTCTCCCGAAGCTCAAGGGCTTCAAGAACCCGTTCCGCACCGAGTACCAGGTCGTGAACCTGGACAAGCTCGGCGCTCTCTACCCCGAGGGTGGAGAGGTCACTGTCGCCGATCTGGTCGACAAGGGCGCGGTTCGCAAGAACAGCCTCGTCAAGGTCCTGGGCCAGGGCGAGATCTCCGTGGCGCTGCAGGTGACGGTTGACGCCGTCTCCGGCTCCGCCAAGGAGAAGATTGCCGCTGCCGGCGGCACCGTCACCGAGCTCGTCTGAGACGAGTTCAGTGGCTGAAAGCTGAAAACCGACCGGGGATGCCTCCCAAAAGGGGCATCCCCGGTTGGTCGTTCCTAGGGGGGCACTGTCGCCGGTAAGGTGGCGTGCACTGTTGCTGTAAACACAGGGGGTTTTGCCCCTTGGCCGTGTGGTCCGCCCGACCGGGACCGTGCGGGATTGCTGATTCGTATTCGTCGATCCTCAATACCGTCACCTCTGACGCAGTAGCGCGGGGGTCGCAGGAGGCACCGTGCTCACCGCGTTCGCCCGGGCGTTCAAGACGCCCGACCTGCGCAAGAAGCTGCTCTTCACACTCGCCATCATCGTGCTGTACCGACTGGGGTCGCACATCCCGGTCCCGGGCGTGAGTTACCAGAACGTACAGATCTGTGTAGAAGCGGCCCAGAAGGGCAACAACGGACTGTTCGGCCTGGTGAACATGTTCAGCGGCGGGGCGCTGCTGCAGATCACCATCTTTGCGCTCGGCATCATGCCGTACATCACGGCGAGCATCATCCTGCAGCTGCTGACCGTGGTCATTCCGCGGCTGGAGGCCCTCAAGAAGGAGGGCCAGTCCGGCACTGCGAAGATCACGCAGTACACGCGTTACCTGACCGTGGCGCTTGCCGTGCTGCAGGGCACCGGCCTGGTGGCCACGGCCCGCAGTGGTGCGCTCTTCAGCGGCTGCCGGGTGTCCACGCAGATCGTGCCCGACCGGTCGATCTTCACCACCGTCGTCATGGTCGTCACCATGACCGCGGGTACGGCGGCGGTCATGTGGCTCGGTGAGCTCATCACCGACCGCGGTATCGGCAACGGCATGTCGATCCTGATGTTCATCTCGATCGCGGCCGGCTTCCCGGGCGCCCTGTGGGCCATCAAGGAGAGCGGCAAGCTCGCCGGAGGCTGGATCGAGTTCAGCACGGTCATCCTGATCGGCTTCGTGATGGTCGGGCTCGTGGTCTTCGTCGAACAGGCCCAGCGCCGGATCCCGGTGCAGTACGCGAAGCGCATGATCGGCCGGAAGTCGTACGGCGGAACGTCCACATATATCCCGCTCAAGGTGAACCAGGCGGGTGTGATTCCCGTCATCTTCGCCTCGTCGCTGCTCTACATCCCGCTGCTGGTCGTTCAGTTCGGCGGCGGTAATTCAGCGTGGGCCACCTGGATCCAGCAGCACATGGTGGACGGTAAGCCGCCGCACACCGTCGTTTACTTCCTTCTGATCGTGTTCTTCGCCTTCTTCTATGTGGCGATTACGTTCAACCCCCAGGAAGTCGCCGACAACATGAAGAAGTATGGTGGCTTCATCCCGGGGATCCGGGCCGGTCGACCCACCGCCGAGTACCTGAGCTACGTGCTCAACAGGATCACTTGGCCGGGCTCGCTGTACTTGGGTCTGATCGCTCTTGTGCCGACGATGGCGTTGGCAGGCTTCGGCGGCGCGAACCAGAACTTCCCGTTCGGCGGGACGAGCATCCTGATCATCGTGGGTGTGGGTCTGGAAACCGTGAAGCAGATCGAGAGCCAGCTCCAGCAGCGCAATTACGAAGGGTTCCTCCGCTGATGCGAATCGTCCTCGTCGGACCGCCCGGTGCCGGCAAGGGAACGCAGGCTGCGTACCTTGCCAAGAACCTGTCGATCCCGCACATCTCCACGGGCGACCTCTTCCGCGCCAACATCTCCCAGGGCACGGAGCTCGGGAAGCAGGCCAAGGCGTATATGGACGCCGGCAACCTCGTACCCGACGAGATCACCATCGCGATGGCCAAGGACCGCATGTCCCAGCCGGACGCCCAGAACGGCTTCCTGCTGGACGGCTTCCCGCGCAATGTCTCGCAGGCCCAGGCACTCGACGAGATGCTGAATTCCGAGGGCATGAAGCTGGACGCCGTGCTCGACCTGGAGGTCGAGGAGGACGAGGTCGTCAAGCGGATCGCCGGCCGCCGGATCTGCCGCAACGACAGTGCGCACGTCTTCCACGTGACGTACAACCCGCCGAAGACGGAGGGTGTCTGCGACGCGTGCGGCGGCGAGCTGTACCAGCGCGACGACGACACCGAGGAGACCGTGCGCAGGCGGCTCGAGGTCTACCACACGCAGACCGAGCCGATCATCGACTACTACAAGGCCCAGGGCCTGGTGGTCACCATCTCCGCGCTGGGCAAGGTCACCGAGGTGACGCAGCGGGCGATGGAGGCACTGCAGGTGGACCGGGCCGCACAGGCCTGAGTCGCAGCAGTACGCAGCAGAGCAGTACGTACGAGTACGGCCGCGGTGTCCTAGGGGCGCCGCGGCCGTATTGTTGAGTAGCCCTTTGTCGAGTCGACCCAGAAAGGCGCCAGCCGCAATGGTGCAGATCAAGACCCCCGAGCAGATCGCGAAGATGCGTGAGGCGGGACTGGTCGTCGCCGCCATTCACGCGGCGACCCGTGAGGCAGCGGTGCCCGGCGCCACCACGAAGGATCTGGACGAGGTCGCCCGCAAGGTGATCGCCGACCACGGTGCGAAGTCGAACTTCCTGGGGTACGGCGGGTTCCCCGCGACGATCTGCACCTCGGTCAACGAGGTGGTCGTCCATGGCATCCCGGACGACAAGACCGTCCTCAAGGACGGCGACATCATCTCCATCGACGCCGGTGCGATCATCGACGGCTGGCACGGCGACGCCGCGTACACCGCCTTCGTCGGCACCGGTCACTCGCCGCAGCTGGTCGAGCTCTCCCGGGTCACCGAGGAGTCGATGTGGGCCGGTATCGCCGCGATGAAGAACGGCAACCGGCTCATCGACGTCTCCCGCGCCATCGAGACGTACATCCGCCGCCAGCCGCGTCCGGTCTCCGGCAAGTACGGGATCATCGAGGAGTACGGCGGCCACGGCATCGGCACCGAGATGCACATGGATCCGCATCTGCTGAACTACGTCTCCAAGAAGCGCGGCCGCGGCCCGAAGCTGGTCCCCGGCTTCTGCCTGGCGATCGAGCCGATGGTCTCGCTGGGCACTCCGCACACCGAGGTGCTGCAGGACGACTGGACGGTCATCACCACGGACGGCACCTGGTCCTCCCACTGGGAGCACTCGGTCGCGGTGACCGAGGAGGGGCCGCTGGTGCTGACCGCACCGGACGGCGGCAGGGCGAAGCTCGCGGAGCTGGGCATCACCGCGGCGCCGGACCCCCTGGCATGATGATCTACGTTGTAGGGCAAACTTCCCCGATTCGTCTTTCCGGGTGCCCTGACGTAGACTGACTCGTCGGCTCTCGTGCACCCGCATGTCTTCATGCGCGCACGGAGCTGATCAAGGTAGCCGATTCGAAAGGCGAAGCGTGGCCAAGAAGCAAGGTGCCATCGAAATCGAGGGCACCGTGATCGAGTCTCTCCCGAACGCCATGTTCAAGGTGGAGCTCCAGAACGGTCACAAGGTCCTCGCGCACATCAGCGGCAAGATGCGGATGCACTACATCCGTATCCTCCCGGATGACCGGGTCGTGGTGGAGCTCTCTCCGTACGACCTGACGCGTGGCCGGATCGTCTACCGATACAAGTAGATCTTGCCCGCACCACGCTTCGGCGCGGTGGGTGGCACTGACCCGGAGAACCTGACATCCCATGAAGGTCAAGCCGAGCGTCAAGAAGATCTGCGACAAGTGCAAGGTGATCCGCCGTCACGGTCGGGTCATGGTCATCTGCGACAACCTGCGCCACAAGCAGCGCCAGGGCTGAAGCACGACCTGCACCTCGCAGTACTTCGCGCGACGCACGTAATACGTACATACGCAGCACCCGACGCCCAGTGATGGGCTCGACACCCCCGGCGGAGGCCGGGGACCCGGAAGCACGCCTCGGTACCCCGTTGGGGGAGGCGGCCCGGGAGCGGTCCTGCGGAAGACCTCCGAAATCAACAGGAGCCATGAATGGCACGCCTTTCCGGCGTTGACCTCCCGCGCGAAAAGCGCGTTGAGATCGCCCTCACCTACGTCTTTGGCATCGGGCGCACCCGGTCCAAGGAGGCCCTCGCCGCCACCGGTGTCAACCCCAACACCCGCGTTCGTGACCTGGCCGAAGAAGACCTGGTCAAGCTCCGCGAGTACGTGGACGCCAACCTCAAGACCGAGGGTGACCTCCGTCGCGAGATCCAGGCCGACATCCGCCGCAAGGTCGAGATCGGCTGCTACCAGGGTCTGCGCCACCGCCGTGGCCTCCCGGTCCACGGCCAGCGCACCAGCACGAACGCTCGTACCCGCAAGGGCCCGCGTCGCGCGATCGCCGGCAAGAAGAAGCCGGGCAAGAAGTAGTCCTCAGCAGGACGCATTGCGGTCTTTCGGGGGGCGACTCCCGGATCCCCGCACATCAAGCGGTCTTCGCTGTAGGACCGACCACCTCCCGTAGGAGATATAGATGCCCCCCAAGGGTCGTCAGGGCGCTGCCAAGAAGGTGCGCCGCAAGGAAAAGAAGAACGTCGCTCACGGGCACGCCCACATCAAGAGCACGTTCAACAACACGATCGTCTCGATCACCGACCCCTCGGGCAACGTGATCTCCTGGGCCTCCGCCGGCCACGTCGGCTTCAAGGGCTCGCGCAAGTCCACCCCCTTCGCCGCGCAGATGGCCGCCGAGTCGGCCGCCCGCCGCGCGCAGGAGCACGGCATGCGCAAGGTCGACGTCTTCGTCAAGGGTCCCGGCTCCGGCCGTGAGACCGCGATCCGCTCCCTCCAGGCCACGGGCCTCGAGGTCGGTTCGATCCAGGACGTCACCCCCACCCCGCACAACGGCTGCCGCCCCCCGAAGCGGAGGCGCGTCTGACCCCAGATGCTTGACGCATCTGTGGTTTCGGCCGCTTTTTCGGCTTGAAGGTTCGGGCGGTACGGCTCTTCGGGGGCGTGCCGCCCGTACCCTTGCGGTACCAGCAGTACATCAGGACATCAAATAGTGGGTGTCCATGACTGAAGGATTCACAACATGCTGATCGCTCAGCGCCCCTCGCTGACCGAAGAGGTCGTCGACGAGTACCGCTCCCGGTTCGTGATCGAGCCCCTGGAGCCGGGCTTCGGCTACACCCTCGGCAACTCCCTGCGTCGTACGCTCCTCTCCTCGATCCCGGGTGCGGCTGTCACGTCCATCCGTATCGACGGTGTCCTGCACGAGTTCACCACCGTGCCGGGCGTCAAGGAGGACGTCACCGACCTCATCCTGAACATCAAGCAGCTGGTCGTCTCCTCGGAGCACGACGAGCCGGTCGTGATGTACCTGCGCAAGCAGGGTCCCGGCCTGGTCACCGCTGCTGACATCGCCCCGCCGGCCGGCGTCGAGGTCCACAACCCGGACCTCGTTCTCGCGACGCTGAACGGCAAGGGCAAGCTGGAGATGGAGCTGACCGTCGAGCGCGGTCGCGGCTACGTCTCCGCCGTGCAGAACAAGCAGGTGGGCCAGGAGATCGGCCGTATTCCGGTCGACTCCATCTACTCGCCGGTGCTCAAGGTCACGTACAAGGTCGAGGCGACCCGTGTCGAGCAGCGCACCGACTTCGACAAGCTGATCGTCGATGTCGAGACCAAGCAGGCCATGCGTCCGCGTGACGCCATGGCGTCGGCCGGTAAGACCCTGGTCGAGCTGTTCGGTCTGGCGCGCGAGCTCAACATCGACGCCGAGGGCATCGACATGGGTCCGTCCCCGACGGACGCCGCGCTCGCTGCCGACCTGGCGCTGCCGATCGAGGAGCTCGAGCTCACCGTTCGTTCGTACAACTGCCTCAAGCGCGAGGGCATCCACTCCGTGGGTGAGCTCGTGGCGCGTTCCGAGGCGGACCTGCTCGACATCCGCAACTTCGGTGCGAAGTCGATCGACGAGGTCAAGGCGAAGCTGGCCGGCATGGGCCTGGCCCTCAAGGACAGCCCGCCCGGATTCGACCCGACCGCCGCTGCGGACGCCTTCGGCGCGGACGACGACGCGGACGCCGGCTTCGTGGAGACCGAGCAGTACTGATCGCCTTACGGCAGGGGTGCCCGGGATCTTCCGGGTGCCCCGCGCCGGGGCTGAGGCTCTGTCCTCAAAACGCCGGACGGACGGTAAGCCGCCGTCCGCGCGTGCACCTGACTTCCGTGGGGCGGCCGCCTCGCGGGAACTGACACCGGTACCTGATACGGCCGGTGCAGCACACAAGGAGAAACACCATGCCGCGTCCCGCAAAGGGTGCCCGTCTGGGCGGCAGCGCCGCGCACGAGAAGCTGCTTCTGGCGAACCTCGCCAAGTCGCTGTTCGAGCACGGCCGCATCACCACGACCGAGGCCAAGGCCCGCCGCCTGCGTCCGGTCGCCGAGCGCCTGATCACCAAGGCGAAGAAGGGCGACATCCACAACCGTCGCCTGGTGCTGCAGTCGATCACGGACAAGGGCGTTGTCCACACGCTCTTCACCGAGATCGCTCCCCGCTACGCCGAGCGCCCGGGTGGCTACACCCGTATCACCAAGATCGGCAACCGTCGTGGCGACAACGCCCCGATGGCTGTGATCGAGCTGGTCGAGGGTGAGATCGCGAAGAAGGCGACCGTCGACGAGGCCGAGGCCGCTACCAAGCGCGCGGTCAAGGAAGACGCCCTCAAGAAGGACGAGCCCAAGGGCGAGTCCGAGGACGCCGCTCCGGCGGCCGACGAGTCCAAGGACGCCTGAGCGTTCTGAGGCTGACGGACGGGCCCGTATCCCTTCGGGGGTGCGGGCCCGTTCCGCTTTGAGAGGATCAGCGCGTGAGCGATGAGGTGGAGCCCGGGTGCGTCCGGGTGCGGCTGGATCTGTCGTACGACGGCAAGGACTTCTCCGGGTGGGCGAAGCAGCCCAGCGGCCGGCGCACGGTCCAGGGTGAGATCGAGGACGCGCTGCGTACGGTGACGCGGTCCTCGCGGACGTACGAGCTGACCGTCGCGGGGCGTACCGATGCCGGTGTGCACGCGCGCGGGCAGGTGGCGCACGTCGATCTGCCGCAGGACGTATGGGCCGAGCACCGGGACAAGCTGCTGCGGCGGCTTGCCGGGCGGCTCTCCCACGATGTGCGGGTGTGGCGGGTCGCCGAGGCGCCCGCCGGGTTCAACGCGCGCTTCTCGGCGGTCTGGCGGCGGTACGCGTACCGGGTGACCGACAACCCCGGGGGCGTGGATCCGCTGCTGCGCGGTCATGTGCTGTGGCACGACTGGGCGTTGGACGTCGACGCCATGAACGCCGCGGCCGCCGGGCTGGTCGGGGAGCACGACTTCGCGGCGTACTGCAAGAAGCGCGAGGGCGCCACGACCATCCGTACGCTGCAGAAGCTTCAGTGGGAGCGGGACGCGAGCGGGGTCATCACGGCGACCGTGCGGGCAGACGCCTTCTGCCACAACATGGTGCGCTCGCTGGTCGGCGCCCTGCTGTTCGTCGGTGACGGGCACCGGCCGGTGGAGTGGCCGGCGAAGGTGCTGGCCGCGGGGGTACGGGACTCGGCCGTCCATGTGGTGCGGCCGCACGGCCTGACGCTGGAGGAAGTCGGCTACCCCGCCGACGAGTTGCTGGCCGCCCGGAGCCGGGAGGCCCGCAATATGCGCACCCTGCCCGTCCTGCCCGGGTCTGCCGCCGACGGGAGCGGTGGCTGCTGCTGAGGCAGAGGGCCACCGTCCCCCCGCGCGGGCGGATCAGGCGCGCCCGGCGCCCTGTGCGTCGCACAGCCGGATCGGCGGTACCGGGCTGCGGTGTGCCCTCGGTCCGCCCGGATCAGCCCGCGGCGGGAGCGGTGGCCGCCGCCGAGGCCTGGGCCTCGCCGCGGCGCACGATCTGACGGAAGGTGAACTCCGCCAGGTCGTCGCCCGTCTGGAAGGCCTTGGCGTCGCTCTTGGTGACGGACTTGGCCTTGGTGTAGCCGGTGGCGGTGAAGTAGGCGTACCGGCCGTAGGAGTTGGACACGAAGCGGCAGACCGGGCCGCCCTTGCAGAAGGCGGGGACGCCCGAGCCGGCGAGCGGGGTGATGTTGCCGTCGGCCTGCTGCTGGGCCTTCTTCGCCTCCGCCTCGGTACCGAAGACCGCGACACCGATGGTGACCGCGATGCCGTCCTTGCTGTACGTGGCACGGAAGACCTGGTCGCAGCCGTTGGCGTCGAGGACCGAGCCGAGGGCGCCCTGGGTGGCGGCGGCGCAGTTGCCGGTGCGGGCCGTGGCGTGCTTGGCGTAGACGCGGTCGCCCATCGTCAGCTTCTTGCCGGGGAAGAGGGTGTCGGCGCTCAGCGGCGCCGTGTCCTTCTTCTCGTTGGAGATGAAGTCCTTCGGGTTGGGCGGGGGCAGGGGTGCCACCGAGGAGAAGGACGGATCGGGCTGGGTGGTGTCCTTGGGCAGGTCGGTGGGCGCGGGCAGTTCGCTCGCGTTCTTGTCCGAGGCCCGGTTGCTGTCGTCACTGTTGGAGGAGACGATCGCGGTCGCCACGATGCCGGCGATGGCGGCGGTGGCGAGCGCTCCGCCGCCGACCAGCAGCCACCTCCTGCGACGGGCGCGGGCGGCGGAGGCGTCCGCGAGCGCGGCCCAGTCCGGTGCGGCGCCGCTGCCGGAGCTGCCGTATCCGCCGGATCCGAGTCCGTACGGATCCGGTGCGGCCGGCCCGGATCCGTACGGGTCCTGGCTCTGTCCTCGGTACGGGTCCTGGTTCTGTCCACCGGGGCCCCACTGAGGTCCCCCTTGCCCAAAGCTCATGCCGCGCATCCTAAACCTGTTAGGCGGAGGCGGTAACGGCAGCGAGAATCGGAGCATGGGACATCTTGAGGCCGCGCATCTGGAGTACTACCTACCGGACGGACGGGTGCTCCTCGGCGATGCCTCGTTCCGGGTGGGTGAGGGCGCGGTGGTCGCCCTGGTAGGGGCGAACGGCGCCGGGAAGACAACGCTGCTGCGGCTGATGGCCGGGGAACTTCAGCCGCACGGCGGGACGGTGACGGTCAGTGGCGGGCTGGGTGTGATGCAGCAGTTCGTCGGGTCGGTGCGGGACGAGCGTACGGTCCGGGACCTGCTGGTGTCGGTCGCCCAGCCCCGGATCAGGGAAGCGGCCGCCGCGGTGGACGCCGCCGAGCACGGGATCCTGACGGTCGACGACGAGGCCGCCCAGATGCGGTACGCGCAGGCGCTGAGCGACTGGGCGGAGGCGCGGGGGTACGAGGCCGAGACCGTCTGGGACATGTGCACGACGGCGGCGCTGGGTGTCCCGTACGAGAAGGCGCAGTGGCGCGAGCTGAAGACGCTCAGCGGGGGCGAGCAGAAGCGGCTGGTGCTGGAGGCGCTGCTGCGGGGCCCCGACGAGGTGCTGCTGCTCGACGAGCCGGACAACTATCTGGACGTGCCGGGCAAGCGGTGGCTCGAGGAGCGGCTGAAGGAGACCCGTAAGACGGTCCTCTTCGTCTCCCACGACCGGGAGCTGCTGGCGCGGACGGCCGAGCGGATCGTGAGTGTGGAGCCCAGTCCGGCGGGGTCGGACGTATGGGTGCACGGAGGCGGCTTCGGTACCTACCACGCGGCGCGCAAGGAACGCTTCGCGCGGTTCGAGGAGCTGAAGCGGCGCTGGGACGAGGAGCACGCCCGTCTCAGGGCCCTGGTGCTGCGGCTGCGGCAGCAGGCGGCGAGCAGCCCCGACATGGCGTCGCGGTACCGGGCGATGCAGACCCGCTTCAAGAAGTTCGAGGAGGCGGGGCCGCCGCCGGAGCCGCCGCGCGAGCAGGAGATCCGGATGCGGCTGCGGGGCGGCCGGACCGGGGTGCGGGCGCTGACCTGCGCGGGGCTCGAGCTGACCGGTCTGATGAAGCCGTTCGACCTGGAGATCTTCTACGGGGAGCGGGTCGCGGTGCTCGGGTCGAACGGGTCCGGCAAGTCGCACTTCCTGCGGCTGATGGCGGGGGACGGGTCGGTGGCGCACACGGGGGAGTGGAAGCTGGGCGCGCGGGTGGTGCCCGGGCACTTCGCGCAGACCCACGCGCATCCCGAGCTGCTGGGGCGCACACTGGTCGACATCCTGTGGACGGAGCACGCGAAGGACCGGGGCGGCGCGATGAGTGTGCTGCGGCGGTACGAGCTGGAGCGGCAGGGGGACCAGCCCTTCGAGAAGCTGTCGGGCGGACAGCAGGCGCGGTTCCAGATTCTGCTGCTGGAGCTCGAGGGGACGACGGCACTGCTGCTCGACGAGCCGACCGACAACCTGGACCTGGAGAGCGCGGAGGCGCTGCAGGACGGGCTGGAGGCGTACGAGGGCACGGTGCTGGCGGTCACGCACGACAGGTGGTTCGCCCGGTCCTTCGACCGGTATCTGGTGTTCGGCTCGGACGGTGTGGTGCGGGAGACGGCGGAGCCGGTGTGGGACGAGCGGAGGGTGGAGCGCGCCCGCTAGGGCGGGCGCGTTTTGACCCATACGGGGCTGCGCGGGTAGTCTCGTCGATTGTTATGCGTATTGGCTTCGTCGTTCTCACGCGAAGGGCCCTTACGTAGGTTCCCTGGAGCAGTTTCCAGTGGCTCGCATACGGGCTTCGTCCCCGGCATTGTGAGCCCCAGCTGCATGATCGCTTCAGAGGATTTCGTGTGTCTGGAACCCATCCACCGAAGAAGCGAAGGCTACGACCGTGCGTACGTACAGCCCCAAGCCCGGCGATGTCACGCGCCAGTGGCACATCATCGACGCGCAGGACATCGTCCTGGGCCGTCTGGCGACTACGGCAGCGAACCTCCTCCGGGGCAAGCACAAGCCGATCTACGCCCCCCACATGGACATGGGCGACTTCGTCATCATCGTCAACGCCGAGAAGGTTCACCTTTCCGGCAACAAGAAGACCCAGAAGATGGCGTACCGCCACTCCGGCTACCCGGGTGGTCTCCGCTCGGTCCGCTACGACGAGCTTCTCGCCAAGAGCCCGGAGAAGGCTGTGGAGAAGGCCATCAAGGGCATGATCCCCAAGAACACCCTGGGCCGTCAGATGCTCTCGAAGCTGAAGATCTACGCGGGCGCCGAGCACCCGCACGCTGCTCAGCAGCCGGTCCCGTTCGAGATCACCCAGGTCGCGCAGTAGTTCCGGCCACCCCCTAAGACGTACAGAAAGATCTGAGGAGAATCGTGGCCGAGACCACTGCAGAGACGACCGCCGACGACGTGGCGGGCACCGAGGCCGAAGAGACCTTCGCCGAGGTGACCACCTTCGAGTCGGAGGTTCCCGTCGAGGGTGAGTACACCAGCGAGTCGCTGGCCTCCCGCTTCGGCGACCCGCAGCCCGCGGCCGGCCTTGGCCGTCGCAAGAACGCCATCGCCCGCGTCCGGATCGTTCCGGGCACCGGCAAGTGGAAGATCAACGGTCGCACCCTTGAGGAGTACTTCCCCAACAAGGTGCACCAGCAGGAAGTCAACGAGCCCTTCAAGGTGCTCGAGCTCGACAACCGCTACGACGTCATCGCCCGCATCTCGGGTGGCGGCGTCTCGGGTCAGGCCGGTGCCCTGCGCCTCGGCGTGGCCCGCGCCCTGAACGAGGCGGACGTGGACAACAACCGCGCCCCGCTGAAGAAGGCCGGCTTCCTCTCCCGCGACGACCGTGCGGTCGAGCGCAAGAAGGCCGGTCTCAAGAAGGCCCGCAAGGCCCCGCAGTACAGCAAGCGCTAAATCGCACGCTGGCCTGTACGGCTTTTCGTTCGCCCCGGCGGCACTCAGTGCCGCCGGGGCGTTCGTTTATGGACCACCTCGGGCGTATAACGGGCCTGGACGCCCAGAGGCCTGGATTTTCGGAGCATTCTCGGAGGACAGCTGTGGGACGACTCTTCGGCACGGACGGTGTGCGCGGTGTCGCCAATGCGGACCTGACGGCGGAGCTTGCGCTCGGTCTCTCGGTCGCAGCGGCGCATGTGCTCGGCGAGGCCGGCACATTCGCGGGCCATCGGCCGACGGCGGTGGTCGGACGTGACCCCCGCGCATCCGGGGAGTTCCTGGAGGCCGCCGTCGTGGCGGGCCTCGCGAGCGCGGGCGTGGACGTGCTGCGCGTCGGCGTGCTGCCCACCCCCGCGGTGGCGTACCTCACCGGCGCGCTGGGCGCCGACCTCGGTGTGATGCTCTCCGCGAGCCACAACGCCATGCCGGACAACGGCATCAAATTCTTCGCGCGCGGCGGGCACAAGCTGGCGGACGAGCTCGAGGACCGCATCGAGACCGTGTACGAGCAGCACCGGACCGGTGAGCCGTGGGAGCGGCCGACCGGCGCGGGTGTGGGCCGGGTGACCGACTACGACGAGGGCTCCGACAAGTACGTCGCGCACCTCATCGCCGTACTGCCGAACCGGCTCGACGGGCTGAAGGTCGTCCTCGACGAGGCGCACGGTGCGGCCTCCCGGGTCTCGCCCGAGGCCTTTGCGCAGGCCGGTGCGGACGTCGTCACCATCGGCGCCGAGCCGGACGGGCTCAACATCAACGACGGCTGCGGGTCCACCCACCTGGACCTGCTGAAGGCCGCCGTCCTCGAGCACGGCGCCGACCTCGGTATCGCGCACGACGGCGACGCCGACCGCTGCCTCGCCGTGGACGGCGCGGGCAACGAGGTCGACGGCGACCAGATCCTCGCCGTGCTGGCGCTCGCCATGCGGGAAGCCGGGACACTGCGCGGGGACACCGTTGTCGCCACCGTCATGTCCAACCTCGGCTTCAAGCTGGCGATGGAGCGCGAGGGCGTGCACATGGTGCAGACCGCCGTCGGCGACCGGTACGTCCTGGAGTCGATGAAGGCCGAGGGGTACGCGCTGGGCGGCGAGCAGTCCGGGCACGTGATCGTGCTCGACCACGCGACGACCGGCGACGGCACCCTCACCGGCCTGATGCTGGCGGCCCGTGTCGCCGCGACCGGCCGCTCGCTCGCCGAGCTGACCGGGGTGATGGAGCGGCTGCCGCAGGTGCTCATCAATGTGCGGGACGTGGACAAGTCCCGGGTGCAGACCTCCGCGGAGCTGGCCACCGCCGTCGCCGAGGCGGAGCGCGAGCTGGGCGCCACCGGCCGCGTACTGCTGCGTTCTTCGGGTACGGAGCCGCTGGTACGGGTCATGGTCGAGGCCGCCGACATCGAGCAGGCCCGCTCGGTGGCCGGGCGGCTGGCCGACGTGGTGAAGTCCGCGCTCGGCTGACCCCGGAAGTGATCAGGACGCCGCTCGGCCCCCACGGGGGCCGGGCGGCGTTTTCGCGTACGGGAGCGAGGCGTGGCGCGAGGTCTAGCGCGAGGTCCGGCGCGACGTCTTCACACGTTCCCGGTGCTTCGCCCACAGGTACTTCTGCGTCACCAGGGTCAGCGTGCCCGCCAGCACGATGCCCAGCAGGTTCAGCAGCAGCTGCTCAGCCGAGCCCCACGCCTGCTGGTACTCCTGGTAGCTGAACGCCACCGCCGCGTTCGCCGCCGCCGGGACCGTGGTGACCGAGATCGCGACCCCCACCAGCGGCCCCGACCTCGCCGACGTCAGCGAGAGCATGCCGGCCGTGCCCGCCAGGACCGCCACGACGAACGAGAACCAGTCCGGGCGGTAGATGAAACCGGTGTTGGGGCGCTCCGCCTCCAGCATCGCCTGCTCGAAGAGGCCCACCAGGTTCATGAAGTAACTGAAGGCCACCGTCACCAGCATGGCCACGGCGAAGCCCGCGATCAGTGCCACGAACGAGCGCCACGCCAGCCGCGGGGCGCGCTGCACCAGTGCCGTACAGACGCCGGCCAGCGGGCCGAACTCCGGGCCCACCGCCATCGCGCCCACGATCAGGATCGCGTTGTCGAGCACCACACCGCAGGCCGCGATCATCGTTGCCAGCGCCAGGAACGCGAGGTAGGTGACCGAGAGCGTCGACTCCTCGTGGGTCGCGTCCTCCAGGTGCTCCCAGAGCACCGCGTCCACGCCCTCGCCCGGAGCCTGTTCCTCCGCCTGGTCGGCGTGCCGGGACAGCGACAGCTCGATGTTCTCGACGGCGATCGAGCCGGACTCGTCGATGCCGAGCGAGCGCAGGCCGCCGATCAGCTCGTCTCCGGCCTCGCGCGCCACATCGCACATCACCAGGTCGCCCCGGGGATCGAGGGCCGCGCCGGGGAAGACCGCCAGGTGCGCCGTGCCCACGGTCTTCTCGACGAGCTGGACCACCTCGGCGGTGCGGTCGGCCGGGATGATCAGACGCAGATGCAGCACGCCGGCGGCTCCTTGGAGTCCTCGGGGCGGACGCAGCCCTCGGAGTTCGGTCCTCAGAGCTTGCGCAGGGACAGGCGCTGGACCTTGTGGTCGGGGCCCTTGCGCAGCACCAGCGTGGCACGGCCGCGCGTGGGTGCCACATTCTCCAGAAGATTGGGCTTGTTGATCGTGCGCCACATCGTACGGGCGTAGTCCAGAGCCTCCTCCTCGGAGACCTGGGTGTACTTCGTGAAGTACGAGAAGGGGTTCTGGAAGGCGGTCTCGCGCAGCTTGCGGAAGCGGTTGAGGTACCAGGTCTCGATGTCCTCGGGCCGTGCGTCCACATACACACTGAAGTCGAAGTAGTCGGCGAGGCCCACGCGGGTGCGGCCGTCCTGGCCGGGGAGGGCCGGCTGGAGAACGTTCAGGCCCTCGACGATCAGGATGTCGGGACGGCGGACCGTGAGGCGCTCGCCCGGCACGATGTCGTAGATCAAGTGGGAGTAGACGGGTGCGGTGACCTCGTCCTTGCCGGCCTTGATGTCGGCGACGAAGCGGGTCAGGGCCCGGCGGTCGTACGACTCGGGGAAGCCCTTGCGCGACGTCAGGCCGCGGGACTGCAGCTCCTTCATCGGGAGCAGGAAGCCGTCGGTGGTGACCAGCTCGACGCGCGGGTGCTCGGGCCAGCGGGCCAGCATGGCCTGCAGGACACGGGCGACGGTGGATTTGCCGACCGCGACGGAGCCGGCGACTCCTATGACGAAGGGGGTGCCGCGCTGCTCGCCATGGCCGTTCCCGGCGTCGCCGAGGAAGGTGTTGAGCGCCCCCCGCAGCCCGGCCGTGGCCTGTACGTACAGATTGAGCAGGCGGGAGAGCGGGAGGTAGACGTCCCGTACCTCGTCCAGGTCGATGACGTCGCCGAGGCCGCGCAGCCGTTCGACCTCCTCGGCGGTGAGGGGGAGCGGCGTTTTGTCGCGCAGGGCGCTCCACTCCGCGCGGGTCAGGTCGACGTAGGGAGTCGACGCGTCGGCCCGGCGGTGGGCGCTTCGTGGCGGCGAAGAGATCACGTACACATTGTCGGGGGTGGGCGGCGCTTGTGGGTGGTGTGCTCGGTCACGCGCAGCGGCCGTAGGCTGCCGACATGTGCGGAATCGTGGGTTACGTCGGCGGACAGTCGGCGCTTGATGTGGTCATCGCGGGCCTCAAGCGGCTCGAGTACCGGGGCTACGACTCGGCCGGAGTCGCGGTACTCGCCGACGGCGGGCTGGCCGCGTCCAAGAAGGCGGGCAAGCTCGTCAACCTGGAGAAGGAGCTGGTGGACCGGCCGCTGCCGACCGGGTCCACCGGCATCGGGCACACCCGGTGGGCCACGCACGGCGGGCCGACCGACGCCAATGCCCATCCTCATCTGGACAACGCGGGGCGCGTCGCCGTCGTGCACAACGGCATCATCGAGAACTTCGCGGCGCTGCGGGCCGAATTGACCGAGCGCGGTCACGATCTGGAGTCGGAGACCGACACGGAGGTCGTGGCGCATCTGCTCGCCGAGTCGTTCTCCTCGTGCGGCGACCTGGCGGAGTCGATGCGGCAGGTGTGCCGACAGCTGGACGGCGCCTTCACGCTGGTCGCGGTGCACGCGGACGAGCCGGATGTGGTGGTGGGCGCGCGGCGCAACTCCCCGCTGGTGGTCGGCGTCGGCGACGGCGAGTCCTTCCTCGCCTCGGACGTGGCGGCGTTCATCGCCCACACCCGGTCGGCCATCGAGCTGGGGCAGGACCAGGTCGTGGAGCTGCGCCGGGACGGTGTGACGGTCACCGACTTCGACGGGGCGCCCGCCGAGGTGCGGTCGTACCACGTGGACTGGGACGCCTCGGCCGCCGAGAAGGGTGGCTACGACTACTTCATGCTCAAGGAGATCGCGGAGCAGCCGAAGGCGGTCGCCGACACTCTGCTGGGCCGCATCGACGCGGAGGGGTCGCTGAGGCTGGACGAGGTGCGGATCCCGGTGTCCGTGCTGCGGGAGGCGAACAAGGTCGTCATCGTGGCGTGCGGGACGGCCTTCCACGCGGGGCTGATCGCCAAGTACGCCATCGAGCACTGGACCCGTATCCCGTGCGAGGTGGAACTGGCCAGTGAGTTCCGCTACCGGGACCCGATCCTGGACCAGCAGACGCTGGTGATCGCCATCTCGCAGTCCGGCGAGACGATGGACACGCTGATGGCGTTGCGGCACGCGCGCGAGCAGGGCGCGAGGGTGCTCGCCATCTGCAACACCAATGGGTCCACGATTCCGCGTGAGTCGGACGCCGTGCTGTACACGCACGCCGGGCCCGAGGTCGCGGTCGCGTCGACCAAGGCCTTTCTGACGCAGTTGGTGGCCTGCTATCTGGTGGCTCTGTATCTGGGGCAGGTGCGCGGCACCAAGTGGGGCGACGAGATCCAGGCCGTCATCCGGGACCTGGCGCGGATCTCGGACGAGGTCGAGCAGGTCCTGGAGACCATGGAGCCGGTGCGGGAGCTGGCCCGCTCGCTCGCCGACAAGAACACGGTGCTGTTCCTGGGCCGGCACGTGGGCTACCCGGTGGCGCTGGAGGGCGCGCTCAAGCTCAAGGAGCTGGCGTACATGCACGCGGAGGGCTTCGCGGCGGGTGAGCTCAAGCACGGGCCGATCGCGCTGATCGAGGAGGATCTGCCGGTGGTCGTCGTCGTGCCGTCGCCGCGCGGGCGGTCCGTACTGCACGACAAGATCGTCTCCAATATCCAGGAGATCCGGGCGCGGGGAGCGCGGACGATCGTGATCGCGGAGGAGGGGGACGAGTCGGTGGTGCCGTACGCGGATCACCTGATCCGGATTCCGGCGACGCCGGTGCTGCTGCAGCCGCTGGTCGCGACCGTGCCGCTGCAGGTCTTCGCGTGCGAGCTGGCGACGGCGCGCGGCAACGAGGTCGACCAGCCGCGGAACCTGGCGAAGTCGGTGACGGTGGAGTGAACGCGGCGAACGCAAGCCGGACCATGAGCGCAGGGGGCACTGTCGGATGATCATCGGGGTGGGGATCGACGTCGCGGAGATCGAGCGGTTCGCCGCGTCGATACGGCGTACGCCGGGGTTGGCCGATCGGCTTTTTCTGGAGCGGGAGTTGCTGCTGCCGAGCGGGGAGCGGCGGGGGTACGCCTCCCTCGCCGCGCGGTTCGCCGCGAAGGAAGCGGTGGCCAAGGCGCTGGGCGCGCCGAGCGGGCTGCTCTGGACCGACGCCGAGGTGTACGTCGAGGGCAGCGGGCAGCCCCGGCTGCGGGTGCACGGGACGGTGGCGGCACGGGCGGCGGTGCTCGGGGTGCGGTCGTGGCACGTCTCGCTGAGTCATGACGCGGGGGTCGCGTCGGCGGTGGTGATCGCGGAGGGGTAGGCCCGGGGTCACGGCCCTGGCCGTCCTTCGATGTCCGGCGCTGAAGGTGGGTCAGCCCACGAGGCCGGGGTCCGGCCCCGGCCGTGCGTCAAGGTCCGTTCCCGGCCGCGCGTCGGGGTTCGGCCCTGAAGGTGCGTCAACCCGGTGTCCGCGCAGCCGATTTGGGCTGCGCGGGGCGGGGACGGGCGAGGGCGCGCCCGGTGCGGCAGACTCGGGGGCATGCGTACTGCGTACAGCGTGGAGACCGTCAGGAACGCGGAGGCCGAGCTGATGGCGCGGCTGCCGGAGGGCGCGCTCATGCAGCGCGCGGCCGCCGGACTGGCCGCGGCCTGTGCCGCACTGCTCGGCCGGGTGTACGGAGCGAGAGTCGTCCTGCTCGTCGGGAGCGGTGACAACGGCGGCGACGCGCTGTACGCGGGGGCCCGCCTCGCGCGGCGCGGCGCCGGGGTGTCCGCAGTGCTCCTGGGTTCGCGCGCTCACGAGGGCGGGCTCGCGGCGCTGCTCGGCGCCGGCGGGCAGGTCGCGGACGACCCGTTCGAGGTGCTCGCCGCCGCGGACCTGGTCATGGACGGCGTCACCGGGATCGGCGGGCGCGGCGGGCTGCGGCCCGACGCGGTGCCGGTGGTGCGTGCCGCGCGCGGGTCCAACGCCGTCGTCGTCGCCGTCGACCTGCCCAGCGGGGTCGAGGCGGACACCGGGGAGGTGCGGGGCGAGGCCCTGCACGCGGATGCGACGGTGACGTTCGGTACGTACAAACCGGGGCTGCTGATCGACCCGGCACGGGAGTACGCGGGGACGGTACGGCTCGTCGGTATCGGTCTGGAGGACCATCTGCCGTCCGTACCCGATCTCGAGGCCCTCCAGCACGCCGACGTGGCACGGATGCTGCCGGTGCCGGCCGCGGAGAGCGACAAGTACCGGCGGGGCGTCGTCGGCGTCGTCGCCGGGTCCGCGCGCTATCCGGGCGCGGCGGTGCTGGCGGTGGCGGGCGGGCTGCGCGGCGGTGCCGGCGCGGTGCGGTACGTCGGCCCCGCGGCCGAAGCGGTGATCGCCCGCTTCCCGGAGGCCCTGGTGCACAGCGGGCCGCCGTCGAAGGCGGGCCGGGTCCAGGCGTGGGTGGCCGGCCCGGGGCTGGGTGACGAGGCCGATGCGGTACGGGACGTGCTGGCCTCCGACGTGCCGGTGCTGATCGACGCGGACGGGCTGCGGCTGCTGGACGTGGCGACGGTACGGGGCCGTGACGCGCCGACGCTGCTCACCCCGCACGCCGGGGAGGCGGCGGCGCTGCTCGGTGTATCGCGCGAGGAGGTGGAGTCCGCGCGGCTCGCGTCCGTACGGGAACTGGCGTCGCGCTACGGAGCCACGGTGCTGCTCAAGGGTTCGACGACCCTGGTCGCCGCGCCGGACGGGGGCCGCTCCCCGGTCCGGGTCAATCCGATGGGCACCCCCTGGCTGGCCACGGCGGGCAGCGGCGACGTGCTCTCGGGCCTCGCGGGCTCCCTGCTGGCGTCGGGTCTCGACGCCCGGGACGCGGGGTCGGCGGCGGCCTATCTGCACGGCCTGGCGGCCCGCCACGCGGCGGCGGAGGGCATGCCGATCACGGCGTACGAGGTGGCCGCGGCGCTGCCGTCGGCGTGGCGCGACGTCCAGGAGTGACACGCGGGCGGGGGCGGCCGGGCCGGGCTGCCCGTCCGCGCCGGGGGAGAGCGCTCGGCCCGGTGGGATCACGAGGGCCCGTTGGCCGCGGGTCCGGCTGCTTCGGGCCTCGCGCACGCCGCTGCGGCCTTGGCCTCGCCCCGCGGCCCGGTGACGTGCCGCGTGCCGGGTCTGTGACCCGGCCGGTCCACCCCTGTCCGCCCGGTGACGTGCCGGGCCACCGGCCGGTCCCGCGCGCGGCCAGGCAGGTGCGTGCGCCCGGTGGTTGCCGTGTTCGGCGTTCCCCCGGCCGGCGCAATCCGTCACCCCGCCCGGCTGCGCCCGCCCGTCCTCGGCCCGCCCACCCGGGCTCGGGGAACCCGGGCCTCCTTGTACGAGCGTTGTCGTACGGCTCTGAGACACTGGGCGCGATGAGTCAGACGCTGCCGCTCCGAGCCCGTGCCGAGATCGACCTCGCGGCCCTGCGCGCCAATGTGCGTGCCCTGCGTGCCCGCGCTCCTCGGGCTGCCCTGATGGCCGTCGTGAAGTCGAACGCGTACGGCCACGGCATGGTGCCCTGCGCCAGGGCCGCCCGCGAAGCCGGCGCCACCTGGCTCGGGACGGCCACGCCGCAAGAGGCGCTCGCGCTGCGCGCCGCCGGGATCCAGGGGCGGATCATGTGCTGGCTGTGGACGCCCGGCGGGCCCTGGCGCGAGGGCATCGAGGCCGGTCTCGACATGTCCGTGAGCGCCATGTGGGCCCTCGAGGAGGTCACCGCCGCCGCCCGGGAGGCCGGGCGCCCCGCCCGTATCCAGCTCAAGGCCGACACCGGCCTCGGGCGTAACGGCTGTCAGCCCGCCGACTGGGCCGAGCTGGTCGGCGCCGCGCGCGCCGCCGAGGCCGAGGGCACCGTGAAGGTCACCGGCCTCTGGTCGCACTTCGCCTGTGCCGACGAGCCCGGCCACCCCTCGATCGCCGCGCAGCTCGACGTCTTCCGCGACGTGGTGACGTACGCCGAGAAGGCGGGCATCGTGCCCGAGGTCCGGCACATGGCGAACTCTCCGGCGACGCTGACACTCCCGGAAGCGCACTTCGATCTCGTACGGACCGGCATCGCGATCTACGGCATCTCGCCCAGCCCCGAGCTCGGCACCCACGAGGAGCTGGGCCTCCGTCCCGTCATGACGCTCTCCGCCTCCGTCGCCCTGGTCAAGCAGGTCCCGGCGGGGCACGGCGTCAGTTACGGACATCACTACGTCACCTCGCAGGAGACCACGCTCGGCCTCATCCCCCTCGGGTACGCGGACGGCATCCCGCGCCATGCCTCGGACCGTGGCCCGGTCCTGGTCGGCGACGCGCGGCGCCGGGTCGCGGGCCGGGTGGCGATGGACCAGTTCGTGGTGGACCTCGGCGGTGACAAGGTCGCGGAGGGCACCGAAGCGGTGCTGTTCGGACCGGGCGACCGGGGCGAGCCGACCGCGGAGGACTGGGCCCAGGCCGCGGGCACCATTGCATACGAGATCGTCACCCGCATCGGAACGAGGGTTCCGCGCGTCTATCTCCACGAGGACCCCGACGAGTAGGAGTGGCACGGTGAGCGAGACCAGCACGGGGGACGCAGTGGCAGCCGCCGCGGCGGCAGCCACTGCGGGCAACTGGCGTCGGGCGGGCATCGCCGGCGCCGCGATAGGCGTGATCGCGGCCGGTGCGGCCGCGGGCGTCGCGGTCGAACGGCTCACGGTCGGCCGCGGCATGCGCAAGAAGGCGCGGCTCGCGCTGGACGCATCGGGGCCGTACGGCGCACTGCGCGGCACTCCCGGCAAGGTGCTCGCCGACGACGGCACGCACATCTACTACGAGACCGACGAGGTCGACCCGGACGCCGGGGCCCCGCGCCGCCGCCGGCTCTTCGGCCGCAAGACCCCCGCGCCGGTCACGGTCGTCTTCAGCCACGGCTACTGCCTGAGCCAGGACTCCTGGCACTTCCAGCGCGCCGCCCTGCGCGGTCTGGTGCGCACGGTGCACTGGGACCAGCGCAGCCACGGCCGCTCGGCCAGGGGCGCCTCGCAGTCGGGCCCGGACGCCGTGCCGGTCTCCATCGACCAGCTGGGCCGCGACCTCAAGGCAGTGATCGACGCGGCCGCGCCGGACGGCCCGCTGGTGCTCGTCGGCCACTCCATGGGCGGCATGACGATGATGGCGCTCGCCGACCAGTTCCCCGAGCTGGTACGGGAACGGATCGTCGGGGTCGCCTTCGTCGGCACCTCGTGCGGAAAGCTCGGCGAGGTCAACTACGGGCTGCCGGTCGCGGGGGTGAACGCCCTGCGGCGTGTGCTGCCCGGCGTGCTCAGGGCGCTCGGCTCCCAGGCCGAGCTGGTCGAGCGGGGCCGCCGGGCCACCGCCGACCTGTTCGCGGGCATGATCAAGCGGTATTCGTTCTCGTCCAAGGACGTGGACCCGGCGGTGGCACGGTTCGCGGAGCGGCTCATCGAGTCGACCCCGATCGATGTGGTCGCCGAGTTCTACCCGGCCTTCGCCGAGCACGACAAGGCCGAGGCGCTCGCCGTCTTCCTCGAGGTCCCGGCGCTGGTCCTGGCCGGGGACAAGGACCTCGTCACGCCGAGTTCGCACAGCGAGGCGATCGCGGACATACTCCCCGACTCGGAACTGGTGATCGTGCCGGACGGCGGACATCTGGTGATGCTGGAGCACCCCGAGGTCGTCACGGACCGGCTGGCCGACCTGCTGGCCCGGGTCGGCGCGGTCCCGGCAGCGGCTAACGTTGGCCCGTATGGAAGCACCGCACAGCCCGGCGGCTGAGAGCACCGCCCGCACGGCCGGCACGGCCAGCACCGCCCGTCTTGCCGTGGAGTCCCCCGAGCAGATGCAGGAGCTGGGCCGTCGGCTCGCGAAACTGCTGCGTCCCGGCGATCTGGTGATGCTCACCGGCGAGCTGGGCGCGGGCAAGACGACGCTGACCCGCGGCCTGGGGGAGGGCCTGGGGGTCCGCGGCGCCGTCACCTCCCCGACCTTCGTCATCGCCCGCGTCCACCCCTCGCTGACCGGCGGCCCCGCCCTGGTCCATGTGGACGCGTACCGGCTGGGCGGCGGGCTCGACGAGATGGAGGACCTCGACCTCGATGTCTCGCTGCCGGAGTCGGTGGTGGTCGTGGAGTGGGGCGACGGCAAGGTCGAGGATCTGTCGGACGATCGGCTGCATGTGCTGATCCACCGGGTGGTCGGGGACACGGACGACGACCGCCGCGAGGTCACCCTGACCGGATTCGGCGCGCGCTGGTCCGCGGTGGACCTCACGGCGGCGGAGGCCTGACCGGCCCGGTCCGGGGCCTGGGTGCCGCGCCTGACCGTCTCTCGTGTGTACATTCCGACAAGACGTCGGGAAAATGTTGCGTCGGCCGTGCCACGCATGGTCACATGGTACGGAGACCTGGTTAGGTCTACCTAACCACGCCTGCCCCCGGAGCCCAGGAGGCGTCCATGTCGGCATCCGAGCGCGAAACGCACCCACGGCAGCCGTCGCTGCCTCAGCAGTCGGTCCTGTCGATGCGTGATCTGCTCGCGTCGTGCGCGGCGGCCAGCGCGGTCTCGACTCCGCCTCGCGAGAAACGGCTCGACCGTCTCGACGAAGAGCAGGAGCCTGCCGCGCGGCGCGACGCCGCGTAACCCTTGCGGGCCCGCAGCGGGCAGTAATCCGTTCGGGCAGTGTTCCGGCCGGCGCTACGGGATCCCGGGCAGTGTTCCGGCCGGCGTTGCGGGGTCCCGGACAGCGTCCGGTCCGCGCTACGGGATCCCGGGCAGCGCTTCGGTCCGCGCTACGGGATGACGACAACCTTCGAGTCGACCGTCGCGAACGTCCACACCGCGTTGCCGTCCGCCCGCTTCATCCGTACGCCGCCGGTCTTCCGCTCCGGGTCCGGGCTCGCCATCGACCCGTCCACCGCCGCGCTGAAGCCGACCGACACCTCGTCGATCGTCGTGAACCGCACCACGTGCTCGACCTGCACCCCGTCCGATCCGGCCACGCTCCTGGACCGCGAGGTCACCTTGTACGTACCGGGCCGCGGGGTCACCGTCGACGGCATGACCTCGAAGGTCCGCTTCAGCTTCCCCTTCGCACCCACCAGCCACACGCGCCGCTCGGACAGCGAGTACACGACGCGCACACCCGCGCCCGAGTCCGCGGGCACCACCTGCGGGTTCTTGGACTTGTGCAGGGGGTCGCCGGAGGCCTGCGCGGAGGGGACCGCCTGCGGAGTCCTTGGCTTGCCGAGCTGGTCGGAGTCGCTCGTCTGCGCCTGGTAGGCGAGGAAGCCGACAACGGCCAGAGCGGCCGCCGTGAGCCCGGCCACCAGTCCCGAGCTGCTCCGTGACACCGTGCGCCCCACCTTTCGTACGTACGTATCCGTGGTGACGGTAGCAGCAGGCGTACGGTCCGACAGGGCGCCGTGGCTGGGGCGCCGGAGCCGTAGGCTGTTTGCGTGCTCTTGCTCGCCGTTGATACCGCCACGCCCGCCGTCACCGCCGCCCTCCACGACGGCCGCTCCGTCGTCGCCGAGTCCTCTCGCGTCGACGCACGCCGCCACGGGGAACTGCTGCTGCCCGCCGTCGACCGCGTTCTCGCCGAGGCCGGGGTGAAACTCGACGCCGTCACCGCTGTGGTGGTCGGGGTCGGCCCCGGCCCGTACACCGGACTGCGCGTCGGCCTGGTCACGGCCTCGACCTTCGGCTCGGCGCTGGGGGTGCCGGTGCACGGCCTGTGCACGCTGGACGGGCTCGCGTACGCCTCCGGTCTGGAGGAGCCCTTCGTGGTCGCGACGGACGCGCGCCGCAAGGAGGTCTACTGGGCGCGGTACGACTCCTTCCGTACGCGGGTGAGCGAGCCCGCCGTAGACCGGCCCGCCGATATCGCGGAGCAGGTCGCGGGCCTGCCCGCCGTCGGGGCCGGTGCGCTGCTCTACCCCGGGACGTTCCCGGACGCCCGCGAGCCCGAGCACGTCTCGGCCGGGGCGCTGGCGGCGCTGGCCGTCGAGAAGCTGGCCGCGGGGGAGGACTTCCTGCCGCCGCTGCCGCTGTATCTGCGCCGGCCCGACGCCCAGGTGCCCAAGAACTACAAGGTGGTCACCCCCAAGTGACCGTGTCAGCGACTGCGGTGCTGCGCGAGATGCGCTGGTGGGACCTGGAGCCGGTGCTCGCGATCGAGCAGGTGCTGTTCCCCGAGGACGCCTGGTCGGCCGGGATGTTCTGGTCCGAGCTCGCCCATGCGCGCGGCCCGCGGGCCACCCGCCGCTATGTGGTGGCCGAGGACGGCGGGCCCGGCGGGGAGATCGTCGGGTACGCGGGCCTTGCGGCGGCCGGCGGCCTCGGAGACGTACAGACCATCGCTGTCGCCCGCAGCCAGTGGGGCACGGGACTGGGGTCCCGGCTGCTGACCGACCTGCTCCAGCACGCCACCGCCTTCGAGTGCGACGAGGTGCTCCTCGAAGTGCGCGTGGACAACACCAGGGCCCAGAAGCTGTACGAGCGCTTCGGCTTCGAGCCCATCGGATTCCGCCGCGGCTACTACCAGCCGGGCAATATCGACGCCCTCGTCATGCGGCTTCACGTACAAGGAACAGAGACTCACTGATGGCTGACGAACCGCTCGTACTCGGCATCGAGACCTCCTGCGACGAGACCGGCGTCGGCATCGTCCGCGGTACGACCCTGCTCGCCGACGCGATCGCGTCCAGTGTGGACGCGCACGCCCGCTTCGGCGGTGTGGTCCCCGAGATCGCCTCGCGCGCGCACCTGGAGGCGATGGTGCCGACCATCGAGCGCGCCCTGAAGGAGGCGGGCGTCTCGGCGCGCGACCTGGACGGCATCGCGGTGACGGCAGGCCCCGGTCTGGCCGGTGCGCTGCTGGTCGGTGTCTCGGCGGCGAAGGCGTACGCGTACGCGCTGAACAAGCCGCTGTACGGGGTCAACCACCTCGCCTCGCACATCTGCGTCGACCAGTTGGAGCACGGGAAGCTGCCCGAGCCGACGATGGCGCTGCTCGTCTCCGGCGGTCACTCGTCGCTGCTGCTCGCGCCCGACATCACGTCGGACGTACGGCCGATGGGCGCGACGATCGACGACGCGGCCGGCGAGGCCTTCGACAAGATCGCGCGGGTGCTCGACCTCGGCTTCCCCGGCGGACCGGTGATCGACCGGCTGGCGAAGGAGGGCGATCCGTCGGCGATCGCGTTCCCGCGCGGACTGAGCGGATCACGGGACGCGGCGTACGACTTCTCCTTCTCCGGGCTCAAGACCTCGGTGGCGCGCTGGATCGAGGCGAAGCGGGCCGCGGGCGAGGAGGTGCCGGTACGGGATGTGGCGGCATCCTTCCAGGAGGCGGTCGTCGATGTGCTGACCCGCAAGGCGGTGCGCGCCTGCAAGGACCAGGGCGTGGACCATCTCATGATCGGCGGGGGAGTGGCGGCCAACTCCCGGCTGCGGGCGCTCGCCCTGGAGCGGTGCGAGCGTGCGGGAATCCGGCTGCGAGTGCCGCGGCCGGGGCTGTGCACGGACAACGGCGCGATGGTCGCGGCGCTGGGCGCGGAGATGGTGGCCCGCAACCGGCCGGCCTCGGACTGGGAGCTGTCCGCGGACTCCTCGCTGCCGGTGACGGACCCGCATGTGCCGGGCGCTGTCCCTTCGCACGACCATGTGCACGAGATCAGCAAGGACAATCTCTACTCATGACCGTCGTCGCGCTGATGTGGGAGGCCCGCGCTGTGCAGGGCCGGGGCGCGGAGCTGCTGGAATGGGCCCGCGCCCAGGAACTGGCGCGCGATCCGCTGCGCCGGGAGACCTTCCGCGCCGCCGGGGACCGGGTCCTGGTCATCACGTGGTGGGAAGCGCCCGGCGCGCGCGCCGAACTGCCCGAACTCCCCGAACCGGCCGCCGATCTGATCACCCGGGCGGTGCACCGCTGGCGCTTCGAGTCACTCGACGAACAGCGCCAGGAGCCGCGCCTCTAGGAGGGCCGCGCAGGCCCGCGCGGCAGGGGCGATACGTTCACGAGCGCCAGGACTGCCGTGTCGGGTCGCCCGATCGGATGACGGTTCGGCAATTCCGCTCGGTAGGCTGGCGGAAGGCACAGAATCCGGTCCGTGGGAGAACATATGACTGCCAGCGCCTCCGAGCAGCCGCTGATTCCGCAGCCTCCGACGACCGTCGCCGCACTGCGTCAGGCGGTCGCCCAGATCGCTCCGGCTGCCCTGCCCGCGTTCACTCGGGAGTTGGATCAGGCCGCCGATCAGGCCCGACTGGGCTCGGACCTCGCGCCGCTGCAGCGCTTCACCGCGCACTGGTCGGTGTACGTGCAGATCCAGCGTCAGCCGCGCCTGGCGGCCAGGTTCGCCGCACTGGAGGGACAGGCCACGACAGCGGACGCACAAGAGGCCCGGCGGGCTGCCGCCGAGATCGGCCGCATTCTCGACGAAGCCCGGGCCGCGGTGGCGCAGGGCATGCGGTGAGCGATCGCTGGCGCTGGGAGTACGACCCGGACTACGCACATGTGGCAGGAGGGCTTCCGGGCACCGTTGTATCGGAAGTCGAGCGGCTTGCCGGGCAGCTTGTGGAACTCGCCGGAGTGGGCGTCGATGTCACGGAGTTTGGTGAAGGGCCGAGGCCGGGAGGCTTGCGGCGGATGGACGCGGCAGGCGGCTGGTTCTACTTTCTCGCCGCACCGCGGGCGCAGCTGATCGTCGTCGTGAGAATCATCCCGCCGTTCGAAAGCCTGTGACGGATCCGTCTCCGGAACGGACAGGACAGGACGGGGCCGTACCGGTGGCCGCGGCGAAAGAATCTCAGAAGAATCCTGGTGACGATGTCGATCCGGCCGTCTCCCGTTCGACGCAGGGGTGAGAGGCGGGGAACGGCCCCGCTCTCCCGACCCGAGGAGTCACCATGCCGCGCTTCCTGTCGATGGTCCGTGTGAACGAGAACGAGCTCGCCGGGGAGGAATTCCCCGAGGACTTCGGCGAGCGCATGGGCAAGCTGCTGGAGGAGATCACCAAGGCCGGGGTCATGCTGGACACGGCGGGGCTCACCCCGACCTCCGACGGCACCCGCGTGACCTGGTCCGACGGCAAGCTGTCCTACACCGACGGGCCCTTCACCGAGAGCAAGGAAGTCATCGGCGGCTACGCCATCATGCAGTGCAAGGACAAGGCCGAGGCCCTCGAATGGGCCAAGCGCTTCCTGGAGATCCACCCGAAGCAGTGGTCGGTCACCTGCGAGGTCCGCGAGATCGCCGAGGGCTGACCGGGCCGCGCTTGCCCTGCCCCCGAGCGGCTGCTCTGATGGGTGGCCGTGAGGGCAAGTGCGACCGAAACGGTCGAAGCGGTATTCAGGATCGAGTCCGCGCGGATCATCGCCGGTGTCACACGCATCGTGAGGGACGTGGGCATCGCCGAGGAGCTCGCGCAGGACGCTCTGGTCGCCGCGCTGGAGCAGTGGCCGGAGTCAGGTGTCCCGGACAAGCCGGGCGCCTGGCTCATGGCCACCGCCAAGCACCGCGCCATCGATCTCGTACGCCGCAAGGAGACGTACGCCCGCAAGCTGGCCGAGGTCGGGCGCGCCCTGGAGGACGTGGAGCCGCCGCCCGAGCCGCCGGGCCCCGACGACATCGACGACGACCTGCTGCGGCTGATCTTCACCGCCTGTCATACCGTGCTGTCGACGGACGCGCGGATCGCGCTCACGCTCAAGCTCCTCGGCGGCCTGACCACCGAGGAGATCGCCCGCGCGTTCCTCGTCTCGGAGCCGACGGTCGCCCAGCGCATCGTCCGCGCGAAGCGGTCCCTGGCCAGGGCGGGCGTCCCTTTCGAGGTCCCGTACGGCGCCGACCGCGCCGAGCGGCTGGATTCCGTACTCGAAGTGATCTACCTCGTCTTCAACGAGGGGTACTCGGCCACCGCCGGCGACGACCTCGTACGCCCGGCGCTCTGCGAGGACGCGCTGAGGCTCGCCCGGGTGCTTGCCGGGCTGATGCCCGGCGAGCCGGAAGTCCATGGCCTGGCAGCGCTGTTGGAGTTCCAGGCCTCACGCATCACGGCGCGTACGGGCCCCGCGGGCGAGCCGGTACTGCTCGCCGACCAGAACCGCTCCAAGTGGAACAGGATGCTGATCCGCCGCGGCGTCGAGGCGCTGCACCGGGCGGGCAACGGACCGTACGCCCTCCAGGCCGCGATCGCCGCCTGTCACACCCAGGCGGCGAGGTACGAGGACACGGACTGGGTGACGATCGCCGCGCTGTACGGCCAGTTGGTGAGGCTCATGCCGTCCCCGGTCGTGGAGTTGAACCGGGCGGTCGCGGTCTCGATGGCGGAAGGCCCGGCGGCGGGTCTGGAGGTGGTGGACGCGCTGGCGGACGAGCCCGCGCTGAAGGAGTACCACCTGCTGCCGAGCGTGCGAGGCGACCTGCTGGCCCGGCTGGGGCGGATGTCGGAAGCTCGGGCGGAGTTCGAGAGGGCGGCGTCGCTGACGCGCAATGAAAGGGAGCGTGAGCTGCTGCGGGAGCGCGCTCATCACTCGATCTGATGAGCTGTAGGGACTACGGGGACGGTGTCGCCGATTCCCCGTAGCGTCCGGGTGTCGCTTGTGCCGCAGTGGCGCCCGCGCCCACACTGAAGGAGGAGGTGCTTCATGATGACCGCTCTCGCATACGAGGTGGCCCCGGTGGTGGACGACAAACCCGCATCCGAACCGGTGTCCGACCTGGACGAGGTCCTGTGGCAGGCATGGAAAGCCATGGATCTCCCCGAGGGCTACCGGGCCGAGATCATCGAGGGGTCCATCGAGGTGTCGCCTACGGGTCGCCGTCGTCATACCGTGCTCATTGGCCGTCTCCGCCGGGCGCTCGACGCCCACCTGGCGGGCAGCGGTTACGCACCCCACCAGGACGGCAACGTCATTTACCGCCAGAAGTCCTGGATTCCTGATCTCTTCGTCGCCCCCCTGGACCTCGACGAGATCCCGGACGAGGAGGGCCTCGGGGTGGACGCCGCGGGAGTCAAGATGGTGGTCGAGGTCACCTCGCCGGGCCATCGGAACCTCCAGCGCGACCGCGCCCGTAAGCGCCGTGAGTACGCTCGTGCCGGAATCCCGGTGTACGTGATCGTCGACGACTTCGACGACGAGGGAGCAGTTCTCGTCCTGACCTCCCCCAACCCCAAGAAGGCCACGTATACCGACGAGCATCGCGTCCCCTACGGCACCGATGCGGTGATCCCCGAGGGCCCGGCCAAGGGTTTCGCCCTTGGCAAGGCGATCACTGTCGCTTGAGTTCGAGTGGGCCGCGTCCCTGACCCGCAACGCACGGGAGAGGGAGTTGCTCCTGGAAAGGGCCTCACGCTCCGTGTCCGAGTCCTAGCCTGAAATGCATGACCGAACAGCAGCTCAAGCAGACGCCTTCTGCGTGGCGGCACTGTGGCCATCAGGTCCAGATGTGGCGGCAGGAGGCAGGGGGAACGTGCCTGGCTTTGGGGGAGGCCGCCGGGTATGCGGAGGGAACGGTCCGCGCGATGGAGGTCGGGCGCCGTAGACCGACGCTGAGACTGCTGACGGTGGCGGACGATCTGTACGGCGCGCGGGGGAAGTTGAAGGCGCTGGAGTCGTTCCTGGTGCCGGACCCGTTCCCGGCGCGAACGGTGGAATTCATGGACCGCGAGGCCAACGCCATCGCGGTCCAGTGGTACGAGCCGCTGCTGATCCCTGGACTGCTTCAGACAGAGTCGTACGCGCGCGCCCTGCTCAACGCCCACTATCCGCCGCTGGACGAGGAGACGGTCGAGCGGCGTGTCGCCGCCCGTGTGGAGCGTGGGCTGATTCTGTCGCGCCGACCGACCGCCTACTTCGGCTTCATCATCGAGGAGATGGCGCTGCGGCGACCGGTCGGTGGCCCGGGGGTCATGAAGGCGCAAAGCAAACGTCTTCTGGAGGCAGGGAAGTTGCGCAATGTGGATATCCAGGTGGTGCCGACCAGCCGCGGAGCGCACCCGGGGAACAACGGCCCGATGGTGCTTCTCGAATCGCCGGACCACGAGCACCATGTCTACGAGGAGGGCCAGTCGGTCAGCCATCTGACCGCCGATCTCGAAACCGTCAGCAAACTGACGCAGCGGCTTGGCATGATCCGGACGGAGGCGCTCAGCCCGTCGGAGTCGGCTGAGTTCATCACGATGGAGGCTGACGCATGGTGAACACCGAACGGGTCTGGTTCAAGTCGAGCTACAGCGGCACCGAGGGCGGCGCGTGCGTGGAAGTCGCCCTCGCCTGGCGCAAGTCCACCTACAGCGACAATGAGGGCGGCAACTGCGTCGAGGTCTCCACCTGCCCCGACACCGTCCACGTCCGGGACTCGAAGCTCAAGTCGAGCCCGGAACTCGCCCTCCCCGCCCGCGCCTGGGCGGAATTCGTCGCGCACGTCGGGGCTTGAGCCTCGGGGTTCGGGATTCGAGCCCCTTTCACCAAGGATTGGGTGGGGGGATTGTTCCCACCCACCCACATGACCCTGGAGACCGAGGAGCTCAAGGAGTTCGCCGACTGAGGAGGCGATAGCCTCGCACGTATGTCCCGTCGCAACCCGCTCCCGCCCCCTCCGCCGCCTGTCGAGATGCGCGCCTGGCCTGACCGTGAGGCGCTGCTCGCCGACCGGGCCAGGGCGATGGGCGAGTTGAGCAGGCTGAGCATCGGGGTGCCGCACCTGGTGCTGCTGTGGCTGACGGTAGCGGGCTTCGCGGTGGGGTGGGGGCTGGTCGGTGCTGCCCTGAAAATCTTCGAGGACGCCATTGACCCGCTGAGCTATGTGGGCGGCGCGCTCGTCGCGTGTATGGGTGCCGCCTGCATGATCCCGACCGGCTTCGTGATCGTTATCGGCATCCGCCGTGACATGCGGGTGAGTGAACGACTGCGCCAGTGGTCGTCCTTGGACCGTGACGCGGTGGGCGATGCCCGCCTGCGGTCACCCGGCCTGAGTCTGTGCTGGTTCGTACCGTCGTTCCTGCTGTGCGCGCTGGGGCTGTGGATGTGCTTCGCGATCCCGGCGACGGCGCAGCCCGGCCGGGAGACGTACTCCGACGTTGCCTTGGCGATGGGGCTGGGCTTCATCATCTGGCTGACGGGCCTGCTCGGCGTCGCGAAGGCGGTGAGCCACTACCGGTGGGCGGTGCGGCTGGTGCCGAGGCTTCCGGCCGGCGCAGAGGTGCTGGACGGGGCGCATCGCTGATCGGGGACGAAGTCAGTCGATGTCCTGACCGTCGATCAGCCAGCTCGTTCCGGTGCGGGTGTGCTCGACTGCCAGATGTACGTACCAGATCTCGTCGCTCGTCAGTGTCCAGGTAAGGCACGTGAGCCCATCGACATACTCGGAGACGGCGCCGGCGGGACAGTCGTCGGGTAGCTCTGCCATCCTTCGGAGCAAACGCCAGACCGCTATGCGCCCGAGGGCGGTCGACTCTGAGGTGTAGGCGCCCTGTCCCCCCAGCACGCCCAGCAGCGTCGGATAGGCAACCGGGAAGGTCACGGGAACTGCCTGGGACGGCCGCTCGTGAATCGGGAGGCAGTGGAAGTGGCGGGAGGCAGCCTGAGCAGCTGTGCATCGCAGTGGCCCGGCGACCGCAGCGTACGAAGGGTTGTCCACTGCCCCGGGCAGCCCGGGTTCCGGCGCGGTCCAGGCGATGTCAGGGGCGTCGGTGTCGGGAAGCGGAAGAGGGATTCGATCCGTCACAGCATGTGTCGGGATGCCGGTGAGCCCACCTGCCGAACCATGGCGGTTGTAGGACTTCGGTGAAATTTGCGGGTTCCAGAACGCTGCTTCCCATGATTCGAGAGCGAAAGGGATGTCGCCGAGCAACTCGGTGCCGAGTTCTGCGGCTGAGTTTGTGAGATCTTCACCGCGCATCACCCGGGCATGAGCGACAAGGTGCCGAAGCTCCGGATCAGTGAGACAAGGGCCCACCTGCCCCCAGGTCCAATGCTGCGCCAGGACCTCCCACAACAGGGAGGAGCGCTGCGACGATTGACGTTCCGTCAGGCGGGCGGCCTCCGCGGCGTACGGCGCAGGCGCTTCGACGATGAAGACACTGGCCACCGTGCCTCGCGCGCGCTCCAGATCCCTTCGCTCCGCTGGGTCGGTACTGCCGGCGAGGGCAACGTCGGCTTCCTCATGGAGCCGCAGCAACTCGTCCCAGTCACCGGCGTCGGCAAGTTGGTCGGACCGCCGGAAGCTGTCCTTCGGGTCGAACACGGTGGTGGCTCCTCATGTGGATTCCCAGTTGCCCATAGCAAGGAGAGCAGCCGGTGTCACACGTGAATTGTAGGATTGGAAGTCTTCGCCTACGAGCTGGATCGATCAGCACGATGAGGTGGTGGCTGCCCTCGGACGCGTCGTTTCCGCCGCCGCCGATGGGCGCGATCGATCGCCCGGGGAGCGGCTTCCTGGGACGTTCAGCGTGAGCGCAGTCGTAGGGCCAGTTCCGCGAGCCAGGCACTGGGCGGGTACGGCTGCGGTGGGTCGACCTCCATGCCCAGTTCGGCGACAGCGATCGCGTAGTCGGACTCGTCGAGCGGCAGCGTGACCAAGTCGTGGACCTCGCCGGTCAGCTGAGCGATGAGACCAGCGTCAGTGTTGTCCAGGTAGTCCTGCGCGGCGGCGTCGTGGTCCTCGAACTCGTCCGGCATGTTCTGGGAGAACCAGCCGCCGAGGAACTGGGCGAGCTCGGGAAAGCGAGCGTGCCACTCCCAGTGCGTCTGTGGGGTGGCCGGGGGCGGGGCCTGGCCGGTGTCCACACTCTCCCTGAGCCGGTCCGCGAGGCGGACCAGCCAGGCCTGGATCTCGGAGTCCGGCAGGCCGACATCGGGAACGGGGTAGAACTCGCCGAGACGCAGCCGGAGCCGGCCGGGCGGATTGTCCGCGTACGCACGCAGCTGTTCCTCGGCGATCGGGATGGCCCAAGGCCGGGTGCGCCAGGTGTGCCGGAGATAGGCGGTCAGGGGCTCGTCGTCGTCGGCGGTGCGGCCTAGGTAGGCGCGGATGACGTGATCCAGCTCGCCGTACTTGCGGTCGTGTTCGCGCGGCTTCAAAGACACGAGGTGCTGCCTCTAGAGGTAGATCGGGAAGGTGGCGTGGACGGTGAAGCCGTGCGGGCTGCTCGTGTCCCGCTTGAGGATCACGCGTGCGGCGCGCACGTCGATCGGTTCACGACCCGCGAGGACCATCGACTGGAGCAGTACGCGGCCGACCGGCTCGGGGCGGGTTGGCCAGGCGGCCTCGATGGTGAGGCGCTGCCGGGTCGATTGGGCGAGCCACCGGTGGACGGCTTGTTCGTTGGCGGTCACGACCTCCTGGGTGGCCCATTGGGCGGTCTCCCTGTCAGGGTAGGTGGCCGCACGGATCAGCATTCTTCCTCCTGCTTGGAAGGGTGTCGGATTCGAGGCAGGCGGAACTGCATCGTTGAGTGATCGCCGTATCCCGCTTGATCTGGACCGGGAGTCACCGAAGAGAGTTCGGGTGAACTCCACCCTCTCGTTACGGCGTTGGGTAGGAAGTGTAGACAACGAACGGCGGATCCAGGTTTCCGTCATACTTCAGCAGCGTTTTCACCCTTGTGGCGTCATTGACAGTCGCATTGTTGCCGTTTGCCAAGTAGTCGGCCTTGGTGACGGTTCGACCGGTAACCTCCCCACTGCTCTGGTTGGGGCGGGGCCATTCAATGGGAAGTCTCTGGTCCCGTGGGTTCGAGGATGGCTGACGCGCCAACCATGCCTGAATTTCAGTACTGTTGCGATCGATGTTCCGTTGGGTGTAGCGCTGGGCGCTGGCAGGATCAGTAAACGTCGATGAGGAGCCTGGGAAGGGCTGGCCGTTGGGCCTCAGATCGTCGCGGAATCTCTGCAGAAGTTGTTCATCGGTTTTTGCGGTGTGTTTGTCAATGGCGTGACTGTTGCCGATTCCCTCCTGACCGGCCAGGTCGATCCTGTATATGCCGTTATTTTTGTCGTTGGGGTTGGTCCATTGGTGTTCCTGCTTGAACTCGTTGAGGGATCTCTTGCCGAACACCATGGCGCGGGCCTCGCCGGCGTGGAATGTCGGTGCGCTGAGGTACGCCTCTTCAAGCGGCGTCATGAGTCCTTCTAGTCGGCTTTCGAGGCCGCTTAGCTTTCCTTCGTATTTTGTGACGGCGGCGTTCAGTGCGGCGGTATCAATGTTTAGGGTGATGCCCAGGCCGAGCTCCTTCCCCATGTTGAAAAGGCTCTTCCCGAGCTTCTTCAAATCGTCTACACCCACGCCGTCGCTTATGCGTGGGAGTGCTTCGAAAACCGCCTTCCGGTAAGTTCGCGCAATTTCCTGTACCGCTTCCGCGGCGGCCTCGGCGAATTCTCGCATGATCTTGCTGATCTTCTGGGTGGTATCCCAAAGGACAGACATTACAGGGTGGCTGCCGCCCGGGCCGCCGATGCTGTCATCGTGGCCCCACTCGTATCCTGCGGTTGACTTGCCCCAAGGCGAGGTGCCCCATATGGCACTGGCGAAGGTGCGCATAGCTCCTTGCCATTCGCCATTGCTCCTGTCGGTGATACTGCCTGCGGCCCCGGTGAGTTCACCGTCGATCTGCGTAACAGAAAACCCGGGCTGCAGCCAAGCAAGTGCGATCTTGTCGATTTGTAGATAATCGGGTAGCGGGAGGATGTCGCCTACTTTTCCCCATCGATAGACCTTGTCCAACGCCTCGCGAAGAATATCCATGGCGAAATCTGGAACGCCTTCAAGAACCCAGGAGAACGGGTTGTCCGAGGCGTCATCCATGTCACCCCACTTCAGGTTGGTGATTCGTTGGTAATAGGGTTCCTTTTCGATCACGTTGGGCCGGGGGTAGATGGTGGGCTTTTTAGTCCCTGAGGGATGGCTGGCGGCCTCGGCCTTGGAGTAGTGGTTGGCGGTTTCGATGAAGCCGACTGAGGCACCGCCGACGCTTGCGACGGCCGTCGCCCAAACGTCCAAGAACTTGTTGCCTACTTCTACATATGCACTTGAGAATTTTTCCGCCGCCGTGCCGTAGCCGCCGCAGTCCATGTACATCATGAGTTCGAGATCGAAGTCCCAGGCGGCCTTGTGCAGACGACCCTGCTGCATGGCCATGATGCCTGAGACCCGTTTGAGATCCGACGGCTTGACGTCGAATCCGCCATTCTGTGCAGAAGGCGCCGGCGGAGTGGACATCAGGCAGCCCCCCAGCCTCGAAGCACGGCCCTATGGGCCTCGGTGTAATTCGCATGGCCTATGGTGACGACCTCATGCAGCCAGGCCTGGGCTGCCTCCAGGTCCTGCATCTGCTTGTCCCACTGGTCGAGCTCCTCGACGAACGCGTCGCGGGCGTCGCCCTTCCATGTGAGGACGACCTTCTCGGTGCGGTTGTAGAGCGTTTCGAGTCGCAGGTTGAGCTGCTTGAGGATGTCCTCCAGCTCGCTCGCCGCTTCGCGCAGAGTTGTGAAGCTGACGCCTATGTAGTCGTCGGCCATGTGTGGTCCCCGTGTGTGAGTCGGTTTCTCAGACGTCGAGTATTCGGCTGGCTGGTGTGAAAGAGGCGGTCCCTTCCGAGAGTTCGGCCGCCTCGCGGGCGGCGTCCACCTGGCTCTCGGCCTGGCGTAGCTGCCGCAGCGTGTCCAGCTCCTGCTGGGTGAAGCCGTCCCGGCTCATTCGCATGGCTGCTTCGAGAACTTTGAGGATCTCTCGGATCCGTACCGCATCCTCCGCCGCACCCTGGTGAAGCGCCCGGTAGCCCTTGGCCGCGTCGCCCTTCCAGCCCGCTTCGATACCGTCGACGATCGCGTCCATCCGCCGCACCTGGTTGTCCAGGTGGCGCTGCATCTCGTCGAGGTCTCCGGCGAGGTTGGTCAGATCATCGCCGGAGACGTCGAGATCGACTCTTTCGACCATGGTTCCCCCTCCATGCAGTCGCTGATCACCCTCCGGACTCTAACCTCGCTGTTTCGCTTCGGGTGGTTGAGGCGGTCTGATCGCGGCGGACCGGTGATTTCGTTTGCTTGTCGTCGGGTGGGCATGGCTGGGCCCCGGCGCTCGGGCCGGGTGCTCCAGGGTTCCTCGGGTCGTGGGTGGGCAGGGATGGTGCCGAGGTTCAGGTGGACGGCCGTGGCAGGGCCGTGAGGCGGGCGAATGCGCTGCTCAGTTCGTGCCGCCAGGGCCAGGTTGCGGAGATTCGCAGGTTAAAGCGGCGTCCGCCGCGGGTGATGCGGGCGGCGACGTGCAGCAGCCGGTAGCGGAGCTTCTTGGGTTCGGCGGTAGCCAGTTCGCTGTCCAGCAGGAGGACGCGCGTCCAGGCCAGCAGGTCGATTGCCGCGAGGCTGAGTTCGAGCCAGGCGGTGTTGATGGTGAAGTGGCGTGAGGGGAAGCGGCCGAAGCCTGTGGTCTTGCCCGTTCGGATGTGGTCCTCGACGGTGGCGTGCCCGCGGTGGCGGACTTCGAGGAACTGGGCGGAGCCGCCGGTGAACGGTGTGTCGGTGAGGAACACCTGATGCCGCAGGCCCTCGTCCTGGTCGAACAGCGAGAGCTGGGCGCCGGGGTGTGGACGTTCCCGTCGGACGATGATGCGGGTGCCGGGCGGGTAGCCGTTCAGGTCGACCATGCCGGTCAGTTCGGCGACCTCGGCCCCGGCACGCAGGGTTCCGTCCTGGTCCAGGGCGGGATGCCAGACCTGCCCGGGCAGGGCCCGGACCGCGCGGCGGACCGGCTCGGTGACCGCGTATCCGACCGAGAAGAAGGTACGGATTCCTCGTGTCCGCAGGTTCCGGACGTGAGTGAGGAAGGCTTTCGCTCCTCCGGCGCTGTCGGTGCGGATCAGGATGTCGATGCCGTGCCGGTGAGCGTCGGGGATCTGTGCGAGGGCCTGATCGAGGACTGTGATGTGATCGGCGGCGGTGTTGGCGCCGGCGTTGCCGGGCCGCAGCAGCCCGGACATGGCCTCACCGGTATTCGCCAGGAAACACAGCAGCGGGTGGTAGCCGAAGCCGCCTTTGTAGGTGGGCGCGGCCTCCTCCTTCTGGGAGTGGCACGTGATCAGCGTGGCGTCGATGTCCAGGACGAGACCGGGCAGTTCCTGCCCTGCGGCCCGGGTCGTGGGTATGCCGGTTCCGGTCTCGGCGGCCTGCAGCCAGGCCACTTCCCGGGCCTGGGCCCTTGCCGATCGCAGCGCAGCGAGTACGTTCTCGTCCGTGTCGGCGAGCAGCCGCCAGGCCGTGGGTGTCGAGGCGACCGGACCGAACACCTCTGCCTGGTCCCTGAGCACGGCCAGGTCGGCGATGGCTTCGCCGCCATCGGCAAGAGTCACCGCAAGGTCGGTCGCGACCCGGCCCGGATCGTGCCCGGTTGCGCGGGGACGAAGAGGCCGCAGCGCGGTGGAGTACGCGGTCGTCAGACCGGTGGCATCAGCGAGATCGGCGAGCAGACGTGCCCCGGCATGCCCGACCACCCCCGCTCCGTCAGCCGACACATGGAGCTTGGGACGCGAACCGATACCCTGCACGCAGAAAGTGCCTTCCGCCTGGACCGACAGAACCCCTCGACAAGGTTCATCGTCCCAGCCCAGAAGGCACTTTCGCGTTACCGCCCGTGATCCGGACACAGGTCCAAGTGAAACGCGCAGGCTAACAACACCCGCCGACAGCATGGCTGTTCAAAGCCGAGGCCCCGTGAGGTTAGTTACAGGGGGCGACCGATCAGCATCGTCGGGGCGCCCCGCCACGCGGGTCAGGAAGACCGTGGCCGCGTTCGAGCCGTGGGGCTTCACCTTGCGGCGGACCTCCTTCGGTTTCACCGCGCTGCCGCGCTTCTTCACCGTCAGGTTACCGATCTCGCGTTCGCGCAGAAGTGCCCTCAACCTCTTTATGTTGAAGGGGAGTTCGTCGGTGATCTCGTAGGGCGTTGCATACGGCACCGGGCGCCTTTCGTTCGAGGTGATGTACGCGATCGTCTCGTCTAGCAGGCCGCCTGCCACGATCTCCGCGACCTCCGCCACGAGGTGGGCCCGGATGATCACGCTGTCCGGCGCAGCCCGGCCGGGAGACGTACGCGGACGTCGCCTTGGTGATGGGGCTGGGCTTCATCATCTGGCTGACAGGTCTGCTCGGCGTCGCGAAGGCGGTGAGCCACTACCGGTGGGCGGTGCGGCTGGTCTCGGGCTCCCCGCCCGCCCTCCGGCTCGCGGGCGGCGCGCAGCGCTGACCCCGGCGCGTGGTTCAGGCATGGTGGCTCCTCATGTGCGCGTGTCCCAGGTCGATGATGACGTTCAACGCGGCGGTCGTCGCGGTCTCGTCGTGCGCCTGGAACGCCTTGCTGAAGTGCTCGGACCCCGCACAGAGAGCGAGGACCTCCAGGGCCTGGGCGATGAGGGGGACGAGTTCCTCGTCGCAGAACGGGTGCTCTGCGTCGATGCGAGCCTGGAAGGCCGCCTCGAACGAGTCGTACTCGTCGTCGTAGGCCCAGGTGTCGAGACTCCGGAGCAACGGGAACCGCGCCTCGGCCTCCCACTTGGCCAGCGAGACCTCGTCGTAGCCGGGAGGGTGATCGCGGTCCGCGACGCGCAGCAGCATGGCGAGATCCGTCATGAACCTGGGAACGCTCCTGCCGCCTGCGGCGGTGGTCCATGCCTCGCGGGCGTGCTGCGGCAGCCGTCGAAGAACGCGTCGGTGAACGTCACCGCCATGTAGTCGAGCTGCGAGGCGAGGGTCTGAAAGGCCCTCCGCCAGGGGGCGTCCCAGTGCTCGGTCCGCAGAACGCGCTTGAGGCGCAGGACCTGCCACTCCAGCGGATCGTCATCACGGGCGGCCAGGCTCACCAGTTGGAAGAGCGGTCCGCCGGTGAATATGCCCTCGGGGTGCAACGCCATGCTCATTCGCTCTCGTTCGGGGGCGACCGCCGCGACCGCCGGGGCATCGCTCAGATGGGATTGAACGACCAGAAGATCCCGACCTCCGCGTCGGAAACCACGACGAGCCCGTAGTCGGCGGTGTACCGCGTGAGGGCCGACCAGCACGAAACCTTGCAGCCGAGGTCGGGTGCCGGTGTCGTTTCTACATCGTCCGCGTTCGTGTAGCACTCGAATTGCTGCCCGTATCGGGCCAGCAGGGTGTGTGCGTCGGCGATCAGGCTCTCCGCCCGGTCGGGAAAGCCCGGCGCCGACCGCAGATCGCACCAGTCGTCCGTCATCGCCGCGAGAAGTACCGGTGCGGTGTCGCAAGTGATCTGGGTCAGCGACTCGTTCAGCAGCTCCGTGCTGGGTGCGTCGAAGGGGAAGGCAGGGCCGTGCCGTGCGATCTCGTCCGCGTTGTCCCTGTCCCGGTCCAGCACCGACCAGCCCCGAGGGTCGATGAAGTCCCGGTTCATCACGGCCACGGCATCGAGCAGCCAATCCGGGTGCACGCGCGGGCCCGTGGCCACGAGGGAGTACGTGTCCTCGAACAGCCGGAGTGCTGCGGATTCCCACGCAGCACGGGCAGTGTTCCCCGTCACCGCTGACGGAGTCGCTGGGCCGGCTCGGTGAGCCATGCGCCGGGTCCGTACGGCGCGGGCGGGTCGACCTCCATGCCCAGTTCCTTCAGGGCGAGGGCGTAGTCCGGCTCCTCCAGCGGGAGCGTGAGCAAGAGCAGCAGAGCCTCCTGCAACTCGGCGGCCTGCGCGGACATTTCCCGGTGGCATCCGTTCGGATGCTCGCTCGCGGCTCCGGCCCGCACGAGGAGTCTGGAGATCGCTCCGTTGTTGAACACGGCTCCGGTGTGTGTGATCACTCTGTGCATGCTAGGGCGCCTCCGGCATGGAGGTCAGCACGATGAACGGGGGAGGTCGGTGCGGTCTCCGATGTAACTGCCTCTCACGCCCGGATAGTTGCACCCGCAAGCTGGAACGGTGGGACGGCTTACGCCGGACGTCCGATCAGCATCGTCGGCGCCCCCGCCACCCGCGTCAGGAACACCGTCGCGGCGTTCCGCCCCTGCGGCTTCACCTTGCGCCGCAGCTCCTCCGGCTCCACCGCCGAGCCGCGCTTCTTCACCGTCAGGACGCCGACCTCGCGCTCCCGCAGCAGGGCCTTCAGCTTCTTGAGGTTGAAGGGGAGCTCGTCGGTGATCTCGTAGGCGGTGGCGTACGGCGTCGGCCGCAGCTCGTCCGCCGTGATGTACGCGATCGTGTCGTCGATCAGCCCGCCGGACAGCTCCTCGGCGACCTCGGCGACCAGATGGGCGCGGATCACCGCGCCATCGGGTTCGTACAGGAAGCGGCCGACGGTGCGGACCGCCGGGTCGGGCAGGCCGCGGCCGGTCAGTGAGCGTGGGCCCGGCAGCAGGGTCGCGGTGATCGTGCCCGGCGTCGTACCGAACCAGAGCACCGCCTCCTTCACGTCGCCGCCGTCCGAGATCCACTCCGCCCCGGCTTCCTCCGGGACAGCCTCGTGCGGGATGCCGGGGGCGATCTTGAGGGCGGCGTGGGGGCGGGTGCGGGCCGCGCCGATCGCCCAGGAGAGGGGCGGGGAGTACGCCTCCGGGTCGAAGATCCGCCCCCGGCCGCCGCGCCGCGCCGGGTCCACGAACACCGCGTCGTACGCGGCCGTGTCGGTCTCCGTGACATCCGCGCACCGGACCTCGATGAGGTCCGCGAGGCCGAGCGCTTCCGCGTTTGCACGTGCGACTTCGGCCGTCAGTGGGTCCCGGTCCACCGCGAGGACCGAGATACCCGCCCGGGCGAGCGCGATCGCATCGCCGCCGATGCCGCTGCACAGGTCGGCCACGCTGCGTACGCCCAGGGCGGCGAAGCGCCCCGCGCGGTATGCGGCGACCGAGGAGCGGGTCGCCTGCTCGACGCCGTTGGGGGTGAAGAACATCCGCCCGGCGTCCTCGGCGCCGAACTTCGGCACCGCGCGCTGCCGCAGCCGCGCCTGTCCGAGAGCTGCGGAGACCAGTTCCGCCGGGTGGTCGCGGCGCAGCCGGGTGGCTACGGCCAGTTCCTGGGCGGGGTCGTAGTCGCGCAGCTCGGCGAGCAGTGCCCGGCCCTCGCCGGTGCGGAGTGCGGAGAAGGAGCCGAGGGCGTCGAGGTCGTTCACCGGCCCATTGTGGGCCAGGCGGGGGATGGTGCGCCTCCGGTCGCGGTGTCGGCCCGGAGCCGGGGCTCCGCGCTGACAGGATGCGGCGCCATGCAGCTAGTCAGACAAAACGTAAAGAATCCCGCATACCGGGGTCGTGCGATCCTGGCCGCGCTCGTCGTCGCTGCCCTCGGCTCCAGCTGTGCGGCCGGTTCCTCGGACGGTTCTGCCGGCGCGAAGCCCGCACCCGGTCAGCAGGCGCAGAAGCAGGCGCAGAAGCAGGCGCCGGAGGGTCCGTCCGGCGCGCTCTCCGGGTATGTGAAGAAGGTCAAGCGCGCGCAGAAGGCACGCGCCGTCGCCGCCAGGAAGTGGGGCCTGGCGAAGACGCCGCTCGCCGCGCCCATGCCGCCCGCCGTCAAACCCGAGATCACCACCCGCAAGGGGTTCGAGATCGAGGACGCGGAGGACCTGCCGCCCGTCTTCACCACCGTGCCGGTCAAGGAAAAAGTCGTCTTCCTGACCATCGACGACGGCGCGGAGAAGGACCCCGACCTGCTGCGGATGATGTCCGATCTGCAGCTCCCGTACAGCGCCTTCCTCAGCGATTACGTGATCAACGACAACTACGGCTACTTCGAGGAGATGCAGGACCGCGGGGTCTCCCTGCACAACCACACCCTCAACCACCGCTACCTGCCCGGCCTTTCGTACAAGGCGCAGAAGCGGGAGATCTGCGGTCAGCAGGACAAGATCGAGCGGCGGTACGGGAAGCGGCCCCCGCTCTTCCGTCCGCCGTACGGCAACTACAACGAGGACACCCTGCGCGCTGCCCGGTCGTGCGGCGTCAAGGCCGTGCCCCTGTGGGCCGCCGAGGCGTTCCCTGATCACATGGAGTGGCGCGAGTGGGACCGGGATCTGCATCCCGGCGACATCATCCTCACTCACTTCCGTGGCAAGGGGGACTGGGAGGGCTCGATGCCCGACATGATCCGCCGGGTCATGAAGACGGTCACCGGCAAGGGCTACGCGGTGGCAAGGCTGGAGGACTACGTATGAGGCGAGCGCACCGGCTGCCGGCCGGAATGCCGGCAGCCGGTGCGCTTCTGGGGCAGGACACGCCCGCTTCTGGGGCAGGACACGCCCGCGCCGTCGTACGGAACCAAGTCGCCCGGACCCCCGTTGTCCGTATCGAGATCGAACCGACGCCACGGCACTTATTGGCACTCCGCTTGACCGAGTGCTAATCGCGGTCATAGTCTCAGGTCTGGCACTCCCCACTGGAGAGTGCCAACACAGCGACGGGCAGGTCCGGCACCCGCGACGACGGATCCACCTGGTCGCCACCTCAGACAGTTAACCCCGTGAGATCTCCGAAGGGGGAGGTCGGATCGTGACGACCGCCAGCTCCAAGGTTGCCATCAAGCCGCTCGAGGACCGCATTGTGGTCCAGCCGCTCGACGCCGAGCAGACCACGGCCTCTGGCCTGGTCATCCCGGACACTGCGAAGGAGAAGCCCCAGGAGGGCGTCGTCCTTGCGGTGGGCCCGGGTCGCTTCGAGAACGGCGAGCGGCTTCCGCTCGACGTGAACGTCGGCGATGTCGTGCTGTACAGCAAGTACGGCGGCACCGAAGTCAAGTACAACGGCGAGGAGTACCTCGTCCTCTCGGCTCGCGACGTTCTCGCGATCGTCGAGAAGTAGGTCGGGGTCTGGGGGTCGCCCCCCAGAAGTCTCCGCACCCCAGTTTGCATTGATGATCTGCGCCCCTGGCCCCCGCGACATATGTAGCCGGGTGCCCAGGGGCGCAGTTCGTTTGAGAGGACAGAGAAGCTCCCATGGCGAAGATTCTGAAGTTCGACGAGGACGCCCGTCGCGCCCTTGAGCGCGGCGTCAACAAGCTTGCCGACACGGTGAAGGTGACGATCGGCCCCCGCGGCCGCAATGTCGTCATCGACAAGAAGTTCGGCGCCCCCACCATCACCAACGACGGTGTCACCATCGCCCGCGAGGTCGAGCTCGACGACCCGTACGAGAACCTGGGCGCCCAGCTCGTGAAGGAGGTGGCGACCAAGACCAACGACATCGCGGGTGACGGCACCACCACCGCCACCGTGCTGGCCCAGGCGCTGGTCCGCGAGGGCCTGCGCAACGTTGCCGCGGGCGCGTCCCCGGCCTCCCTGAAGAAGGGCATCGACGCCGCGGTCAAGGCCGTGTCCGACGAGCTCCTCGCGACCGCCCGCCCGATCGAGGACAAGGCCGACATCGCCGCCGTCGCTGCGCTCTCCGCGCAGGACCAGCAGGTCGGTCAGCTCATCGCCGAGGCCATGGACAAGGTCGGCAAGGACGGTGTCATCACCGTCGAGGAGTCCAACGCCTTCGGCCTGGAGCTCGACTTCACCGAGGGCATGGCCTTCGACAAGGGCTACCTGTCCCCGTACATGGTGACCGACCAGGAGCGTATGGAGGCCGTCCTCGACGACCCGTACATCCTGATCCACCAGGGCAAGATCGGCTCCATCCAGGACCTGCTGCCGCTGCTGGAGAAGGTCATCCAGGCGGGTGGCTCCAAGCCGCTGCTGATCATCGCCGAGGACGTCGAGGGCGAGGCCCTGTCGACCCTGGTCGTGAACAAGATCCGCGGCACCTTCAACGCGGTGGCTGTCAAGGCCCCCGGCTTCGGCGACCGCCGCAAGGCGATGCTCGGTGACATGGCCGCCCTCACCGGCGCCACCGTCATCGCCGAGGAGGTCGGCCTCAAGCTCGACCAGGCCGGCCTGGACGTGCTGGGTACCGCCCGCCGCGTGACCGTCTCCAAGGACGACACCGTCATCGTCGACGGTGGCGGCAACCACGAGGACGTCGTCGGCCGCATCAACCAGATCAAGGCCGAGATCGAGTCCACGGACTCCGACTGGGACCGCGAGAAGCTCCAGGAGCGCCTCGCGAAGCTGGCCGGCGGCGTGTGCGTGATCAAGGTCGGCGCCGCCACCGAGGTGGAGCTGAAGGAGAAGAAGCACCGTCTGGAGGACGCCATCTCCGCGACCCGCGCCGCGGTCGAGGAGGGCATCGTCTCCGGTGGTGGCTCCGCGCTCGTCCACGCCGCCAAGGTGCTCGAGGGCAACCTCGACAAGGTGGGCGACGAGGCCACCGGTGTCGCGGTCGTCCGCCGCGCCGTCGTCGAGCCGCTGCGCTGGATCGCCGAGAACGCCGGCCTCGAGGGCTACGTCATCACCGCCAAGGTGGCGGAGCTGGACAAGGGCCAGGGCTTCAACGCCGCGACCGGCGAGTACGGCGACCTGGTGAAGGCCGGCGTCATCGACCCGGTCAAGGTCACGCGCTCCGCGCTGGAGAACGCCGCGTCCATCGCCTCCCTGCTGCTCACGACCGAGACCCTGGTCGTCGAGAAGCCGGCGGAGGAAGAGGCCGAGGCGGGTCACGGCCACGGCCACTCCCACTGACGCTCAGCGGCTCACGCTGCGCAGTCGCTCGGCCGCGGCGCAGTCGCGCCGCGGCCGGCAGAGGAAGGCCCCTGTTCCCGCTCGTGCGAGCGACGGGAACGGGGGCCTTCCTGTTTGCCGGACGGGTACGGCTCGATGGCTACGGCCGGACGGGTACAGCTCGATGGCTACGGCTTGACGGCTGTGGCTCGATGGCTGGTCAGAGCGCGCCGAGCTGCCGCATCAGGCGCATGGCGTCGTAGTGCCACCAGCCTTCCTGGATCATTCCGTCATGGAACCGGAAGATCGTGTTACCGGTCATGGTGCACACCTTGCCCGTCGGCGGGATGCCCATGAAGTCGCCCTGGTGTGTGCCGGTCCAGGTCCACCGCGTCGCCACGTTGTCCCCCTGGGCAATCTGGTCGTCGAGGTTGAACGTGAAGTCGAAGGCGGCGCGCCACCGGGTGAGGTCCTGCCGGATGATGTCGGACCCGATCACGGTCTCCTCTTCCTTCAGGATGTCGTGGTCCCGGTAGTCGGCCGCGAACACCTCGTCGATGGCGTCGAGGTTGCCTCCGACGGCGAGCTCGTGGAAGAACCGGCGGGCGGTTGCCGTGTTCAGCTGTTCGTCCCGGACGATGTCGAGGTCGGTGAACGACGGCATTCCGTCGCAGAGCGCCACCATCTCCTGGAAGATCCGGTCGGTTTCCGGCAGATGAGAGTTCTTCATCGCCTCTTCGTACGACCCGAATTCGACGATCTCGACGTAGTGGGACCCGTCGGAGCGGTCCTTGCCGATGACGCTGTGGGTGGCCGTCCGCTTGCCCTGAGTCTGCTCGACCCACTTGTCCATGAGCTGGTTCATACCGTCGAATCGCTCGGTCTTGTAGTCGATTATCTGTACGAATTTCATGGCGCCTCCCGGCTTGGGTGGGATGCGTCCATTTTAGTGATGAATGAGGCTATTGCCTGATTCAGGCCGAGTGGTTCTGGGCCGCCGGAAGCACCGGGTCCGCAAAGGGCAGACCGGCCGCGAACCGCTCCACCTCGTCCAGCGCCCGGTCGGCCATCCGGTGCAGCTCGCTGCCGAGAGAGCCCGCCACATGCGGGGTGAGCAGGACGTTCGGCAGCTCGTACAACGGCGAGCCAGGGGGCGGGAGTTCGGGGTCGGTCACATCCAGTACGGCGTCGAGGCGCCCGGAGACGACCTCCGGAAGCAGCGCCTCCTCGTCGACGAGGGAGCCGCGTGCGGTGTTGATCAGGGTCGCCCCGTCCGGCATGAGCGCGAGCCGGCGCGCATCGATCATGTGGCGGGTGGCCGGGAGCTGGGGGGCGTGGACGGTGACGATGTCGCTGCGGGCGCAGAGTACGTCCAGCGGGACGGACTCGACGCCCAGACCTGCGGCCTCTGCCGCGTCCACATACGGGTCGTACAGCAGAACCCGCAGGTCGAACGGGCGCAGCAGCTCGATCACGCGGCGGCCGATGCGGGAGGCGCCGACGACTCCGACCGTACGGCCGTAGTTGCCCACGCCGTCGAGCTCCTGGCGCGGGTCGAGGTGGGCGCGCAGCTCCCCGTACCGCTGCGCCGAGCGCAGCACGCGCTTGCCCGCGAAGAGGATCGCGGCGAGCGTGTACTCGGCGACGGGCAGGGCGTTGGCCGCGGCGGCCGAGGTCACCGCGATGCCGCGCTCCCAGCAGGCCTCGGTGATGTGGTGCTTGACGGACCCGGCGGCGTGGACGACCGCGCGCAGGCGGGGGGCCGACGCGAGGACCTCGGCGGTGAGCGGGGTCGTGCCCCAGCAGGTCAGCAGCACCTCGGCTTCGGCAAGTGCGGCCGCCGCAGGGGGTGCTGGGGCGGTCAGGTCGTGGGCGATCAGCTGCGGATCGGTGCGGGCGAGGGCGGCGAGGCGGTCGCGGTGGCGGTCGGCGAGCAGACGCTCGGCGATGCCCGGGCCCATCGCCAGCAGCAGCGCCGGGCGATTGTCAGTGGCGTGGTGCATGGTGGAACTCGAGCTCCTCGGGAATCACTTGAGGTCACAGGACGCGGCGGGCGGGGCGTTGCCGGAGGGGGTCTTCTCGTACTTCACCCGGATGCAGGACCCAGGCCCCCGTTCTCACCCAGGCCCCCGTCCTCACCCAGGCCGCCGTTCTCACCCGGCCCCCGTCCTGAACCCGGCCCACGTCACCGTCACCGGCCGCACTCCCTCGACCGAGGTCACCTGGCCGGACAGCACCCGCGGCACCCCGGCCTCTACTGCGGACCGTACTTCCGGCCTGTTTTGGACGTGACCCCGCCCAGCAGCCCGCGCGGCGCCAGCTTCACCACACCCATCAGCACCTTGTACCGCGGGTCCGGGACGGAGAGCGACTTCCCCCGGGCCAGGTCCGCCAGCGCCGCCGCCACCAGCTTGTCCGCGTCGAGCCACATCCACCCGGGGATGTTCTCCGTACCCATGCCCGCCCGCTCATGGAACTCGGTGCGTACGAAGCCGGGGCACAGCGCCATCAGCCGCACCCCCGAACCCGTCAGATCCCGCGCGGCGCCCTGCGTGAACTGCACGACCCACGCCTTGGAAGCGCCGTACGTGCCGCGCGGCACGAACGCCGCGACCGACGCCACGTTCACCACCCCGCCCCGCCCGCGCTCCCGCATCGACTCCGTCGCCGCCGACGTCAGCCGCAGCACCGCCTCGCAGTGCACCTTCAGCATCGTCAGCTCGTCGGCCATGGACACTTCCAGGAAGCGCCCCCTGTTCCCGAACCCGGCATTGTTGACCAGCAGATCCACCGGGTTCTTGCGGTCACCGAGCCGCTTTTCGACCGACCTGATCCCGTCGTCCTGCGACAGGTCCGCGGTCAGTACCTCCGCCTCGATGGCGTGCCGGTCGTGCAGCTCGGTGGCCTGTTCCTGCAGCCGCTTGGTGTCACGGGCCACCAGTACCAGGTTGTGTCCCTCGGCGGCGAGCCGCCGCGCGAACGCGGCGCCGATGCCCGCGGTCGCTCCCGTAATCAGTGCAGTCGTCATAGGCGGCACGTTAGTGCCCCGTGTGTGCGTGCGGGGTACGCACCTTGCCCGGTTTCCCGCCCTTCTCGACGACCACGAACTGCCCCATCATCCCCTGGTCCTCGTGGTACAGCAGATGACAGTGGTACATATACGGAGTGTCCGGGTCCGCCGGCCCGTCGAAGCGCATCGCCAGCTTGACGGTCTTGTTTCCGGGTACGAAGACCGTGTCCTTCGCACCCCGCAGCTCGGCCGGCGGTTCCTTCCCGTCCACCTCGAGCACCCGGAACTGCACGTCGTGCACATGGAAGTTGTGCGGCACGCCGTCCTCGTTGCGTACGGTCCAGGTCTCGGCCGTCCCCCTGGTGACGGTCTCGTCGATCCGGTCCATGGCCATCGGCTTCCCGTTGATACTGAACATCCGCAGTCCGAAGAACCGCCCGCGCACCGAGTCGGACCCGTCCGGCACCTCCAGCTCACCCAGAGTGCCGGGGAGTTCGGGGGAGGCCCGCAGGGTCTTCTTCGCCCGCAGCTCCAGCACGTCGAAGGTGTCGTCGCCGCCGGCGAACCGCGTCTGCCAGAAGTCCCCGTAGTTGTCCTGCGGGAAGGTGCGCAGCGTGGTCCGCTCGCCCGGCTTCATCCGCACCACGATCTCGGCCCGCTCGCCCGGCGACAGCTGGAGGCGGTTCATCCGGGCCGCCTTCTCCAGCAGCCCGCCGTCCGTCCCGATCAGGGAGAAATCCCGGTCGTCGGAGAAGCCGAAGTCATAGACGCGCGCGGTGGAGGCATTGAGCAGCCGCAGCCGTACGAGCTCGTCCCCGACCTCCTTGTACGGGTCGAGGGTGCCATTGACCATCGTCCGGTCCCCGAGGAAGCCGGTGTCCTGCATCATCTTGCGCCCGTGGTCGAACTTCGCCCCGTCGAAGCGCACGTCCTGGACGATGACCGGCAGATCGTCGACGCCGTACGTCTTCGGCAGCGCGAGGCTGCCGGACTTCTTGTCGTCGAGGAGAAACATTCCGGCCAGCCCCCGCTGCACATGCCTGTCCGTCCTGCCGTGCGGATGCGGGTGGTACCAGAGGGTCGCGGCCGGCTGATTCACGGTCCAGTGGGGGGTCCAGGTCGCGCCGGGGGCGACCATCTGGTGCGGACCGCCGTCCATCTTCGCGGGCAGGTGCATCCCGTGCCAGTGCACGGTGGACTCCTCGCCCAGCGTGTTCTTGATCTTCACCTGGACCTTCTCGCCGCGCGCGGCGCGCAGCGTCGGCCCCAGGTAGTCACCGTGGGCCGCACCCCCCGGGGGACGGCTCCCGGACCCCTCGAAGTACCAGGTCGGTGTCTTCTTCCCGGCCCTGAACTCCTTCTCCCCGGCCCGCATCGTCAGATCGAAGACCCGGGTCCCGTCGCTCTTCACCGTCGATTTCGCCAGCGGCGGCACCGCCAGCTCGTTGCCGAAGCCGGTCGATCCGACGGTGGACACCTTGGCGTCGGTGTACAGCCACAGGAACCCGCCGCCGAACGCGAGGCCGATGACAACGGCAACCGTCGTGAGGATGACGAGGACGCGCTTGAGGCGAGACATGAATCCAGCGTCCCGGCGGGCACTCGAGCCGACATCGGGGACGGCCCCCCAACGTTCCCCGAATCAACTCCCGGGTCGTCTCGGGGATTTCCCTTACACGGGCTTCAGGCCCCGCGCGTCACGGGGGTGCCGTCGCCGTGCTTGGCGACGTATTCGCGCGCCTTCCTGAGCTGCCCGGGGTGAAGGGCGTCGCCCGCCGCGAGCAGCCTCGGCAGCAGCGTCCGGTCGGTGGTCCCGGCCCGGAACTGCAGCTCGACCGTGACGTCGTGGTCCGGCCGGTGCACGATCTCGATCGCGTCGCCCGCCCTGATCTCGCCGGGTTCGATGACGCGCAGATACGCACCGGGGGCGCCGCGCTGCGTAAAGCGCCTGACCCAGCCCCGCTCACCCAGCCAGCCCGCGAACGTACGGCACGGAACGCGGCCGCTCGTCACCTCGAGCACCAGCTCGGGGCCGATCCGCCAGCGCTCGCCGATCTTCGCGCCATTGACGTCGAGCCCCAGCGTGGTGAGGTTCTCGCCGAAGGCGCCGGGGGCGATCGGCCGCCCCAACTCCTGCTCCCAGTAGTCCAGATCCTCGCGGGCGAAGGCGTACACGGCCTGGTCGGTCCCGCCGTGATGGCGCAGATCGCAGACCGTGTCCCCGGCCACACCACCAGCCCCCTGGCCCTTGGGGCCGGGATCCACCACTCGTACGGCCCCCTCGGCCGGCCGCTTGTCGATCCCGGTCCTGCCACTGGGGGCGTCGGTGTAGTCGACGGACTTCGGCCGTCCCACATTCACGGTCAGAAGCTTCATGGCGAGAACGCTAACCCGCCCGAGCTCAAACGATCCAGTCAATATCTCGACCAACCTCCAAGCTTCCCTTATATTCGGAGGGTGATCGAAGCCCGTCATCTCCGAGTCCTGCGCGCCGTGGCCGCCACCGGCTCGTTCTCCGCGGCCGCACGCGAGCTGGGCTGCACACAGCCCGCCGTCAGCCAGCAGATGAAGGCGCTCGAGACATCCGCGGGCACCCCGCTGCTGATCCGTACAGGCCGTGAGATGCGATTGACCCAAGCGGGTGAAGCTCTCGTACGGCACGCCGCGGGAATCCTCGCCGGACTCACCGCCGCCGAGGAGGAAATCGCGGCCATCGCCGGTCTGCGGGCCGGGCGGGTCCGGCTGGTCTCGTTCCCCAGTGGCAGCTCCACGCTCGTACCCACCGCGCTCGCCGCCCTGCGCGCCGCCCATCCCGGTACCAGGGTCTCGCTCGTCGAGGCGGAGCCGCCGCGCTCGGTGGAGATGCTGCGCGAGGGGGACTGCGATGTGGCGCTCGCCTTCCGCTACGGCGCGAGCGGCGCGGAGTGGGACGACCTGGTCGTACGCCCCCTGCTCACCGACCGTCTCGTGGGCCTGGTGCCGGAGGGGCACCGCCTCGCCGCAGCGGGCACCGTCGCCATCGGCGATCTCGCCGACGAGTCCTGGATCGCCGGCTGTCCGCGCTGCCGCCGCCAGCTCGTCGAGGTCTGCGAGGAAGCAGGCTTCGTCCCGCGCATCGACTTCGCCACGGACGACTACCCGGCGGTGATCGGCCTGGTCGGCGCGGGTCTGGGTGTGGCGGTGCTGCCCGAACTGGCGCTGGAGTCGGTGCGGCCCAAGGGTGCGCGCACGGTGTCCGTGGAGCCTGCCGTCCACCGGGAGATCGTTGCGCTCACGCTCCCGGACCTGGCCCAGGTCCCCGCGGTCGCCGCCACGCTGGACCAGCTGACCCTGGCCGCACCGCGCTGACCTGCCGGGCGCCGACCCTGCCGGGCCCCGCTGACCTGCCGCTCTGCTTGGCCGTCGACCTGCTGTGACACCTGCACGGCCCCGGCCCGGGACGAGGTTGTGCAGGAACGTTTCTTCGGAAGTTCCGGGCGGCGGGTGTCAGCCCCGCACCACGCCCCCCGCGCTCGTCGCCGGAATCAGCCGATGGCGCGCCCGCCCCATGAGCTCCTCGCGCTCGTCCTCTGTCAGTCCGCCCCACACGCCGTACGGCTCCCGCACCGCCAGCGCGTGCGCCGCGCACTCCGCGCGGACCGGGCACCTCATGCAGACCTCTTTCGCCGAGTTCTCGCGCGCACTCCGCGCTGCGCCCCGCTCCCCCTCGGGGTGGAAGAAGAGCGAGCTGTCGACCCCACGGCACGCCGCGAGGAGCTGCCAGTCCCACAGATCGGCGTTGGGTCCGGGAAGGCGGGAGAAATCTGCCATAGCGCATGTCCCCTTGAAACCGTGCTGAGTGGATACAGGACAAGTCGAAACGGGCGGGCTGTGAGCCGGAGGAGGCACCCGCGCCGTGCCAACGACCGTACATCTACTGTGTAAGTAGATGTAAATATGACTCATTGCGAATCTAGCCACAGACACCAGCAAAAGGGAAGAAAAGCCGCTAAATGGGGCATGGCTCCCAGGCGGAGGGTGGATGACCTGCGGCGCTCTCCTCTGTGTGCGTCCCCTCACATAGAGTGCTGAAGGCGGCCGTCCGACCCGTAACTCTTTCGAGTGACCGTCGTTGAGAGTGCGGAGGCGGTTGAAAGAACAAGCGCTCGGGCACATGTCCGAGAGCGTCAACCGCACAGGTGACGAAAAGTACCCAGCCTGGAGGCTCAAGGTGACGCGCATCAGCTGCGGAGGGCGGTCATGACATCCGTCCTCGTCTGCGACGACTCCCCGCTTGCCCGAGAGGCGCTCCGCCGCGCGGTTGCGACCGTGCCCGGCGTCGAGCGCGTGACGACCGCGGCCAACGGCGAGGAAGTCCTCCGCCGCTGGGGCGCCGACCGCTCGGACTTGATTCTGATGGACGTACGCATGCCCGGTCTGGGTGGCGTGGAGACGGTCCGCCGACTGCTCTCCGCCGACCCCGGCGCGCGGATCATCATGCTGACCGTCGCCGAGGACCTGGACGGTGTCGCACTCGCGGTCGCCGCCGGCGCCCGCGGCTATCTGCACAAGGACGCCTCACGCGCCGAACTGCGCGCGACGGTCACACAGGCGCTCGCCGATCCGACGTGGCGGCTCGCCCCGCGGCGGCTCCGTTCAGCGGAGATGGGCGCCGCGCCCACGCTTACCGCGCGTGAGATCCAGGTGCTCGAGGGCATGAGTCACGGCCGGTCGAACGCGGAGATCGGGCGGGAGCTCTTCCTCTCCGAGGACACGGTGAAGACGCACGCCAGGCGGCTTTTCAAGAAGCTGGGCGCCTCGGACCGGGCGCACGCAGTGGCGCTCGGATTCCGCTGGGGCCTGGTCCGCTAGGTCCGGGCAAATGGGTCCCCGCGGGGGTAGGGCCGACCCCGTCCGCCACCGGGTGGACGGGGAGCCGGACAGCCGCGGGCATCCGTTTCCCGCGCGATGCCGCATCCTTGAGGTGTGGAGTTCCTTGGGGACGAGTCGGTCAAGCGGGAGGGGAGGGCGTACGAGATGAGTTCCGGCGCACCTGCTCATAACGCTTCGGTGCACAACATTGGACGCAGTGCCACGGATTCTCGGCCGCCGAGGCACCATGGACCGATGCGCGACGACGAGACCACGGTGATCGGTGCACTCGTTCACCGTGCCGTCGATGGCGACGAGCAGGCGACGCACGACCTGCTCGCGCATGTCCATCCGCTCGCGCTGCGCTTCTGCCGCAGTCGGCTCAGCCGACTGCCGGGCGACGCGCGACACTTCGTGGAGGACCTCGCGCAGGAGGTCTGCGTGGCGGTACTGATGGCGCTGCCGCGGTACAAGGACACCGGAAGACCGTTCGAGGCCTTCGTCTTCGCCATCGCGTCGCACAAGGTCGCGGACCTGCAGCGGGCAGCCATGCGGCATCCGGGATCGACGGCCGTGCCGTCCGACGAGATGCCGGAACGGCCGGACGACTCGCTCGGTCCCGAGGAGCGCGCACTGCTCAGCGATGACGCCGAGTGGGCCAAGCGGCTGCTCGCCAACCTCCCGGACAACCAGCGCGAGCTGCTGGTGCTGCGGGTCGCGGTGGGTCTGACCGCCGAGGAGACCGGGCAGATGCTGGGAATGTCCCCGGGTGCGGTGCGGGTCGCACAGCACCGGGCGCTCAGCAGGCTCCGCGCGCTGGCCGAACAGTGATCAGTCACACGTTCTGACCGGTCGCACGTTCTGCCAGGTCGCACGTTCTGGCCGGTCGGGCTGTGGCGGCCGGTGGGGCTGTGACCGGCCGAGAATTTCGGCCGGTCGAGGGGTGAGTCGTACGGTGTGTTGCGTACGTATGAACACACAAAGCTGCTCGGTGATCTTGATCGTGGAATGAGACGGCTGTGAAGGCCGTTAGCATGGACATCCGCACCGATCAAGGCCATTTGGGGAAGGTGTCATGACCAACGTCGACGGAGTGCCCGATAAATTCGCGACACTCGGGCTGACCTACGACGATGTGCTGCTGCTGCCGGGCTCGTCGGACATGGCGCCCGACCAGATCGACACCTCCTCGTACATCTCGAAGAACGTACGGGTGAACATCCCGCTGCTGTCCGCGGCGATGGACAAGGTCACCGAGGCGCGCATGGCCATCGCCATGGCACGTCAGGGTGGTGCCGGTGTCCTGCACCGCAATCTCTCCATCGCCGACCAGGCCAACCAGGTCGATCTGGTCAAGCGCTCCGAGTCCGGCATGGTCACCGACCCGATCACGGTGAACCCGGACGCGACGCTTGCCGAAGCCGACCGGCTGTGCGCGAAGTTCCGCATCAGCGGTGTCCCGGTGACCGACCGCGGCGGCAAGCTGCTCGGCATCGTCACCAACCGCGACATGGCCTTCGAGTCGGACCGTACGCGCCAGGTGCGCGAGGTCATGACCCCGATGCCCCTGGTCACCGGCAAGGTCGGGATCTCGGGTGTGGACGCCATGGAGCTGCTGCGCCGCCACAAGATCGAGAAGCTTCCGCTGGTCGACGAGGCCGGTGTGCTCAAGGGCCTCATCACGGTCAAGGACTTCGTCAAGGCCGAGAAGTACCCCATGGCCGCCAAGGACAAGGAAGGCCGGCTGCTGGTCGGCGCGGCCGTCGGTGTCGCGGGCGACGCCTATGAGCGAGCCCAGGCGCTGATCGAGGCGGGCGTCGACTTCATCGTCGTCGACACCGCCCACGGCCACTCCCGGCTCGTCGGCGACATGGTCGCCAAGATCAAGTCGAACGCCGCGGGCGTCGACGTCATCGGCGGCAACATCGCCACGCGTGACGGCGCCCAGTCGCTGATCGACGCCGGTGTCGACGGCATCAAGGTCGGTGTCGGACCGGGCTCCATCTGTACGACGCGTGTGGTCGCCGGTATCGGCGTACCGCAGGTCACCGCGATCTACGAGGCCTCGCTCGCCGCCAAGGCGGCCGGCGTCCCGGTGATCGGCGACGGCGGCCTGCAGTACTCCGGAGACATCGCGAAGGCACTGGTCGCGGGCGCGGACACGGTGATGCTCGGCTCGCTGCTCGCGGGCTGCGAGGAGTCGCCGGGCGAGCTGCTCTTCATCAACGGCAAGCAGTTCAAGTCGTACCGCGGCATGGGTTCGCTGGGCGCGATGCAGACCCGTGGCGAGCAGCGGTCCTTCTCCAAGGACCGCTACTTCCAGGAGGGCGTCGCCTCCGACGAGAAGCTGGTGCCCGAGGGCATCGAGGGCCAGGTGCCCTACCGCGGCCCGCTCTCCGCGGTCGTGCACCAACTGACCGGCGGTCTGCGGCAGTCGATGTTCTACGTCGGCGGCCGGACGGTGCCGGAGCTGCAAAACCGCGGCCGCTTCGTCCGGATCACCTCGGCGGGCCTCAAGGAGAGCCACCCGCACGACATCCAGATGACGGTCGAAGCGCCGAACTACACCAGGCGCTGACTCGTATGTGCTGACAGGCATGCGGTGAGGGGCGGACCCGGGGATTCCGGGGCCGCCCCTCCCGTGTGTGTCGGGGATACTGGGACGGCAGACGTAGAGGGAAAGGCCACACATCGTGACTGAGATCGAGATCGGGCGCGGCAAGCGCGGCCGCCGGGCGTACGCGTTCGATGACATCGCCGTCGTACCGAGCCGGCGCACCCGCGACCCGAAGGAGGTCTCGATCGCCTGGCAGATCGACGCCTACCGCTTCGAGCTGCCGTTCCTGGCCGCTCCGATGGACTCGGTGGTCTCTCCGCAGACCGCCATCCGCATCGGTGAGCTGGGCGGACTGGGCGTACTGAACCTCGAGGGTCTGTGGACCCGGTACGAGGACCCGCAGCCACTGCTGGACGAGATCGCCGCGCTGGACGAGGCGGCCGCGACCCGTCGTCTGCAGGAGATCTACGCAGCTCCGATCAAGGAGGAGCTGATCGGGCAGCGCATCAAGGAGGTGCGCGACTCGGGTGTGGTGACGGCCGCCGCGCTCTCCCCGCAGCGCACCGCCGAGTTCTCGAAGGCCGTCGTGGACGCGGGCGTCGACATCTTCGTCATCCGCGGGACGACCGTCTCCGCCGAGCATGTCTCGGGCGCCGCCGAGCCGCTGAACCTGAAGCAGTTCATCTACGAGCTCGACGTCCCGGTCATCGTGGGCGGCTGCGCCACCTACACGGCCGCGCTGCACCTGATGCGCACCGGCGCGGCAGGCGTGCTGGTCGGCTTCGGCGGCGGAGCCGCGCACACCACGCGCAACGTGCTGGGCATCCAGGTCCCGATGGCGACCGCCGTCGCCGATGTGGCCGCGGCCCGCCGCGACTACATGGACGAATCCGGCGGCCGGTACGTCCACGTCATCGCGGACGGCGGCGTGGGCTGGTCCGGCGACCTGCCGAAGGCGATCGCGTGCGGCGCGGACGCGGTGATGATCGGCTCCCCGCTTGCCCGCGCGACGGACGCGCCGGGCAAGGGGCACCACTGGGGCATGGAGGCGGTCCACGAGGACGTGCCGCGCGGCAAGCTGGTGGATCTGGGCATCGTGGGCACGACCGAGGAGGTCCTCTCCGGTCCCTCGCACAGCCCCGACGGTTCGATGAACTTCTTCGGCGCGCTGCGCCGGGCGATGGCGACGACGGGCTACAGCGAGCTCAAGGAGTTCCAGCGCGTCGAGGTGACGGTGGCGGACTCGCGGCACCGCCGCTGACCACGCGTACGCAGGAGGGGCCCCGCACCGGGTGTGCGGGGCCCCTCCTGCGTACGGGGCTGTCTACTCGGCGGCCTTCTTCGCGCCGGAGAAGGCGGCAAAGCCCGCCAGCGCGAAGTACAGGAACGTCATGAAGCTCTTGGTCTTGTCCCAGGTGTCGGTCACCATGCTGAAGTCGTCCATCAGGACGTCCGTCACGGAGGTCTTCCAGACGTCGGCGGCGACCATCGCGATACCGAGCAGCTGGCCGAGGTAGACGGCGACCAGTGCGCAGATGACGCTCACGACGGGCAGGGCGGGGTTGCGTCCGCCGACCTTGCCCGTGGCGAAGCCGATGAGGAAGCCCACGCCGATGGCCGCCCACCCGATCTCGCGCTCGAGGGCGCCGGATATGCCGCCGTACGCACCGCCGGCGACGAGCGCGACGACCACGGCGGTCACCAGGCCCAGCCCGACGTTGTCCCGGACGGGCGCGGGCGGTGGAACCGGGGCGTACGGAACACCGGCGAAGGGATTGCCGGACGGTGGAGGCACGGGCTGGCTCATTGTCTGATTCCCCCTGGAACGCGAGCGTCGCACGAGCGTGCGAGCGGAGGCCCCGGAGACTAGCAGCCGGGCGGGACAGCGCGGCAGCACGTTATGGAGCCGATGCACCGCCTCGGAGACGTACGCCGCGATCAGGGGCGGTGCGCCGCGGTCAGAGGCGGTGCGCCGCGCCGATCGGAGTGGCTCCCCGTGTGTCGAGCAGGAGTTGCGCCTTGACCGCCAGGCCCTGGAGGTCGTACGTGCGGTGGTGCTGGAGCAGCACGGTCAGATCCGCGCTGGCGGCGGCCTCGTACAGGGAGTCCGCACGGGGGACCGGCAGGTCGCGTACGCGCCAGTCCGGGACGTACGGATCGTGGTAGCTGACGGCCGCGCCCAGGTCCATCAGGCGGCGGGCGATCTCGTGGGCGGGGGAGCTCTCCAGGTCGGCGAGGTCCGGTTTGTAGGTGATGCCGAGGAGCAGCACGCGGGCGCCGCGTGCCGATTTCCCGTGCTCGTTGAGGAGCGTGGCGCAGCGCTGGATCACGTACTGCGGCATCCGGGTGTTGATCTCCTGGGCGAGGCCGACCATCCGCAGCGGGCGGCCCGGGGTGCGGCCGCTGTGCGGGAGGCAGCTGGGGTCCATGGGGACACCGTGGCCGCCGACGCCGGGGCCGGGGCGGAAGGCCTGGAAGCCGAAGGGCTTTGTCTCGGCGCAGCGGATGACGTCCCAGAGGTCGACGCCGAGGTCGTGACAGAGCACTGCCATCTCGTTGACCAGGGCGATGTTGACATGGCGGAAGTTGGTCTCGAGGACCTTGACGGTCTCGGCCTCGCGCGTGCCGCGTGCCCGGACCACTTTGTCGGTGAGGCGGCCGTAGAAGGCGGCGGCCGATTCGGTGCAGGCGGGGGTGAGGCCACCGATGACCTTGGGGGTGTTGGCGTAGCCGTGGGTGCGGTTGCCCGGGTCCACGCGGCTGGGGGAGTAGGCGAGATGGAAATCCCGCCCGGCCCGCAGACCCGATCCTTCCTCGAGGATCGGGCGGAGCACGTTCTCGGTGGTGCCGGGCTGGACGGCCGATTCGAGCAGCACGGTGGTGTGCGGGCGCAGCCGGGCCGCCAGTGCCCGGGCGGCATCGGTGACCGCCGTGAGGTCGAGCGTGCCGTCCACGCCGAGCGGGGTGGGGGCGCAGATGGCGGCGGTGCGTACCCGGCCGAGCTCGGCCGGGTCGGTGATGGTTCTGAAGCCCCCCGAGAGCATGCGGCGGATGTCGGCTGGGGTGCGTCCCGCCGCCGGTTCGGTGAGCTGGTGCGGGTCGGTGTCGTAGCCGATGGTCTCGATGCCGGCGGCCACGGCGGCCTGGGCGAGGGGCAGGCCGAGATTGCCGAGTCCGATGACGGCGAGATCTGCGGGCATGGCGGTGGCCGTCCTTTCCCATAGCCGGAGGGGACAGAGAGCGCAAGCCCTGTGGGCAGAACGAGCACGCGCAATGTCAGACTAGGCGTAAATATGACCGATATGCCGCATTGCAAGCGTGTGGCTGTCCGAGTGTTATCCACAGGCGGTGGCTGAAGTCGCCGAGTGCGGACAGAATCGACGTTGTGAGCCCGACCGCAGGGGACACACGGGGGCGACGGGAGGCAACAGTGAGGACAGCGACACTGGGACCCGCGGAGCGCGCCGAGGCGCTCGCGGGGATGGCCGAGCGTGAACTGGACGTGCTGGTGGTCGGCGCGGGCGTGGTCGGAGCCGGGACCGCGCTGGATGCCGCGACGAGAGGGCTTTCGACCGGGCTTGTCGAGGCGCGCGACTGGGCTTCGGGTACCTCGAGCCGGTCGAGCAAGCTGATCCACGGCGGGCTGCGCTATCTGGAGATGCTGGACTTCGCGCTGGTGCGTGAGGCACTGAAGGAGCGGGGGCTGCTGCTGGAGCGGCTGGCCCCGCATCTGGTGAAGCCGGTGCCGTTCCTGTACCCGCTGCAGCACAAGGGCTGGGAGCGGCTGTACGCAGGAGCGGGCGTCGCGTTGTACGACGCGATGTCGCTCTCGTCCGGGCACGGGCGCGGTCTGCCCGCCCACCGGCATCTGTCGAAGCGGCAAGCCCTGCGGGTCGCGCCCGCGCTGAAGAGGGACGCCCTGGTCGGGGCCCTGCAGTACTACGACGCCCAGATGGACGACGCCCGCTATGTGGCCACCCTGGTGCGGACGGCCGCGAGCTATGGCGCACAGGTCGCCAGCCGGGCCCGGGTGATCGCCTTTCTGCGGGAGGGCGAGCGGGTGGTCGGCGCACGGGTCCAGGACGTGGACGCCGGCGGGGAGTACGAGATCAGGGCGCGCCAGATCGTGAACGCCACGGGGGTGTGGACGGACGACACCCAGGCGCTGATCGGGGAGCGCGGGCAGTTCCATGTGCGCGCCTCCAAGGGCATCCATCTGGTGGTGCCCAAGGACCGGATCCACTCCACGACCGGGCTGATCCTGAGGACCGAGAAGTCGGTGCTGTTCGTCATTCCTTGGGGCCGGCACTGGATCGTGGGCACGACCGACACCGACTGGGACCTCGACAAGGCGCATCCGGCCGCGTCCAGCGCGGACATCGACTATCTGCTGGAGCACGTCAATTCGGTGCTGGCGGTGCCGCTCACCCGGGACGATGTGGAGGGGGTGTACGCGGGGCTGCGGCCGCTGCTCGCCGGGGAGTCGGACGCGACCAGCAAACTCTCGCGCGAGCACACGGTCGCCCATCCGGTGCCCGGTCTGGTCGTCGTCGCGGGCGGCAAGTACACGACGTACCGCGTGATGGCGAAGGACGCGGTGGACGAGGCGGTGCACGCGCTCGACCAGCGGGTTGCCGCGTGTGTCACGGAGGACATACCGCTGCTCGGGGCCGAGGGGTACCGGGCCCTGTGGAACTCACGGGCCAGGATCGCTGCACGGACGGGTCTTCATGTGGTGCGCGTGGAGCATCTGTTGAACCGGTACGGCTCGATGGCCGAGGAACTGCTGGCGCTCATCGCCGCCGACCCGAAGCTCGGTGAGCCCCTTGGGGGTGCGGAAGACTATCTGCGGGCCGAGATCGTCTACGCGGCCTCGCACGAAGGGGCGCGGCACCTCGACGACGTGCTGACCCGGCGGACGCGGATCTCGATCGAGACGTTCGACCGCGGGACGCGCTGTGCGCGTGAGTGCGCGGAGCTCATGGCACCCGTGCTGGGCTGGGAGAAGGAGCGCATCGAGAAGGAGGTCGAGCACTACGAGAAGCGGGTGGAGGCGGAGCGCGAGTCGCAACGGCAACCGGACGATCTGACGGCGGACGCGGCGCGGCTGGGGGCGCCGGACATCGTGCCCATCTGAGCCCATGCCTGGCCCTTCCGAGCTGGTTGAACCTGTTGAACGCGTTGAACCCGCTGATCCTGTCCGATCCTGGGCGGGGGTGGCGAGGGTGGCGGGCCCGATCCCCGGAGTGGGTGGAAATCGGCCTTTGAGAAGGCTGGTTCCGTGTGGTTGACCGGGTGAGGGTGTGTGGTAGGGCTGGTTGGGCAGGGCCCCGACCAGCGGAGCGGTGAGCTTTACGTCGAGTAGTGGCATTGTGGGTGGTCCCACCCTTCCGGCCCCGTCCTGACCGTCGGCGGACCCGGGAGAAACGCCGGTCCTGGAGTAGGGGACAATGGGGGCTCTGCCAGGGCGGGTTACCGCATCGCGCGGGAAGCGGCAGGCGCGGGCGAAGATCAGGGATCGCAGAGGGGACGCATGTCGAAGGCGGAGCAGTCACGGAAGCCCCAGCCGGACACGGCCGAGGAGCCCCAGCGGGACGCCGAACAGGATTCCGGGACGGAGCCTCAAAAGGAGTCCCAGGAGCCGGAGAAGAAGCCCGGAACGGAAGCCGTTCGGGAGCCGACGTCCGAGCCCAAGGCCGGTTCCGAGAAGGTGTCCGAGGCTGGGTCGACGTCCGAGCCCAAGGCCGGTTCCGAGAAGGTGTCCGAGGCTGGGTCGACGTCCGAGCCCAAGGCCGGTTCCGCGGGTGCCGGTTCAGGGCCCGGGGCCGGTTCCACGAAGGAAGCGGGCAAGGCTGCGGGTAAGGTTCCGCGCCAGGCGTCCGGGCGCGACTCCGGCGCGGGCTCTGCCAGTGGGGCCGAACGCGGCGCCGGGCAGAAGGCCGAGCCCAAGGCCGGGTCCCAGGCGGCGGGCTCCAGGGCGGCCGCGTCCGGGTCCGGGAAGGAGCCCGGCAAGGAGCCCGGCAAGGGTTCCGAGCGCGACTCCGGTGCGGGTTCCGCGCGCAAGGGCGAACAGGCCTCCGGGCAGGCAGCCGGGCGCGTCTTCGGGCGTGAGGCCGAAGGACGGCTTCTCGCCGGGCGGTACCGGCTTGGCGGGGTGCTCGGCCGTGGAGGCATGGGCACGGTCTGGCGGGCGGTCGACGAGACCCTCAGCCGCACCGTCGCCGTGAAGGAACTCCGCTTCCCCACCAGCATCGACGAGGAAGAGAAGCGCCGGCTCATCACGCGTACGCTGCGCGAGGCCAAGGCGATCGCCCGGATCCGCAACAACAGCGCGGTGACGGTGTACGACGTGGTCGACGAGGACGACCGGCCGTGGATCGTCATGGAGCTCGTCGAGGGCAAGTCCCTGGCCGAAGCCGTGCGCGAGGACGGCACGCTGACGCCGCGACGGGCCGCCGAGGTCGGGCTCGCGATTCTCGACGTACTGCGCTCCGCGCACCGCGAGGGCATCCTGCACCGCGATGTGAAGCCGTCCAACGTGCTCATCGCCGAGGACGGGCGCGTGGTGCTCACCGACTTCGGCATCGCGCAGGTCGAGGGCGACCCGTCGATCACCTCCACCGGCATGCTCGTCGGCGCGCCCTCGTACATCTCGCCCGAGCGCGCCCGCGGCCACAAGCCCGGGCCGGCCGCCGACCTGTGGTCGCTGGGCGGGCTGTTGTACGCGAGCGTCGAGGGCTGCCCGCCGTACGACAAGGGCTCCGCGATCGCGACGCTGACCGCCGTGATGACCGAGCCGCTCGACCCGCCGAAGAACGCGGGCCCGCTGCTCGAGGAGGTCATCTACGGCCTCCTCGTCAAGGACCCCGACCAGAGGCTCGACGACGCAGGGGCGCGGGCGCTGCTCACCAAGGTGCTCAATGCGCCGGAAGCGCGGCCCGTCGAGCCCGCGCCGCCACTCGATGCCACCCGGGCCATAGCGCTGCCGCCGGCTCCCCCGGCGCCGCCGCAGGACAAGCCGAAGGATCCGGCGGCCGACCGGGTACGCGGTGCGCTGCGCTCCGTACGGAACGCGGCTGTCGCCGCGAAGCCGGAACCGAAGCCGCGGCCCACGCCGCAGACGTCCACCGCGCGGTCCGCGCCGGCGCGGGCACCGCTCACCGATGTGGTGCCCCGCCGCACCCTGGTGATCATCGCGGTCGTCGTCGCGCTGTCCGTGCTCGCCACCGTGCTCTACCTGGTAATGGGTGGCGGCGACGACAAGGGCGGTCAGGGCAAGCAGAGCAAGACCAAGGGCGACAAGTCCGTTTCGGCCGGGACTGCCGGGAACGCCGGCGGTGACGGCAAGGACACGGACGCCGGCAAGGACACGGGCAAGGACGAGTCCGCCAACGACGACCCCAAGGACGGTCAGGCCAGCACGGGCGGCGAGACCGACGGGAAGCCGTCCGGAGAGGGCAAGACCGACGACCCCGCGGGCGGCGACGCGCTGCCCGAGGGATACACAATGGTCTCCAACGACCAGTTCCACTTCACGATGGCGATGCCCAAGGGCTTCAAGCTCGCCGGCATCGCGGGCCAGAACTCGGGAGGGATCTTCAACGCCACTGGCGGATTCCCGCGCGTCCAGGTCGACTTCAACGCAAGTCCCAAGGACGACGCAGCTTCCGCCTGGGCAGCCGCGGTGTCGGGGACCCGCGCCGCCAGCAGCGGCTACAAGCACCTGGGGATCGACAAGGTCGAGTACAACGGCTATCCGACCGTCGCCGACTGGCAGTTCGAGCGCAATCACGGCGGCGAGCGGGTGCGGGTCCTCAACAGGGGCTTCAAGGTGGATGCCACGCACGGCTACTCGATCATGATCTCGTGCAGGGTGGGCGAGTGGGAGAGCGCGGAGTGCAAGACGCTGCGCGATACGGCGTTCGCCACGTTCAGGCCCAAGGACTGAGCAAGGACACGTATCGTGAGAGTTCGCGGACGGTACGCAGCCGCAAGGGGCCGCTGAATGACCGGAATTGACGCTTTGGTGCGGTCTCCGGGGCCGTCCCGGGGATGACAGCGCGCTTGTGGGGAGGCGTCGTGGACGACTATGCGGGAAGGGTGCTCGCCGACCGCTACCGCCTGCCGTTGCCGCCCTCCGACGAGTACGAACTGGTCGAGACCCGTGCATTCGACACGTACAGCGGGCAGGAAGTCCTGGTGCGGCAGGTGCCGTTACCGGAAGTCGTGGACGCGGAGGTCGTCGACACGGACGGGTCGGCCGGAGCGGCGGCGCCCAGGGGGACCCAAGGGAATCCGGGTACTCAGGGGCGTACGACGCGGCGGCCCGCGGATCCGGCGGTGCGGCGGGCGGTCGAGGCCGCGCAGGCTGCCGCACAGATCCCCGACCACCCGCGTCTCGACCAGGTCTTCGACGTGTTCGCCGAGGGCGGCTCGCTCTGGATAGTGAGTGAACGTGTCGCGGCACGCCCGCTGGCGGCGCTCCTCGCGGAGAAGGTGCTCAGCCCGTACCGGGCGGCAGAAATCGCCTCCGATGTCCTCACCGCGCTGCGCGTGCTCCATGCGCACGGCTGGACCCACCGGAACATCACCGTCCGTACGGTGCTCGTCTGCGACGACGGGCGGGTGGTCCTGACCGGCCTGGCGTCGGGCGCGGCCGAGGAGGCGCTGTGCGGGTACGCCCCGGTGCCGGAGGCCGACTACGAAGCGCCGGACCATGAAGCGCCCGGCCATGAAGTGGTCGACCATGAAGAGGTCGATGACGACGACTCCGCGTACGACGACTCCGCGTACGGCGAGTCCGCGTACGGCGAGTCCGCGTACGGCGAGTCCGCGTACGACGAGTCCGCGTACGACGAGTCTGCGTACGACGAGTTCGGCGACCGCGATCACCAGGTGGGTACGGTGCCGGCGGCGAGGGCCGCGCTCGAGACCACCCACTCGACGGAGGTGGAGGTCGCACTGCCCGGCAGCGGGGGCGGAAGCGGCAGCGGGGGCGGCGTGCCGGATGTCCGTGCTGCCAGAGCGGGCGCCATCGCCGCGTACCGCGCGGGCGCCCGGGCCGCCGCGCGCGTCAATGAGGACCAGGGCCAGGGGGGCGCGTCCGGCACCGCCGGGGGCGGCCCCGTGCAGGGCGGCTTCGACCCGGACTGGTGGTCCAGGCCGGCGACCGAGCGGCACGCGGGCTTCGATGTGCACGCGGCCGAGGACGACGACGAGGACGCGGAGGAGGACGAGTTCGGCGACGGCGCTTCGGGCGGCTGGCGTCCGGGCGGCACCGCCCGGCTGGCGGGAACGTGGCACGACGCCCCGCTGCCGGGCCGCGACGGCCCCGGTCCTGTACCGGCGGGCGGCAACACGGATCCGTACGGCGGCGAACTGCCGTACGGGTACCGGCGGGCGGCTCCGGACGATGCGTACGGCGGAAGGCCCACAGGGCCCACAGGGCCGGCGGGGCCGGCCCGACCGACCAGGCCGGCGAGTACCGCGCGGCCCGCGCTTCCGGCCCCGGCCCCGGCCCCGGCCGCGTCCGCGGGACCGGGCTCCGGCCCCGGTGCTCGGTCCTCCGGTGGCGGGAGCGGCAGTTGGGAGCGCGGCGCCGGGGGCGGGGAAGCCCTGCGGGCCGACGCTCAGCGCCGGCCCACCGTGGCCGAGGCCAGTGCCCCCACCGGGCGGTGGGACGAACTTGTCGCGAGCGGCAGCACGCCCGAGTTCCGCGGCCCCGCCACACCGCTGGCCGCCGAGCGCGCCCGGCAGGCCCGGATCGCGGTCGTCGGCGCCGTCACCGAGCGGTGGGCGCCCGAGCAGGCCGGGCCCGTGCACGAGAACTGGCAGCTGGCAGCCCCGGTGGGACCGGCAACCGATCTGTGGGCGCTGGGCGCGCTGCTGTACCGGTCCGTGCAGGGCCACGCCCCGTACCCCGAGGAGAGCGCCGCCGAGCTCGTCCAGCTCGTCTGTGCCGAGCCGCCCGCCTTCGCCGAGGAGTGCGGGCCGCTGCGCCCGGTCGTCGAGTCGCTGCTGCGCCAGGACCCCACGGAGCGCCCGGACTTCGAGGAGCTGCGCGGCTGGCTGCGTTCGCTCGTACGGTCCGCGCCCGAGCCCGAGGCCGGTATGGACGTCGTGCCGCTGCCGTCGAGTGCCGTCGACGGCACGCGGCTGCCTGTCGTACGTCGCCGGGGCGAGCTGGTGCGTCGCAAGCGCCGCGGCGGTTCGGCCGAGGTGGTCCACGGCCGCCACCGCCACAAGAAGACCAAGGGCACGCGGGAGCGGCGCGGGAGTACGAAGCGCGCACCGAGGGCGCTCGGGCGCACCCTCCTGCTGCTGATACTGCTCCTCCTGGTGGCCGCCGTGGCGTACGCCGTGCTGTTCATGCCGAAGTCCGAGCAGCGGCAGCAGGAGCAGCCGCAGGGCAAGGGCGGCACTCGTCCGTCGGCGGCCGGTCCGAGCCCGGACCGTACGGCTCCCCAGTCGCCGGATTCCCCGAAGACGACCCCCGACCCCACCCGCAGCCCGTCCGAGCAGGAGCCCCAGACCTCGGCCCCGGCCAAGAACCTGCCCCACGGCTATGCGCTGCGTACGGACCCCGAAGGCTTCCAGATCGCCGTCGACAAGACCTGGCAGCGCCGCCCGATCAATGATGTCGGCCAAGTCCGCTATGCCGACGGAGACTTCACGCTGATCGTTGTCCCCGGCCGCGACAGCGTGACAGCGAACGGCGACGACCCGCTGGTCTATCAGCGTGACAAGGAGCGCGAGCTTCAGCCGTTCCGGGACTCCTCCTGGGCCGGCGCGACCGGGCTGCGCCGCGTCGAGATCGGTCAGCAGGTCATGGCGGAGGGGCAGTTCACCTGGCAGGACAGCAACGGCCGTGAGGTGTACGTACGCAATCTCGCCCTGATCGTCAAAGGCAGCTATCACGTCATCCAGGTGATCGGCCCCGAGGACCAGCGCGACAAGGTGGCGGAGATCTACCAGCAGGCCACGACCACTTACCGCGCCGCCCGCTGAACGACGGGCGGGACGGGGCGGCGTCAGACGGCCCCCCGGACGACGATCGGGTGCCGTGCCGTGCCGTGCCGGACGACGATCGAACGACGTGTCGGACGACGACCGCACGACATGTCGGACGGCGAGCGGACGACGTGCCGCACGACTGCTGAACGTCCCTCTGATCCACCCTCCGTAGCACCAGTTGAGACGAAATCCGCCCGAAACCCCCACAGTGTCACCGAGCGTGGCCGTTCGGACACTCCGCACGCATCACAGTGCGGTCACTTGAGGCATCCGAGGTTCCTTGCCCGTACTTCCTCTCCGTAACCTGTGATCCCAAGGAACGGGGCGGGGAGCGAACGTGGAAAACTCTCAGAGCACGGGCGCGGGTCTTCTGCTTGCCGGGCGCTACCGGTTGAGCGAGACCATCGGCAGCGGTGGCATGGGCAAGGTCTGGCGCGCACACGATGAGGTGCTGCACAGAGTTGTCGCGGTCAAGGAGCTGACGGCGGGCCGGTACGCATCAGAGGCGGACCGGATCGTCCTGCATGCCCGCACCCAGAAGGAGGCCCGGGCCGCCGCCCGGATCAGCCACCCCGGTGTCGTCACCGTCCATGATGTGCTCGAGCATGACGCCCGCCCCTGGATCGTCATGCAGTACGTCGACGGCCCCTCCCTCGCCGACGCCGCCAAGGAGTCGGGGCGGATCGAGGCCCGTGAGGCCGCCCGGGTCGGTCTGCATGTCCTCGGCGCACTGCGCGCCGCGCACGCCGCGGGTGTGCTGCACCGGGACGTCAAGCCTGCCAACGTACTGCTCGCCCGCGACGGCCGGGTGCTGATCACCGATTTCGGGATCGCCGCCATCGAGGGCGACTCGACGATCACCAGGACCGGCGAAATCGTGGGGTCCATCGACTACTTGGCGCCCGAGCGGGTGCGCGGCGCCGACCCGGGGCCCGCCTCCGACCTGTGGTCGCTCGGGGCAACGCTCTACACGGCGGTGGAGGGGCAGTCGCCGTTCCGTCGTACGTCGCCTCTCTCCACCATGCAGGCCGTCGTCGGGGAGGAGCCGCCGCCTCCCGGCAGGGCGGGTCTGCTCGCGCCCGTGATCATGGCGCTGCTGCGCAAGGATCCGGCCGACCGGCCGTCGGCCGTCGAGGCCGAGCGGATGCTGACGGAGGCGGTGGAGGGGCGGGAGCCGGCGGTGCCGCAGGAGCAGTCGCCGACCCGGCGGCTGCCGAGCGAACCCTCGCCGGGTGAACGGGTGCCGAACCAGCGGTCGACGCAGCGGATGACCCGGCGGAACGTTCCGCCTGCAACATCCCGTACGGCCGCCCATCCGGCCGCGCCGGGGCCCGACGCGACCGTGCCGGACCCTCTCCCCGGCGCGGCGCCCGCGGGGGCGTCGGTATCCGCGTCCGGTCGCGGCACACGCCTGCGCAGGGCTGCCATCGTTGTCGTCCTCGCGGCGGTGGTCGGCGTGGGCGCGGGCCTCGCCGCCATGAAGTACGGCGGCGGCACCGAAGGCGGGGAGCGGACGGGCACGCAGGCGACGCAGCCCGGCAGCAACTCCACCGGACGGCCCGGCTGGCACCGCGTCAAGGATCCGGAAGGCTTCAGCCTCCTGGTGCCGGACGGCTGGACGCGCCAGTTGGACGGCGACCAGATCGACTACACGCCCGACAGCGGTCGCCATCGCATCAGGATCAGCAGCGATACCTCACCCGACTTCGAGAACCCCTATATGCACATGCTGGACATGGAGAAGCGGCTGGGCACGCGACTGCCCGACTATCTGAGGGTGAAGCTGGGCCCCAATCACTTCCGAGACCAGCCGCAGTCTGCGCTGTGGGAGTTCACCTGGACGGAGAAGCAGAACCACCCCGGCAAGCGGCGGGCGATCGACCAGATGTATTTCGAGGACGACGGTACGGAGTACGCGCTCTACATGTCGGGACCCGCTGAGGACTGGGCGAAGACCCGGGAGCAGTTCGACATCGTGGTGCAGAGCTGGCGGCCTCCGGCATGATGAACCCCGTCTGAATCAACCGGGGCCGGACCGGGGAGCCGGCCGGGATCGCACCGGGGTTCGGCCGGGAGTCGAGGGGGAGTTGCGTGTCCGAGGAAACGCGCCTGATCGTGGGCCGCTACCGGCTCCTGGACCGGTTGGGCCGCGGGGGCATGGGCACCGTGTGGCGCGCGGACGACGAACTGCTGGGCCGTCGTGTCGCCGTCAAGGAGCTTCATGTCGACGAGGGCGGCATCGGACGCTCCGCGTCCCCGTACACCTCTGCCGCCGCACCGCTGCGCGAGGCCCGTGCCGTTGCCCGGGTCAAGCACCCGCACGTCATCGTCGTCCATGACGTGGTGGTGGACGACGGACTTCCGTACATCGTCATGGAGCTGGTCGACGGCGGCTCGCTCGCCGACCGGATCGCGCGCGGCGGGCCCGTCGATGTGGCCGAGGCCGCGCGGATCGGGCTCGCGCTGCTGGGCGCGCTGCGGGCCGCCCACGGGCTCGGGGTGCTGCACCGGGACCTGAAGCCCGCCAACGTACTGCTCGAGGAGTCCACCGGGCGCGTGGTCCTCACCGACTTCGGCATCGCGTACCTCGCCGGGTCCACGACGATCACGGAGTCGGGGTCGTTCGTCGGGTCCCCGGAGTACACCGCGCCGGAGCGGATGCAGGGCGTCACGGCCGGTCCCGAGTCGGATCTGTGGTCGCTCGGGGTGCTGCTGTGCGCGGTTGTCAGCGGCGAGTCCCCCTTCCGTCGTGACTCGTTGGGCGGCATTCTGCACGCGGTCGTCGAGGACGAGATCCGGCCGCCCGCCCAGGTCGCGCCCCTGTTGCCGGTCGTGCTGGGGCTGCTGGAGCGGGACCCGGCGCGTCGGCTCGGCGCGGCGCAGGCGGAAGAGCTGCTGCGTACGTACGTCACGACGGGTTCCGTACCGGCGGCGGTCGCGGGGCACTACTCGCCCACCCAGCAGGACGTGCCCCGCACGCCCGTGCTTCCCGTTGCGGTACCGCCCACGCCCACGCCTGCGCCCACGCCCACACCGCCCACCCCGACCCCCACACCCAGCCCCGCGCCCGCGTCCCGCCGCCGTGCGCCCCTGCTGGCCGCCGCCGCGCTTGTCGCCGCGCTGGCCGGCGCGGGAGCGGTCACCGCGGTCGTGATGCAGGGCGGCGGCGACGGGGACGCGGGCAGGAGTACGGATGCCGTGCCGAGCCGGAGCGTCGAGGGCCGTACGCCTGAGGTACGCACGGACCAGTCGCCCGCCCCGGCCACGACGCCCACCCCCAGGGTCTCCGTGACCGTGCCGGAGGGCTATCGCGCGGTGACCGACCCCGGCGGTTTCGCGCTCGCCGTCCCCGACGGCTTCGCCCGCTCCCACGACGACAAACGGGTCTACTACATGCCGCCGGACAAGGGCATCAGGATCGGCATCCGCGTCCAGGACCGGGCCCCTGACGGCCCGCTCGGTGCGATGCGGGGCTCGGACGTCCAAGGCCCCGACACCAACCCCGGCTACCGCGACGGCAAGGTCACGGCGACCACGCACAACGGGCTGCCCGCCGCGCTCTGGGAGTTCACCTGGAACGGCTTCTCCCGGGCGGAGGGCCCGCGGCGCACCTTGGACATCTGCTGGGACGAGGGCGGGCGGATGTACGACGTGTGGGTCTCGGCCCCGGTCGGCCGACTGGACGAGGCGCGACGGCACTTCGACACCGTGCTCGACTCCTTCACCGCCGCCGGCTGACGCGCGCCGGCTGACACGCGCCGGTTGACACGCGCCGGTTGACGCGCCGGGGACGGGTGTCACCGTCACGGGTCTGCATCCGCTCCCTTGCCGAGGTGGCATCCACCACCACACTTGGCGGCCAGGATGTGAGCGAGCGCCACACCGTGTTCGTCGAGATGCCCGACGGCGGCAGGGAAGAGGCCGAGGGGCAGGATCTTTTCAAGGGTGTCCAGGAGCGGCTGAAGCTCGGCAAAGCGGAGACGAGCCCCTGATCAGGGCTTATGCGCCAGTGATCGCTGGCGCGATGGTGAGGGGCTGGTGAAAAGCTGTTACCGACGGGTACCCAAAGTTCCGGATGCGGCATACTCTCGCCCCCATGACGGACTCGCAGGCCCCCGCAGCCGCCCCCGCCGCCCTCGGCACCAACCCGACGGCCGCCGCCCCGGCCGGTGCGCGCACCGCCGCCGACGTGGTGACCCCCGAGGTGGTCGCCCAGCTCACCCGAGGCGTGGTCGGCTCCGGGCGTACCGCGAACCACACCCCCTTCACCGGGGAGAAGCTGGCGGACCTGCCCGAGTCGACACCCGAGGACGTGGCGACCGCCTTCGAGCGCGCCCGCGCCGCCCAGCCGCTCTGGGCCGCCACCCCGGCCCGTGCCCGCGCCGCCGTCCTCCTGCGCTTCCACGACCTGGTCCTGGAGCGCCAGGCCGAGGTCCTCGACCTCATCCAGCTGGAGACCGGCAAGGCCCGTCTGCACGCGCACGAAGAGGTCCAGGCGGTCGCCGTCGCCGCCCGCCACTACGGCCGCAAGGCCCCCTCCTACCTCAGGGCGAAGCGGCACACCGGCGTCGTACCGACCCTCACCAAGGTCACCGAACTGCGCCAGCCGCGCGGTGTCATCGGCCAGATCGCGCCCTGGAACTACCCCCTCGAACTCTCCGTCGGCGACGCACTGCCCGCCTTTGTCTCCGGCAACGCCGTGGTGATGAAGCCCGACACCGAGACCGCGCTCACGGCGCTGTGGGCCCGCGACCTGCTCATCGAGGCCGGACTCCCCGCCGAGGTCTTCCAGGTCGTCATCGGTGAGGGCCCGGTCGTGGGCCCCGAGGTCGTCAAGCACGCGGACTATGTCTCCTTCACCGGCTCCACCCGCACCGGCCGCGAGGTCGCCCAGGGCGCGGCGGCCCGCCTGATCGGCGTGTCCCTCGAACTCGGCGGCAAGAACGCCATGCTGGTGCTGCACGACGCCGACGTGGAGAAGGCCGCCGCCGGTGCGGTCCGGGCCTGCTTCTCCTCCGCCGGTCAGCTCTGCATCTCCATCGAGCGGCTGTATGTCCACGATTCGATCGCCGACGACTTCGTCGAGCGGTTCGCGGCCCGGACGAAGGCGATGCGCCTCGGCAACTCCCTGGCTTACGGCGCCGACATGGGCTCACTGGTGGGCGATCGCCAGCTGGAGACCGTCACCCGCCATGTCGAGGAGGCCGTCGCCAAGGGCGCCACGCTCGTCGCGGGCGGCGTCGCGCGCCCCGACATCGGCCCGCTCTTCTACGAGCCCACGATCCTCGACGGCGTCGAGGCGCCGATGGCCGTGTGCACCGAGGAGACCTTCGGCCCGGTCGTCTCCCTCTACCGCTTCACGGACGAGGACAAGGTCGTCGAGCAGGCCAACGCCACCCCGTACGGCCTGAACTCCAGCGTCTGGACCAAGGACGGCAAGCGTGGCCATGCGGTCGCGGCGAAGCTGCGCACCGGCACGGTCAACATCAATGAGGGGTACGCACCGGCGTACGGCAGTGTCCAGTCCCCGATGGGCGGCATGAAGGACTCCGGCCTCAGCCGGCGCCACGGCTCCGAGGGCATCCTCAAGTACACCGAGGCCCAGACGGTCGCCCAGCAGCGGCTGATCCCGCTGGCCCCGTCCTTCGGTATGGACGACGAGAAGTACGCGGCGTTCATGAGCCGCAGCCTGAAGGCGATGAAGGCCCTGCGCCTGCGCTAGTTGACACGTTTCGCACCGAGGAGAGCCATGCCCGAGGTACCCCCTGCCCAGAATCAGGCTGCCCAGGACCAGGTTGCCCAGAGCCGGGCGGCCCAGAGTCAGGATGAATCCGCCCACGACTACGACTACGACTACGACGTCATCGTCGTCGGCTCGGGCTTCGGTGGCTCGGTCTCCGCGCTGCGGCTGACCGAGAAGGGCTACCGGGTCGGTGTCCTGGAGGCGGGCCGCCGCTTCACGCGCGACACCCTCCCCAAGAACTCCTGGGACATCAAGAACTACCTCTGGGCCCCGGCGCTCGGCCTCTTCGGCATCCAGCGCGTGCATCTGCTGGCCAAGGTGATGGTGCTGGCCGGAGCGGGTGTCGGCGGCGGCTCCCTCAACTACGCCAACACCCTGTACGTACCGCCCACTCCGTTCTTCGAGGACCGTCAGTGGGCGTCCATCACCGACTGGAAGTCGGAGCTGGCGCCGTACTACGACCAGGCCAGGCGGATGCTGGGCGTACGGCTCAACCCGACGACCACCCCCTCCGACGTGCATCTGAAGGCGACGGCGCAGGCGATGGGCGTCGGCGACAGTTTCCATATGGCGCCGGTCGGTGTCTTCTTCGGGGACGGCAGGGACGCCGTCGGCGAGGACGGAGTCGGCACGGCGAAGGCCAGGCCGGGAGCCACGGTGGACGACCCGTACTTCGGTGGCGTGGGCCCGTCCCGCAAGGCGTGCACCGAGTGCGGGGAGTGCATGACGGGCTGCCGTCACGGCGCGAAGAACACCCTCAACGAGAACTATCTCTACCTCGCCGAGAAGGCCGGCGCGGTCATCCACCCCATGACGACGGTCTCCGCGATCAGCGAGGACCCGCAGGGCGGCTACCACGTCACCACTGTGCCGACCGATGCGCGCAAGAAGGGCCCGAGGAAGGTGCTGCGGGCCCGGAAGGTCGTCGTCGCGGCGGGGACGTACGGCACCCAGACCCTGCTGCACACCATGAAGGACCGCGGTCTGCTGCCGCGTATCTCGTCCCGGCTGGGCGAGCTGACCCGTACGAACTCCGAGGCGGTGGTGGGTGCGCAGACCAGCGAACGCCGCTACCGCAAGCGGCACGGAGGGACGAAGGCCGACTTCACCCGGGGTGTCGCCATCACGTCCTCGATCCACCCGAACGACAACACCCACATCGAGCCCGTCCGCTACGGCAAGGGCTCCAACGCGATGGGCGCGATGTCCATCCTCCAGGTGCCGTACGGGAGCCGCAGGGTGCTGGGCTGGCTCGGCCATGCGGCCAGGCACCCGCTGATGCTGGCCCGGTCGTTGTCCAACCGCCGCTGGTCGGAGCGGACGATCATCGGGCTGGTCATGCAGTCGCTGGACAACTCCCTGACCACGTACCGCAAGCCGGGCGGCATCGGCAAGGGACTGCTGCACGCCCGACAGGGGCACGGCAGCCCCAACCCGATGCAGATCGCCGAGGCGACACAGGCGGCGACTCTGCTGGCACAGGAGATCAACGGCTTCGCGGGCAGCAATGTCGGCGAGCTCATCGGTACGCCGCTGACCGCGCACTTCCTGGGCGGCTGCGCGATCGGCGCCTCGGCCCAGGACGGCGTGATCGACCCGTACCACCGGCTGTACGGCCACCCCGGCATCTCGGTTGTCGACGGCGCGGCGGTCTCGGCGAACCTCGGCGTGAACCCGTCCCTGACGATCACGGCGCAGGCGGAGCGGGCGATGTCGTTCTGGCCCAACAAGGGCGAGGAGGACCCGCGTCCGCAGCAGGGAGCGGCGTACGAACGTCTCGCGGCGGTCGAGCCGAAGTCCCCGGCGGTCCCGGCGGAGGCGTTCGGCGCGCTGAAGCTGCCGTTCCTGGGCATCCCGGCGGTCCCCCCGAAGGAGTAGGACCGGCTCCGGACACACGAAGGCCGCTGCACCCCCCTCCGAGTGCAGCGGCCTTCTGGCGTGTGAGGCCTTGTGGAGCTGTGTGTTACGCGGTGGCGTCGCTGCTGCGGCGACGCTTCATCGCGAAGACGACACCGGCACCGGCGACCACGGCGATACCGCCGGCGATGCCGATGGTCGGGACCATGGAGTCGGAACCGGTCTCGGCGAGGTTGCCGGTGACCGGAAGGTCCTTCAGGCCACCCTGCGGGCCGGGCTTGTTGACGCCCTTGCCCGGCTTGCCCTTCGCGTCGTCGACCTTGCCGGGCTTGCTGCCCGCCGCGAGGATCTCGAACTCGAAGATGTTCGTCTCGCCGAACTCGCAGTTGCCCTTGCCGTCGACGTGCACGCCTGCCGTGAAGGCGGCGCCGTAGCCGGCCGGGGCCTTGCCGTCGACCTTCAGACGCAGCTTGGCGTCGGCGTACTCACCGGGCTCGAGCTTCTCGGTGTTGCCGAAGTAGCCGTCCTCGACGTCGATGGGCTCCCACGCGCCATCGACCTGCCACTCAAGGGTGAGGAAGTCGGAGGTGTCCTCGAACTCCTCGCCGTCGACCGAGATGGCGGCCACGTAGGTCTCGACCGACTGCATGACCTTCTTGGACTTGTTGGTCACGCGGTAGGTGAAGTCGACCCAGCCGGAGCCGGCGACAACCTTCGAGGGCAGTCCGCGGAGCTCGGAAACGACCTTCGTGCTGTCCGAGTAGGTCTCGCACTCGGCGGGCTCGTCGGAGGGCGAGGTGGACGGCGCCGGCGTGGTGGCCGAGTTGCTCGGCGACGGCGACGTGGTGGCCGTCGCGGACGGCGACGGGGAGACGGTGGCCGTCTCGGAGGGCGACGGGGACGTGGTGGCCGTCTCCGTCGGGGCCGCGGGCGAGGTGCTGGCGCCCGGCTCCGGCGCTGTCGGCGTGGCGGTGACCTCGCTGCTGGGCGTCGGGGTTTCCGTCGCGTACGCGGCCGGAGCCGACAGGAACGCGGCGGGGGCTATGACGGCGGTCGCGGCAGCGACAGCCATGGCGCGGCGAAGCTTCATGAAAGACCTCAACGAAGTCTGGGTACCGCTCGCGCGGTACGGAGTCTGGGTGGGCCTTCCGAGGTGGGGGTACACGGGTGAGGCCGTTGTTTCGCATTGCATGACCTGTGACCCGTGGGAATGGTTGTACCGGACCTCACAGAATCCTTATGTGGCGTACGTCACGGCCGGGCTGGAGGAGCAGCCGATCGTGTGGCACGGCCCCGAGCGAGGCATGTGAGGGTCTGCGCGAACTGAGGGCGTGAGCCCCAGAGCGACACAGAGCAACACGGAGCAACACAGAGCAAGGGCCCCGCGGGTGCGTGACGCGCGGGGCCCTTGGCGGTCAGCACCGACGTCAGGGCAGCGCCGGTGCCGAGGCGCGGCGCTGGGGGGTAGCGCCGCGTGGGGGAGGTCGCCGACCCGGCGCACATGGGGCGCACAAGTGGTATCGACCTTTGGCAATGTGGTTGCGCAGAAGCGGGACTGGCCTTGTCCCGCATCGTGCTGGACGGGCTGCGGCCTGCGCAACCGTTCGGACCGGATGCGGTCGGCCCCGGGCGTCCCCGGAAGCCGACCGCTCTTGGGGTGACCGGGCTGCTGTCCCCTGCCGACCGGTCACGGGCGCTGGAGGCGAGGTCCCACGACGTACCTGCGTACGTCACACGCCCCAGCGGAGCCCACGCGTGGTTTCCTTCGAGGCCCGCCCCTGGCTGGCACGGACATCGGGACCAACGAACCCCCGCGGCCCGCGGTCACGCGCCGTACGGGTGAGGATGTGCCCGAACTCAGATACGGCCCCGGCACAGCTCCAGCAGCGTCATCGCGAGTGTCGTTCCCGGCTTGCCCAGCGCGTCCCTGTAGTGGCTGAGCACCTCCATCTCGCGCGTCAGGTTCACCCGGCGGCCGCCGGAGGAGATCCGGGCGTCCTGGATGACGGCCGACACCGCCGTGCGTTCCTGGATGAGGCCGATGATGCGGTCGTCGAGCGCGTCGATCCGCTCGCGGGCGCCGCTGATCACATCGGCGGCCGTTTCGGTGCGGGCGCCGCCCGCAGCGGCAGCTGCTGACGTCTGCGTCTCGGTGGTGACGGTGGTGGTGACGGTCATGTCCGTAGCTCCTTGCAGGGGGGTGGCCCCCGGAGCGGCAAGGCCCGGAAATGACAGAACGCCCCGGGCCTTGTCGGCCCGGGGCGCCTGGGAAGTTGCTTGTCAGTGGCTCAAGCAGCACGACCATGGCAGCCGGACGGGCCGGTGCCATAGGTAAAGACGAAGGTCAGGTGCTTGTGCATGGGCACAGTATGGACCAGCCGGTGTGGCCGGAGCCAAAGCGGGTTCGGATGGTGAGACGAAAAGCGGCCCCGGCGCGCCGGTAGAATCGACAGAACAAGCTCCCGCTCTCATCACCGCCGGAAGGCCGCCCCGTGCCAGCAGCACCCTCCGCCGCCCCCGACAGCAGCCCGGACGTCGTCCTCGTTGTCGACTTCGGCGCGCAGTACGCCCAGCTCATCGCCCGCCGCGTCCGCGAGGCCCGGGTCTACAGCGAGATCGTCCCGTCCACGATGCCCGTGGCCGAGATGCTGGCCAGGAATCCCAAGGCGATCATCCTCTCCGGCGGCCCCTCCTCCGTGTACGCGGAGAACGCACCGCGCCTCGACCGTGCGATCTTCGAGGCCGGGGTCCCCGTCTTCGGTATGTGCTACGGCTTCCAGCTGATGGCGACGACCCTCGGCGGGACCGTCGACAACACGGGTGCACGGGAGTACGGCCGTACTCCGCTGCATGTCTCCAAGGTCGGCTCCACGCTCTTCGAGGGCACCCCGGCCGAGCAGCCCGTGTGGATGTCCCACGGCGACGCCTGCTCCGCCGCTCCCGAGGGCTTCACCGTCACCGCGTCCACGGACGTCGTGCCGGTCGCGGCCTTCGAGAACGACGAGAAGAAGCTGTACGGCGTCCAGCACCACCCCGAGGTGATGCACTCCACGTACGGCCAGCAGGTCCTGGAGCACTTCCTCTACCGGGGCGCCGGCATCGAGCCGACCTGGACCACGACCAATGTCGTCGAGGAGCAGGTCGCGCTGATCCGCGAGCAGGTCGGCACCAAGCGCGCCATCTGCGGTCTGTCGGGCGGCGTGGACTCCGCCGTCGCGGCCGCCCTCGTCCAGAAGGCCATCGGCTCCCAGCTGACCTGCGTGTACGTCGACCACGGTCTGATGCGCAAGGGCGAGACCGAGCAGGTCGAGAAGGACTTCGTCGCCGCGACCGGCGTCCAGCTGAAGGTCGTCGACGCCGCCGACCGCTTCCTGAACGCCCTCGCCGGGGTCTCCGACCCCGAGGAGAAGCGGAAGATCATCGGACGCGAGTTCATCCGGGTCTTCGAGCAGGCGCAGGCCGAGATCGTGGCGGAGGCCGCGTCCGGCGAGGACGTCGCCTTCCTCGTACAGGGCACGCTCTACCCCGACGTGGTCGAGTCCGGTGGCGGTACCGGCACCGCCAACATCAAGTCCCACCACAATGTGGGCGGCCTGCCCGAGGACCTCGAGTTCGAGCTCGTCGAGCCGTTGCGGAAGCTGTTCAAGGACGAGGTCCGGATGGTCGGCCAGGAGCTGGGTCTGCCGGACGAGATCGTCCAGCGCCAGCCCTTCCCGGGCCCGGGCCTCGGTATCCGTATCGTCGGCGAGGTCACCAAGGACCGCCTCGACCTGCTGCGCGAGGCGGACGTGATCGCTCGCGAGGAGCTCACGGCGGCCGGCCTGGACCGTGACATCTGGCAGTGCCCGGTCGTGCTGCTCGCGGACGTGCGCAGCGTCGGCGTGCAGGGCGACGGCCGCACCTACGGCCACCCGATCGTGCTCCGTCCGGTCTCCTCGGAGGACGCGATGACGGCCGACTGGACGCGGATGCCGTACGACGTGCTGGCCAAGATCTCGACCCGGATCACCAACGAGGTCGCTGACGTCAACCGCGTGGTTCTCGATGTGACGTCCAAGCCGCCGGGCACCATCGAGTGGGAGTGACCTCCCGCCCGACTCCGGACACCGGCGCCGCCGCTCACCCCGTGTGAGCGGCGGCGCCGCCGTATCCAGGGGCCGTATCCGAGGTATCCGAGGTATGCAGGGGCCGGCGGCTAGGGCTGCTCCAGCGTGAAGTCGTCGAAGTGGAAGCCCGGCGCGACGATGCACGTCACCAGGACCGGTTCGTCGCCCGCGGGTTCCGCCGACTGCCAGGCATCCGCGGGGACCAGGAGCTGTGGCTGCTCGCCGGATTCCACGGCCGGGCCCAGGGTGAGTGTCTCGGTCGCGGAGGGGCTCTCGCCCGTGCCGCCCAGGTGCAGATGCAGCGGGCCGCCGCGGTGCCAGAGCCAGAGTTCGTCGGAGCGTACGCGGTGCCAGCGCGACTTCTCGCCCGGGTGGAGCAGGAAGTAGATGCCGGTTGCATACGCGCGCGGGCCGCTGTAGCCGGGCGGGGCCGTGGAGCCCTTCGTCTTCCAGGTCTCCCTGAACCAGCCGCCCTCGATATGCGGTTCGAGGCCGAGGAGCGGGATCAGCGGGGACGTCGGTTCCGGTGTGGGCGTCATGGGCGTCATGGGTGCATTCTCGTGGAAGCCGTGCGCGAGGCGAGTGACGTCTCTGGCCAGTTGCGGTACCCGGAGGTAGCTTCCGTGCCATGACCGATACACCCGAGCCCCTCCCCGTCGAGCAGCTGCAGTTCGCGATGCCGCCGGTGCACGACTCCGTGGTGGACGAGCGGGCATACCGCAAGGAGCGGCTCGCCGGGGCGCTGCGCCTCTTCGGGCGTTTCGGGTTCGAGGACGGGGTGTCCGGTCACATCACCGCCCGGGACCCGGAGTTCACCGACTGCTTCTGGGTGAACCCCTTCGGCGTACCTTTCGCGCATGTCACGGCCGGCGGTCTGGTCCTCGTCAACGGCGACGGACAGGTCGTCGTCGGGCGATATCACGTCAACCAGGCGGCGTTCGCCGTCCACGCCCAGGTGCACGCTGCCCGGCCCGATGTCGTCGCCGTCGCGCACACCCACTCCGTGCACGGGCGGGCGCTGTCCGCCCTCGGCGAGCTGATCGAGCCGATCACCCAGGAAGCCTGCGGCTTCTACGAGGACCATGCGCTGGTCGACCGCTACACCGGCGTGATCGTCGACGAGGCGGAGGGGCGGCGGATCGCGGGCGCCCTCGGCGCGTACAAGGCCGTCATCCTGCGCAACCACGGGCTGCTCACAGTCGGCGACTCGGTCGACGCGGCAGCCTGGTGGTTCATCGCCATGGAACGCTGCGCCCACGTGCAGCTCACGGCCCGGGCAGCGGGCAAGCCCGTGCTGATCGCGCACAAGGAGGCGGTGGCCACCCGTGAGCAGCTCGGCAGCGACCTGGTCGCGTGGATCACCTACCAGCCCCTGTGGCGGCAGATCAGCCGGGCGGAACCCGACCTCCTGAAGTAGACGGCAGTCAATCCGGCGGTGGCAGAATCACCCCCTCTGGCCGCCGGCACCCCGGCGCGCGCCCCGTTCGTACGGCACAATTCCCATGCATCACAAGGAAGTTCACTCGGTGCGGGGCGGGGAAGGTGGCGTTCGGTCGTGGCGGTGCAAGAGGCCAGACAGTGCGATGAATGCACGCACGGGGCGCGCGAAGGGCATCGGCGCGCCGTGGCCGCGTTCCTTACCAAGCGGGACGAGCTGGCTGCCGGTCAGGGGTTACCGGCGGCCGTCGCGCACTCGCCGGGTGCCTCGCGCCAGTGGGTGTCCGACGAGCTGACCCAGTCGGCACGCACCGTCGCCGACCGCAGCCGCGAGGCGGGCGACTCCTGGCTCCACGTGGTCTGGTGGCGTTCGCTGCTGGTGGTCTGGGCGGGCGTGCTGGCCCTGGTGCTCGGCCAGACGGTCACCGCCATCGGCAGCGGATGGACCGGCGCACGTACGGCGGGGCTGCTCGCCGCGCTGGTGATGGGCGGTCTGCTGACCGCCTGCGCCCGGCTCCACCGGGCGCGCGGCGGCCTCCTCGCACCGCTGATCGGCGACGACAACCGCCTCTCCACCTCGCGCGCCGTCGCCACCGCATGGGTGCTGCTCGTCGCCTTCGCCGTACTGGTCCTGACCTTCCAGCTGGCGTGGGCCTCCGCCGCCGAACGGCACGCGCTGACCGACGGCCTCGGCCTCGGCGGTGGCGCGGGAACGCTGTCCGTCCTCGCGCTCGTCTGCGCCGTCGCTGTCCTCGTACGCCGTGTGGTCGCCGTACGCGTGCTGGGCCAGCGGCTGCAGAAGCTGCGGGCCGACCGCCCGCGCCTTGCGGACCTGCTCTGTGACGACGGCGGGCGCGGCAGCTTTGCGGATGTGCAGTACGCCCTGTTCAGCGTCGTCGCGATGGTCTTCGCGCTGATACGGCTCGCCGGTCGGCCCGGGCAGCTGCCCGATCTGCCGTGGGGACTCGCGCTGCTGGTCGCGGTCTCGGCGGCGACGTACTGCGCCGGGAAGTACGCGGAGGGCGGCCGGCCCGTCGTGCTGTCGGTCGTCCGGGTCCGCGAGGCCGGTGACCTGGACGGACCCATCCGTATGGGTGACGACATCGAGATCCGTGGCGTCGGCTTCGTCCCGCCGGGCGCCGCCGACGCCGACCGCCTCGCCCGGATGGTCGTGCGCATCGGAGTGGTTCACGTTCATGTCCCGCTGATCCCGGTGCCGGGCGGCTTCGCCAACCCGACGGACACCGTGCTCACCGTGCCCGTCCCGGTGGATGTCGAGCCCGGGCCGGTGGACATCCAGGTGGTGACGGCCGCGGGCGTGGAGAGCAACTGCTGTCTCATCGAGGTGACGGACTGACCGGGGTGACGGGCCGACTCGACAGCTCACGGACCGACTTTCAGGACTGACGCAGGGGTCCTCCTGCGCCTCTCGTGTCACAGAGTGCGCCGCAAGCCTGGTGAGCGGCGCGCCGCAGTCGTACGTATGGTCAGTTGACGGGTCGACCGAAGGCGGGACCAGCGATGACACACACGTACAGGACGACATCGAACTACGGCACGGTCGACGGCGGGCGTGGCGGCTGGAAGGAGCGGGCGAATTCCTACGCCCTGCTGCCGCTGCGGATCTTCCTCGGCGTGACCTTCATCTACGCGGGCATGGACAAGCTCATGGACAGCCAGTTCATGGCGGCCAGTGGACCCGGTTCCGTCGGCGACCTGATGCGCGGCGTGCGCGACAGCTCCGCCGTACCCGCCCTGGTGGACCTGGCGCTCAAGAACCCCGAGGGATTCGGCCACGCGATCGCCCTCGGTGAGCTCGCCGTCGGCATAGGCATCCTGGTGGGCCTGCTCGCCCGGCTCGCCGCGTTCGGCGGAGCCCTCATCTCGCTGAGCCTGTGGCTGACCGTGAGCTGGCAGACGGAGCCGTACTACTACGGCAACGACCTCATCTACCTGATGGCCTGGCTGCCGCTGCTGCTCGCCGGCGCCTCGGTGTTCTCCCTCGACGCGCTCCTCGCGGAACGGCGGCGCCGGAGGCGGTAGTGCGCCCAGGTCACCGCGCCGGCCAGGAACAGACCGCCGAAGACGACGGGGAACACCACGAACCACGGTGTCTGCCAGGAACCGGCCGCGTCACCCGCGTAGAGCAGTGTCGCCGTCAGAACGGCGAGGGCCGCGATCAGCTTGGGCGGGCGGAAGCCGTGCCGGAATTCACGACGCGGAGGATGAGGATTACGACGCCGGAGGTCGGGGCGCGGAAGGTCCGGGCGTCGCAGGTCCGGGCGCGGAAGGTCGGGACCGGGGAAGTCAGGACGCGGCACGGGTCACCTCCACCTGTCCGATGCCCACTTCGAGATGCAGCTCCAGTGTGCCGGACGGCTTTGCGCCGGCCGGAGGGGGCAGGGTCCGTTGCCGGTCCTGCTCGGGGGAGACGTCGATGTCGTTCGCCGCGTCGTCCGGGAGGCTGATGTCGCCGAGACCCGCCTCCGCGTGCAGCACCACCGGGGCCTCCTTCGGTACGACGACCTTGAGCTGACCGGCCCCCAGTTCCACCGTCGTCCTCACCTTCTCCCCCTTGGGGACGGTGAGGGAGGAGAGATCGAGGGTCGCGATGCCGGACCCGTGTGCGTACCGCGGCTGGACGGCAGCGACCGAGGCCGGCTTCCAGTTGGTCCGCTGCCACTGGGTGCTGATGTCCTTCGGTACTGCCGCCGCCCCCGCCAGCAGCACCGCCGTGATCATCGTCATCATGACCGTCCCGAAGCCCGTGCGGCCCAGGAACGAGCTGACCAGCAGTCCGAGTCCGAACACCCCCAGCGCACCGACCAGACCGATCTGCAGGCTCGTGCCCATGGGATGGCCGTCCCAGCTGAGCACGGTGCCGAGCCCGCCCGCGAGCAGCGCGAGAAGAAAGACGGTGCCGCCGATTCCGCGCGGCCCCCGCACCTGCGGGGGAGCGGTGTACGTACGGCGCGGGCGCGGGGACGCCTCCTCGGCCGTCGCCCCCTCGGGGCCCCACAGATATCCGGTGGGCACCGGCCCCGTCGTTCCGTCCTTGATGATCGGGTCGCGCCACCACGAAGGGCTGTCGGGGACGGGCGGCGCCTTCGTCTCGGGCGGGGCCTCGGCCACCGCGTGTGCCGTCGCCGGATCGAGCGGGGCGCCGTCGGGCGCGACGACACGGCGGCGCTGTGACCACACGGCGGCCCCGGCGACGGCGAGCGAGAGCAGTGCGGCGAAGGAGAGGGTCCCGCCGTTGCTCATCATGGTCAGGAAGAGTCCGCAGCCGATGAGGGCGAGGAGTACGGCGGTCAGCGACGCGCCCTCGACCCTTCCCGAGAGCAGTCGGCGGGCCTCGTTCTCCTCCTCGTCCTCGGCCGGGATCAGCAGCCAGGCGAAGCCGTAGAAGATCAGGCCGACGCCGCCGGTCACCGAGAGCACGCCGATGACGATCCGGAAGATCACCGGGTCGACGTCGCAGTACCGGCCGAGCCCGCCGCAGACCCCGGCCACGACTTTCTGGCGGGGCGTACGGCGCAGCTGCTGCACCTCGGGGTGCACGTCCGGCGGCGCGTCGGGCTGCGCGTCGGCCGGCGGGCTGGTCGGCTGTGTCATGCCTCCATGGTGACGGGCGCCGGGCCGCTGTGGCACCGTCGCCGACCCTGGCCGTTCCCTGATATCCCGGTGCCGGCCGTCACCCGGGCTTTCAGGGTCGGTTTAAGGGACGACCCTGATACCGCGGCCCGGCCCCACATGTGACGATCGGGGCATGCCAGTCGCCGCGCCCCGATCCGCCGGACCCTCCCGCGCCTCCGTGCCCGAGGAGCAGCCGCTGCGCAAGCTGTACCGCAGCGCCGACGGCCGGATGCTCGGCGGTGTCGCGCGCGGTCTCGCCGGACATCTGGGACTGCCCGTCATCTGGGTACGTCTCGTCTTCCTCGGCCTCTTCATGGCCGACGGCCTCGGCGTGCTGGTGTACGCCGTCTTCTGGATCGTCGTACCGCTCGGCATCGGCGGCAGGACCAGCGAGCCGCGCTCGGTCTTCGAGACGACGCCCGACGGCCGGCGCCGGTTGCGCAAGCCCGACAAGGGACAGCTCTTCGCGGTGCTCGCGCTGCTCTTCGGCGCCACCATCTTCATCGGCAATGTCGACACGGGCGGCAACACCAACTACGTCTGGCCGATGCTGCTGATCGGCGCCGGTGTGGTGCTGGTGTGGCGGCAGACGGACAACGCCCGCCGCGCCCGATGGAGCGAGGTCGGCCGCCGCCGCAGGCTGCTCCAGCTGGGGCGCGCCGTGGCGGGCGTGGCGTTGGTCGGCATGGGCCTGACCGTGTTCATGGTGGTACGCGGCTCGGCCGCCCAGCTCGGCAACGTACTGACCGCCGCGGTCGCCGTCATCGCCGGTGTCGCCCTGCTCGCCGGACCGTGGCTGGTACGGATGACGCAGGACCTCTCCGAGGAACGGACGATGCGCATCCGGGCCCAGGAGCGTGCCGAAGTCGCGGCGCACGTCCACGACTCCGTACTGCACACCCTCACCCTGATCCAGCGGAACGCCGACGACGTGGGCGAGGTGCGCCGGCTGGCCCGCGCCCAGGAGCGTGAACTGCGGAACTGGCTCTACAAGCCCGAGGGCACGGGCAAGGACGAGGACGAGGAGCCGGACACGCTCGCGGAGGCGGTGAAGAAGTCCGCCGCCGAGGTCGAGGACAAGCACGGCGTCCCGCTGGAGGTCGTGGTCGTCGGCGACTGCCCGCTCGACGAGAAACTGACCGCGCAGATGCAAGCCGCACGCGAGGCGATGGTCAATGCCGCCAAGTACGGTGGCGAGGGCGGGGCGGTCCAGGTCTACGCGGAGGTCGAGGGACGCACGGTTTTCGTGTCCGTACGGGACAGGGGGCCCGGGTTCGATCCGGACTCGGTGCCACAGGACCGCATGGGCGTAAGAGAATCGATCATCGGCCGGATGCAGCGCCACGGCGGGACGGCGCGGCTGCGTTCCGTGCCGGGCGGAGGCACCGAGGTCGAGCTGGAGATGGAGCGGTCCGAGTGACCGCGGCGCGAGAACGCTTTGCTGCCACACTTGTTGCCGTACTTGTTGCCACAGCTTTGCCGAGCACACCGAGCACACCGAGAACGAGGGGCAGACGATGACCGAGGCTGCTGCAGAGACCACCGAGCGGCGCGTACGGGTTGTGCTCGTCGACGACCACCGGATGTTCCGCACCGGAGTGCAGGCCGAGATCGGCCAGACCGACCGCACCGGCGTCGAAGTGGTCGGCGAGGCCGCCGACGTCGACCAGGCGGTCACCGTGATCACGGCGACCCGTCCCGAGGTCGTCCTGCTGGATGTGCACCTGCCCGGCGGCGGCGGGGTGGAGGTACTGCGCCGCTGCGCCACGCTGATGGCGGCGGCCGAGAACCCCGTCCGTTTCCTGGCGCTGTCCGTCTCGGACGCGGCGGAGGACGTGATCGGCGTGATCCGGGGCGGCGCCCGGGGCTATGTCACCAAGACGATCACCGGCACGGACCTGGTCGACTCGATCTTCCGGGTCCAGGAGGGCGACGCGGTCTTCTCGCCGCGGCTGGCGGGCTTCGTACTCGACGCGTTCGCCTCGACGGACGCGCCGCCGGTGGACGAGGACCTGGACCGGCTCACGCAGCGCGAGCGGGAGGTCCTGAGGCTGATCGCGCGGGGTTACGCGTACAAGGAGATCGCCAAGCAGCTCTTCATCTCGGTGAAGACCGTCGAGTCGCATGTCTCGGCGGTGCTGCGCAAGCTGCAGCTCTCCAACCGCCATGAGCTGACGCGGTGGGCGACGGCTCGTCGTCTGGTCTAGGGCAACCGCTTGTCGTGTGGTCCGGACGTCGGAGACAGGAAGCCGGACACGAAACCGGACGGGGCGCCGGACGGGGAGCCGGATCGGGAGCGCCTCTCAGACGGGGCGGGTCGCGCCGGCGAACGGCATCTGGTCGATCGGGGCGATGCGGACGGGCGCGCCGGGACGCGGTGCGTGGATCATGTTGCCGCCGCCGATGTAGAGGCCGACATGCGTGACACCCGAGTAGAAGAACACCAGGTCCCCCGGGGCGAGCTGAGAGCGGGAGACGCGCCCGCCCGCGCTGATCTGGGTGTACGTCGTGCGGGGCAGCGACACTCCGGCGGAGCGCCAGGCGGCCTGGGTGAGGCCTGAGCAGTCGTACGAACTCGGTCCGGTCGCGCCCCAGACGTAGGGCTTGCCGAGCGCTCCGTAGGCGTACGCAATGGCTTGCTCGGCACGGGCGTTGGGGGCCCTGAGGGAGCCGCGGAGGGTGGCGGAGCGGCTGGCGCGTACGTCGTAGGGGGCTTCGGTGCCGCCTTGAGAGGAGTCGTACGCGGTGCGCTGCTCGGCGGTCATCCGGGCCAGCAGACGCTCGGCGCCCGCGAGCTTCTCCTGGACGGTGGACTTGTGCCTGGCCAGCTCGCTCTGCCGGACCGTGAGGTCGTTCATCCGCTCGTCGGCCTCGGCCCTCAACTGCGCGATGTCCACCAGCTGCTGGCGCACTCCGGCGACGGCGGCCGCCTGCCGCTCGCCGACCCGGTCGGCGAGCGCGGCCCGCTCCAGGTACTCGTCGGGGTCCGAGGTGAGTGCGATCTGCACACCGGGGTCGATGCTCCCGGCGCGGTACTGGGCCGTGGCGATCGAACCGAGGGCGTTCCGTGAGGTGTTGAGCCGCTCGGTTCTGCGGGCGGCCTCGTCGCGCAGTGAGTTCAGAGATGTGCGTAAGCCGGCGGTCTGCTCCTTGACCCCGTTGTACTTCTCGGTGGCGGCCTCCGCCTCCTGGTACAGCTTGTCGACCTTGGCCTTGATCTGGGCGGGGGTGAGACCGGGGTCGGCGTAACCGGTGCCTTCGAATCCGGTGGCGGTCGCCGCGCCGGCGAGCGCGAGGGTGGCGGCGGTACGGGCGGCAGGCCCGGTGAGCGGATGCTGCTTGCGTTTCCGGTGCGCTGCCACGAGGGCGTCCACGTCCTTCCGTCTTCCCCGCGTACCCGTGTCCGGGTCCGGCGACGGACCGCACAGGGGAGCGGCCCGCCGCCGGATCTCTCGGCGGTGGCGACCGACTGCCGCCCGGAAGCTCGACGGCGGTGGGGAGAGTCGGCCACCTGAGGGAGGACGCTAAACCTGGGGGTCACGGGGCTGCGGTGCAAGGATCGCTATTGCCCAAAGGTGGACACGCGGATGCGCTTTGTGAGAGCCGGTCCCGTGGCCCCGGACCGCATACCCGCGCCTTCCCGCACCGCTGTGACCGATGCGGCGAATGAGGCAGCCCTGCCCGGAGAGCGGTGGTATGGGGAGGGCTAGGCTCCGCCCCATGGACGTACTCATCAATGTCTTCGTCGCCCTGCACATCATCGGCATCGCGTCACTCCTCGGCGGCTTCCTGACGCAGATGAAGGCGATGGGGGCGGGAACTGCGCGGTTCACGCCCGCGATGCTGCACGGCGCGCTGACCATGCTGATCACGGGCGTGGCACTGGTGGGACTGAACCAGGCCGACGACCAGGCGGTGAACAACCTCAAGATCGGCATCAAGCTGGCGGTCCTGGTGGTGATTCTGGGCCTGGTGTACGTCAAGCGGGACGAGGAGAAGGTGGAGAAGGCGCTCTTCGGGGCGGTGGGCGGGCTGACGATCGCCAACATCTTCATCGCGACGCTCTGGACCTGATGCCGGCGCGGGGTCCCGGTGCTCCGTCGGTCGTGGACTGCGCGTCGACGACAGGGAGTACGACGTCGACCGGAGCCGCAGCCGACCGGGTACGGCCGAACCGGGGTACGGCCGAACCGGGGTACGGCCGACAGGGGTACGGCCGACAGGGGTACGGCCGAACCGAGGTACGGCCGAACCGGGCGGGATGTGGTCGGCGCCGAGTGCGGAGCGCAGCTCCTGACCCTGCTTGTCCTGACCTTGCTTGTTTGTCCTGACCTCGCTTACGACCGCGTCGCGGTTCCGCACCCTTCGTCCGCGGCCTCCATCCGCTCGGCCATCGACGTGCTGCGGTCGTAGGGGTCGACCTCGGGGCCGCCACCCGCCCCGGTGGCCGGCTCTTCGGCGGCGAACTCCGGGGTGAGGTAGCCGGTGACGGTGTCGCAGCCGCCGTTGGTCGTGTCGACCTTGTACGAGACGAGGGAGAAGGTTCCCGGCTCGGTGATCACCTTCGCGGGATCGTCCCAGTTCAGCACCACCTCGCGCCGCACGATCGTGCGCGCGACCTCGTCGCTGCTCGTCGCCGCCCGCGCGACTGGGTACACGTAAGTGACATCGGCGGTCACTTGGAGGGCACCGCGCTCGCCCTCCCGGTACGTGATCCGGCCTCGGGTCTTGACGACGTCCCCGACGAGGCGCGTGTGCGCCTTGTCGAAGCGGCTGAAGAGCAGCAGCGGGTCGTTCTTCCTGCTCGGTGCGCGGAACGCGATCGACAGAAAGTCCTGGACGTCCTGCTGATGCGGGTTGATCAGCGCGATCGCCTTGCCGGGGTGCTCGCCCCGCAGCACCCCCGGATCCAGGCTGGCCGCGGCGAGGAAGTCCCGGCTCCGACGGAGAGCCCCTTCCACCTGCGCCGTGCTCATCCACCCGGTCGCTCTGGCCGCGGGCACCGTGATCCCGGCCGTGCCGCTCACCCAGCGCGCCGCGGGCGACCCCTTGAACGGTTCGTCGAGCGTGGGCCGTCGGGCAGGCTCCATGGGGGGCGGTTGGTCCGGGCGTTCCGATTCCGCGGCGAGCGGCCCCCCGGCCTCGCCGCCACCGCCGAACCATCCGATCACCCGCCCCGGATCCAGCGCCACGACCAGCAGGGCGAGTGAGACCAGCAGCCCGACCGCGTACCAGCCTTTCTTCCGCCTCGGCCGGGGCGGCGCGTACGTGCGCCATGCCTCTGGCCTCGTGGGCTCCTCGCGCAGCCGCCGCGCCACGACTCGGGCCCGCGCCGACGGCTCCTTGGGCGCGTCAGGCTTGCCGTCCGCCGACTCCCGGAGGAACCGCTCCCACTCCTCGTCAGACACGGACGAACCGCTCTGCTCCCCACCCGCGTTCACACTGAACTCCTCACATCGACCACCGAAATGGCCCCTCCCCAGGGTCATCGACCGCATGATCGCACAGCGGCTCCTGGGCCGGCCGCCCAGCTCAGGAACTCTTTGCCCACTCGTCGCGGCAGGTGAGTGAGTGGGATGAAAGACGGGTGAAGCCCCCGGCAGATGGGTTCTCGGCCAAGAGAACCGTCTCCACCAGAGGCTTCGCGCGGTCGTTCACCCGTCCGGCCGGGACGTGTCCAGCTCTGCTCGCCGCTTCCTGTCCCGCCCCGCGGTCGGCCTCAGGCCGGGCGCACGCTGCCGTAGATCGGCATGTAGTAGATCGATTCCTCGCGGACGTTCGTGCCCGGCTTGGGCGCGTGGATCATCTTGCCGTCGCCGATGTATATCCCGACGTGGCTGATGTCGTCGTAGAAGAAGACCAGGTCCCCGGGAAGCAGATCCTTCGTGGCGACCCGCTTGCCGACCTCCACCTGGTCCCAGGTGGTACGCGGCAGGTCCACGCCCGCCTCCTTCCAGGCGCCCTGGGTCAGACCCGAGCAGTCGTACGAACTCGGGCCGGTCGCGCCCCAGACGTACGGCTTGCCGATCTGGGCGCGGGCGAAGGAGAGGACCTTGGCAGCCTTGGCCGCGTACGTACTGTCCTCGGTGGAGCCCGAACCTGCTCCCGTGCCGGTGCCGGTGCCGGTGCCGGTTCCCGTGTCCGTACCGCCGCCCTGGTTCTGCTCGCGCTCCGTCTCCTGGCGTCGGCGCTCGGCCTCGGCCTCCTCTTTGGCCTTCGCCTCGGCCTTGCGGCGGGCCGCTTCCTCCTTCTTGCGCTCGATCTCCGCGAACCGCGCCTTCTCCTCGGCGGTCAGCTTCGACAGCAGCGTGCGCGCCTCGGCCAGCTTGGTCTGGACGTCCTGCTTGCTGGTGCGCAGGGCCTTCTGGGAGGCCGTGAGCGACTCAAGGCTCTTGGTCGCCTCCGTGCGCTGCTCGGCTGCCGCGGCCCGTTCGGTCTCGTAGTCGGCGATGACGCTGCGCTGACGGTCGGTCATCCGGTCCATCAGCTGTGTCTGGTCGAAGTACGACTCCGGGCTGTCCGCGAACAGCAGCGCGGCGGTCGGGGTGACCGCACCCGTCCGGTACTGCGCGGACGCGTAGTTGCCGAGCGCGCGACGGGACTCGTTGAGCTTTTCCGTGCGCTTCGCGGCGTCGTCGAGCATCCCCTCGACCTCGCGCCGCTTCTCGGCGGTGGCCTCTTGCGCCTTGTTGTACCTCTGCGTCTCGGAGCCGGCCTGCCGGTACAGGTCGTCGACCTTCTTCTGTACCTCTTCTACGGATGGCTTGGGCTCGGCGGGCGCGGCGTCGGCGCTCTGCGTCGACAGCAGGGTGACGGAGGCAAGAGCTGCCGTCGTGAACCCGACGGCGGGGGAATTGCTGCGTAGTCCGGCCATTCCGGTACGGGTACGCGACTTGCGATGCGACGCCAAGGCCGACATCTCCTTCTTCCGTGGACCGCCTACCGGGTTAGCTGTCGGGTTCGGGCGGAACGGAAGGTCGCCCTACGGACCGAGTGGGGCACGGTCCGATTCACCCCGGTTGTGCATAGTGGGTCCCCGGTTCCGAACTTCCCTACAGGAAGCCCGAATTCGGCGCAGATGGCCCGATTGGCGTGGTTCGCCATGGGGGTACGGGTCCACCTGATCGAGCACGCTAGCCAATTCGTGTGCCTGCTGTGAAGGTTGATGGTCGATATGCCTGATACATTTTCGTGACCTTTTTCGTGACCGTGTTTCAGGGACACGTTCGCGGGCATGATTTGGATCTTCACGATCGAGGTCGGATCCGGTCTGATCGAGGCTGGGCGGCGCGCCGGTGGCGCCCTGAGCTGCTCGGGGCCGCTCAGGCCGCTCTGATGTGCGGATGACCTGCGGGCGCTTGCGTATCCGCCCGGGCGCGGAGCGTGATCAGGGTCCATGGGGCGAGTGGCGGTGACGGGATCGGTGCACGGGATCGGTGGCCCGATCGGTGGCGGGACTGGCGGCGTATCCCGATGCGGCCGCAGGCTGTCAGTGCGGCGGCCTAGACTCGTAAAGCGATGAGCAGCCTCTTTGACGACAGCTTCCTGGCGGACCTCCAGCCCACGGCTGACGAGCACCCGCCGCCGCCCGAGGAATCGACTCCGGAGCAGATTCCGGACGACCTCTTCCAGGGCACGTTCGACGTGCCCCCGGCCCGGGACCCGTACCACCGTGACGGCGCCCCGCGCACCGTCGTGGATCCCGTCGCCCTGCTCGAGGGGCTGAACGAGCAGCAGCGCGCCGCCGTCGTGCACACCGGGTCGCCGCTGCTCATCGTGGCCGGGGCCGGGTCCGGCAAGACCCGTGTCCTGACCCACCGGATCGCGCATCTGCTGGGGACCCGCAGTGTCCACCCCGGCCAGATACTGGCGATCACCTTCACCAACAAGGCCGCCGGCGAGATGAAGGAGCGCGTCGAGCAGCTGGTCGGCCCGCGCGCCAACGCCATGTGGGTGATGACCTTCCACAGTGCGTGCGTCCGCATTCTGCGCCGGGAGTCCAAGAGGCTCGGCTTCACCTCGTCGTTCTCGATCTACGACGCCGCCGACTCCAAGCGGCTCATGGCCCTGGTCTGCCGCGACCTGGACCTCGACCCCAAGAAGTTCCCTCCGAAGTCCTTCAGCGCGAAGATCTCCAATCTCAAGAACGAGCTGGTCGACGAGGAGACCTTCGCCGACCAGGCGGTCGACGGCTTCGAGAAGACGCTCGCCGAGGCGTACCGCATGTACCAGGCACGGCTGCGCGAGGCCAATGCCCTGGACTTCGACGACATCATCATGACCACCGTCCACCTGCTCCAGGCCTTCCCGGACGTCGCCGAGCACTACCGGCGCCGCTTCCGCCACGTCCTGGTGGACGAGTACCAGGACACCAACCACGCTCAGTACACACTCGTGCGCGAGCTGGTGGGCCCCCATGGCGGCGAGGGCGACGACCCGGCCGAGCTCTGCGTCGTCGGTGACGCCGACCAGTCGATCTACGCCTTCCGCGGCGCGACCATCCGCAACATCCTCCAGTTCGAGGAGGACTACCCGGACGCGACGACGATCCTGCTGGAGCAGAACTACCGCTCGACGCAGACGATCCTCTCCGCCGCCAACGCCGTCATCGAGCGGAACGAAAGCCGCCGTCCCAAGAACCTGTGGACGAACGCCGGCGCGGGTGCGCAGATCACCGGCTATGTGGCGGACACCGAGCACGATGAGGCCCAGTTCGTCGCCGACGAGATCGACCGGCTGACGGACGCGGGCGACGCGAAGGCCGGCGACGTCGCCATCTTCTACCGTACGAATGCCCAGTCCCGTGTCTTCGAAGAGATCTTCATCCGGGTCGGGCTGCCGTACAAGGTCGTCGGCGGAGTGCGCTTCTACGAGCGCAAGGAGGTCCGGGACGTCCTCGCGTATCTGCGTGTCCTCGCGAACCCCGAGGACACGGTTCCACTGCGCCGGATCCTCAATGTCCCCAAGCGCGGCATCGGCGACCGCGCGGAGGCGATGATCGACGCGCTCTCGCTGCGCGAGAAGATCACCTTCCCGCAGGCGCTGCGACGCGTGGACGAGGCGTACGGCATGGCGGCCCGCTCCGCGAACGCCGTGAAGCGCTTCAACGTGCTGATGGAGGAGCTGCGCACGATCGTCGACTCGGGCGCCGGCCCCGCGGTGGTGCTGGAAGCCGTACTCGAACGGACCGGCTATCTCGCCGAGCTGCAGGCCTCGACCGACCCGCAGGACGAGACCCGCATCGAGAACCTTCAGGAACTGGCCGCTGTGGCACTCGAGTTCGAGCAGGAGCGCGGCGAGGAGGAGGGGACGGGGACACTCGCCGAATTCCTCGAGAAGGTGGCGCTGGTCGCCGACTCCGACCAGATCCCGGACGAGGACGAGGACGGCTCGGGTGTCATCACGCTGATGACGCTGCACACCGCCAAGGGCCTCGAGTTCCCCGTGGTGTTCCTGACGGGCATGGAGGACGGCGTCTTCCCGCACATGCGCGCGCTCGGCCAGTCGAAGGAGCTCGAGGAGGAGCGGCGGCTGGCGTACGTCGGCATTACGCGTGCCCGCGAGCGCCTGTATCTGACCCGCTCGTCGATGCGGAGTGCGTGGGGCCAGCCCTCGTACAACCCGCCGTCGCGGTTCCTTGAGGAGATCCCGGGCCACCACCTGGAGTGGAAGCGGACGGGGCCGATGGCCGCGCCCGCGGGGCCCACGTCGGGCATCTCGTCGTCGCTGTCGTCCTCGCGCGCGCGGTCGGGCGGGGCGGGCGGCGGTGCGTCGGGCTTCGCCACGCGGCGCGCGAGCGACAAGCCGGTGATCTCGCTGGTGGTCGGAGACCGGGTCACGCACGACCAGTTCGGCCTGGGGACCGTGGTGGAGGTGACGGGGTCGGGCGCGGACGGGCAGGCGACGATCGACTTCGGGGACACCAAGCCGAAGCGCCTGCTGCTGCGGTACGCGCCGGTCGAGAAGCTCTGAGGTTCGGTTCCTGCGCCCGGGCCCGTTCCGCCGGGCCGGGCGCGGGCCGGATCGAGGTCTGCTGCGTCGGGTCGGCGTAGGGGCGGCCCGCTGTGTCGGGGTCGGCCGAGGGGGCTGCTGTGTCGGGGTCGGCCGAGGGGGCCGCTGCGTCGGATCGGCCGAGGGGGCCGCTACGTCGGGTTGAGGCCGTGGCTGCGAAGCCAGGGGAGCGGGTCGATCGCCGAGCCGCCGCCGGGTCGTACCTCGAAGTGGAGGTGCGGTCCGGTGGAGTTACCGGAATTGCCGGAGTACGCGATGACGTCGCCGGCCTTGACCGAACCGGAGCGGATCTTGGTGCTGCTGAGGTGGCAGTACCAGGTCTCGGTGCCGTCGGCGGCGGTCACGATGGCCATGTTGCCGTAGGCGCTGTTCCACTGCGTACGGACGGTGCCGTCGGTCGCCGCCATGACCTCGGTGCCGTACGACACGGGGAAGTCGATGCCGGTGTGGACGGACATCCAGTTGACGCCGGCCTGGCCGTAGTACGCGCTGAGGCCGTCCTGCTTCACCGGCAGCATGAACTTGGGGCGAAGTGCCTCGCGGCGCTCGGCCTCTTCCTCGCGCTTCTTCTTCTCCGCCGCCTGGCGCGCCTTCAGATCGATGCGCTCCTGGGTGCGGGAGGCGCGGTCGCCGAAGTCGCGGGCGTCGGCGCTGAGGTTGGCGAGCTGGGTGTCCATCTTGTTGTTCGCCGCGACCGGCTTGACGGAGGCCGGATCGGCGGCCGCCAGGCTGGTCGTCTCGTCCTTGGTCTCGCCGCCAGTGGCGCCGAGACCACCGACGGAGGCGGCGGCGATGCCGGCGACGCCCATCACGCAGGCCGAGGGCACGGCGACGGTGAGGAGGGCCGAGCGCTTGGCTGGGGTACGGCGTCGGCCGCGGCTTCCGCCGGAACGGCGGACCGGCCGGGGAGTGACAGGGACGGCGGCGGTGAGGAGCTCCACCTCGGGGCCCGAATCGGCCTCGGGTTCCGGTTCGGATTCCGGTTCGTGCTCCGCCGCGCTCTCGTACTCGAACTCGTACTCGTTCTGGCACTCGTTCTGGTACTCGAACTCGGGCTGAGGATCTGCCTGAAGGTCCGTGCCCTGGAACTCCGCCGCGCTCTCGTACCCGGCGTCGGCCACGAACTCGGTGCTGAACTCGGTGGTGAAGTCGGTTGCCGCGGACTCGGGAGAGGGGATGAACTCCTGCTCCGGCGTGAACTGGTGCGGTACGACGGCTTCGTTGTACGCGGACTGGTAGCCGCTCTCCGCGCCCGAGTTCCAGGCGGTGGCGTCATACGCGCCGGTCTCGAAGGTGGGCGCCGCCCACTGTCCGGTCGTGTCGTACGCGAACGTTGCCGCGGCCGTCTCGTACTGGCCCGTCTGCGTCGTCTGGTTCCAGGCGTCGGCGTCCCACTGGCCAGTGGTGTCGTACTGCGGCTGTTGTGCCTGCTGAGTCGACTGTTCCTGCTGCGCGGCGTAGACGTCGGAGCCGGAGCCGGCGGTCTGGTGGGAACCGGTGCCCCACTGGCTCGCGTCGTACTGACCGCTGTGGCCCGCTTCGTAACTGCCCGGAAGGGCACCGAAGAGCGGGTCGGTGTCGAAGCTGCCAGTGGAGTACCCGTCGTATCCGACGTACCCGGCGTGGGCGTGCTGGTCGTTCACCAACTTCTCTCTCGCCTCGGCAGCAGGACCTGGGGTCTGGGGCCCCGGAAATACGAAGGGAGGGGTCCCAGAGGAAAGCAGTGGCCGCGACTGTACCCGGCGGTATGCGACGGCGACAATCTTCGGTTGGTTTTACGCAATCAGGAAACGGGCATTCGGCGGTCTTTCGGCGGACTGCGGGCACAGCCTTGGCCGTACGTTCGAAATATGTTCGACGGGCCGGGTGGGTGGAGCAACGGATCAGGCGACGGAGACGACTCCCGAGGCGCCTGCTGCCGACTCGCTCGACTCGAGCGCCTGCCGGATCCCGGCTGCGACGGCAGGGTGTACGGGAAGGGCCAGATGTCCGATTCCGCTCACGCGCACGTTCTGTGCGACGAGATCGGGGTGGTCGATGCAGGCCGTCTCGATCGGGATCATCAGCTGGTCGAGATCGCTCCAGAAACTCACGAACCGGGTGCGGCACCCGGGGGCGGGCCTGCGCAGCTCCTCGATCACGGCGGAGCCCGGGCGCATCTGGCGCACGATGGGGTGCGCGCTGGCGAGCGGGGCGACCGTGGTGCCGGAGTGCGGGGTGCCGAGGGTGACCAGGGTGCGCACCCGCTGATCGCCGCCGAGTCGCTGTACGTAATAGCGCGCGATCAGGCCGCCGAGGCTGTGCCCGACGATGTCGACCTCTCGGTGGCCCGTACGCGTACAGATCTCCTCGATGTGCCTGCCGAGCAGCTCGGCGGCGGTACGGATGTCGCACGTGAGGGGGGAGTAGTTCAGGCACTCGAGGTGGCGCCAGCCGTGCCGGGCGAGGGAGCGGCGGAGCAGTACGAAGACGGAGCGGTTGTCGACGAAGCCGTGTAGCAGTACGACGGGAGGGTGGGCCGGGCTGCCGGTCGGCAGGGTGGTGGTGTCGGCAGGCACGGCCTCGTGGAGCGGGGACGCGCGGCGCTCCGGACTCGGACTCGGACTCGGACTCGGGTTGAGGCTCGGGTTCGGGTTCGGTTGCGGGCGGCCGGGGCCGCGGCGCTCGGAGGCGAGGCCGGAAGGGTAGAGAAGCAGGTGCCCGGCGAGAATTGCCAGCTCGAGGGCGGTGGCCCGCAGCAGCACGGCGGAGAGTCTCAGGTCTCGGGCAGGGCGCAGGCACTGTGGAATGAAGGGAAGAACCTTCATGGCCGACCTCCGAACGGCACCGCGGAGACGGCTCCGTCCCCCGTGCCCTCATGGGTGCCACTCAGGCCGTGGCCAGCCCTGCGCCCGATTCCGGGCCAATGCGGGCGGTGCCGCACCACCGTGCCGCGCGGCTGACGGCACGGTGGTACGACCACCTGTAGCGGCTCCCTTGCGACGGACCACACCGCGGCTTGTCTGCCGCCCGGTGCGGGTACGACGCATAGCGAACATGTCCCACGTGTGATTTCCCCCTCGCTATCCACCGTGAAACGGCGGGTTGCGGGATGCTGGAGATAACGTTCGTTCACTCGCCCCGGATCTGATGGATGCGGGGACCCGTGCCCATGGCGGCGCAGTCGGTAGGTGGAGGCAGTGATGGGTGTGACTGGTCCGATCCGCGTGGTGGTGGCCAAGCCGGGTCTCGACGGCCACGATCGCGGGGCCAAGGTGATCGCGCGGGCGCTGCGCGACGCGGGCATGGAGGTCATTTACACCGGGCTCCACCAGACTCCCGAGCAGATCGTGGACACGGCGATCCAGGAGGACGCCGACGCGATCGGCCTCTCGATCCTCTCCGGCGCGCACAACACGCTCTTCGCGAAGGTGATCGAGCTGCTCAAGGAGCGCGACGCGGACGACATCAAGGTCTTCGGCGGCGGCATCATCCCGGAGGCGGACATCGCTCCGCTGAAGGAGAAGGGTGTCGCGGAGATCTTCACCCCGGGCGCGACGACGGTCTCGATCGTCGAGTGGGTCAACGCGAACGTCCGCCAGCCCGCGGGAGCGTAGCCCCGCCTCGAGCCGGGGGAGCCGAGCGCCCTGAGAAGCCGCCACCGGGACGCCCCGTGGTGAGGTCGGCGGGCTTCCCTGCCTCCGCCCTGCGCGGGCAGTCGGCACCACCCCGGCCTTGTGCGGCGGCCCGCATGTTCGGGACCGCCGCCGCTGATCTCGCCCGGAGCAACCCGCCACGGACCCGGCGGGCACAAGCATCACGCCGCTGCACGCACGGCACGGTGACCGTGCGCCCGCGCTTGTCCGCTGCGCGGTGAGGGGGCGTTGTGGTCGGCTGCCCCGGCGCCGTTTGCGCGGCCTACGGCGCGCCCGGGGGCCGTGCCCGGGAGCCGGGCTCAGCCGGTTTCGCCCGGAGCCATCAGTGCTGGAGTCATCAGTGGCGGACTCCGCCGGCACAACCGTCCCGTCCCGCCCCGCCCGGTACGGCGCGTGCTGGGTGCCCGTGCCCCGCGCTTCTTTCCGGATGCCCCCCGCCCGCTGCGCGGCCCACGGCGTGAGGCCAGGGGCCCTGGCGTGAGGCCGGGACCGTCCCTGCCGGGTTCGCGGGCTGTCCACAGGGCCCGCGGCGTGCAAGCCGGCGCCCGGGGGCTGGGGCGTCAGCCCCCCGCTTCGGGGAGGGGCGGGACGGGGGAAGCACCCCCCAGCTCCACCCGCATCGCCGCCCGCAGCCTCAGCGTCGACACCAACCGCTGAAACGCCTCGGACCAGTAACCCCCCGCCCCCGGTGACGCCCCCTCCGTTTCGTCCGGTGTTGCCGTGAGGATCTCCAGGCGGCCGGCCTCGCTCGGGTCCAGGCAGCGTTCCGCCAGGCCCATCACACCGCTGAAGCTCCACGGGTAACTCCCCGCGTCCCGCGCGATGTCGAGCGCGTCGACCACCGCCCGGCCGAGCGGCTCCGCCCACGGCACCGCGCAGACCCCGAGCAGCTGGAACGCCTCCGACAGCCCGTGAGCCGCGATGAACTCCGCGACCCAGTCGGCCCGTTCGTCGTCCGGCAACGTGGCCAGCAGCTTTGCCCGCTCGGCCAGCGAGGTCGTACCGGGTCCGGTCGCCGGCGGGATGCCGGGCGCGCCGAGCAGGGCGCGGGACCACTCCGCGTCCCGCTGCCGCACTGCCGCCCGGCACCACGCCGCGTGCAGCTCGTCCCCCCAGTCGTCCACGACGGGCAGGCCGACGATTTCCTCGGCCGTACGCCCACCGAGCCGCCGCGGCCAGATGGACAGCGGGGTTGCCTCCACCAACTGGCCGAGCCACCAGGATCGTTCGCCGCGCCCGCCCGGCGGGCTCGGCACCACTCCGTCGCGCTGCATGTCCGCATCGCATTCGTGCGGCGCCTCCACGGCTATCGCCGCTTTCCCGCTGTCGGTGCCGTCGCGGTCGCCGCTGCGGTCCAGTCCGACGCACGACGCCGCCCGCGCCGCCATCCGCCCGGCGAGCGCTGAGTGCGGCAGCGCGGAGAGCAGCTCGGCCGCCGTGGCGCGGACATTACGGCTGCGGTCGGACAGCGCCTGCTCCAGGAACGGCTCGTCCGCGTCGGACAGTCCGGCCCGCAGTGAGTCGAGGAACATCAACCGGTCCTCGGCCCGCTCCGTGGCCCAGCTCGCGGCCAGCAGCGCGAGTGCAGCGCCCGCATCCTGCGCCCGTACGGCCGCCAGCAGCGCGACCCGTTCCGCGAACAGCCCCTCCTCCCACAGGCGCCGGACAGCTTCCGCGTCGCCCACGTCCGGCAGCAGGGAGCCGCCGGACGCGCCGCGCAGCGCGTATTTCCACTCCGGGTTGAGCCGGGCCAGCCACAGCCCGCGGGGTCCGGCGAAGGCGAGGGCCTGCGGCCGCAGATCGGTACGGGCCCGGGCGGCGTCCAGCAGGGCGGGCAGTACGGACGGCGGTGCCTGGTAACCGCGTTCGTTGGCCGCGGCCAGCCACTGGGGGAGCAGCTCGGTCAGATCGGGTGCCGCACTCCGCCGGCCGCCGGTGTTCGACGGTGCGGACCGGTCGGCCAGCAGCTGGCCGAGCCGGCGCCTGGCGGCGGCCGGCAGCCGGGGGCGGGCATCGTGCGGCGCGGGCTCCGGCCGGTCGGCGGCCGGCGCGGGCAGCAGTCCTGCCCTGCGCCGTACGGTGTGCAGCGCCGCGGCGTCCAGCAGAGCGGCCGGCGCGTCCTTGCCCGGGGGCACGAGGTCGGTCGGCGGTGTGCGGCGGTCGGTGCCGAGAAGCGCCGAGGTGACGAGCTCTTCCCAGGGCGAGGTGCTGGTGGTGCTGGTCATGACGTCCTCCGTACGTTCAGATGAGCGGGACCGTCTCGGACGCGTCCTCCGGCCAGGCCGCGAGCGGGGTGAAGCCCTGGTGGCCGCACTCGCCGAAGACGGTGACCGGGCGGCCGCCCGAGAGCGCCGCGAGCCTCCACAGCCCCGGGCGGGAGAGTGCGGCGGGGGCGATGGGCAGCGCGGACTTGCCGTCCGCATCGGCCAGTTGCCAGCCGTCACCGGCCGGGACGGGTATGACGCCGCTGAGCGTCACCGGCCAGGAGTCCAGCCAGGGGTCGTCCCGCAAGGCCTGTCCGTATGCCTCCACGGCAGCCTCGGGCGGTCCCCCCGGCGGCGGCGCCCCGATCGGAACGGGGGCGCCGAACTGCCCACCCAGGTCCGCCCGCAGTTGCCCCGCGCCCGCGTACGGAGTGAGCTCGGCGTCGATCATCAGCCCCACCGGCAGCGCCAGTTGCGGTGAACGGCCCGCCACCCCGAACGCCAGCAGCAGTGCCGTGCGCCCGGATTCCCGCCCGTACAGCCAGATTCGGCGGGTGGTGATCTTGCCGTCGGAGGAGTCGTACTGGGCCAGGATCAGCCAGTGGTCCCGGATCGGCGCGCCCTCGGCGGGCTGGGTGAGGCCGACCCTGGTGCGGACCGTCGCGGCCAGCGGCTCCGGCAGCCGGTCGATCCCGAGCCACGCCGAGTCCAGCAGATGGATCAGCGCGCACTCCTCCAGCAGCCGCACCGGCCAGCCGGGCCCGGAGCCCGGTATCGCCCCCAGTTCCCGTACCCGGCCCGCCAGTCCCGGCGCCTGGGCGTCGACCATGCGGGCCGCGGTCTCCTCCCACAGCCCGTACCCCGCCTGCTCGGCCGCCGCCAGGCCGCCGCGCAACAGATCCGCCAGCCGCTGCTCCAGCTCCGTGGCCCCGGCGGTGATCCGCCCCGCCCGGCGCTCGGCCCGGCGCCGGGCCGCCTCCGGGTCGGCGGTCTTCGCGGACGCTCCCGCGTCGCCCTGTTCCTTGTCCGTGGCGCGCTTCCTGCGCCCCTCCAGCCACTCCTCGGCCCAGTCCGGCGTGGCGGAGTCCTGCAGGGCCTCCTCGTCCGTCGCCCAGAGCAGCAGCAGCCCCAGCGCGTGCTTGCACGGGAACTTCCGGCTCGGGCAACTGCACTTGTAGGCCGGGCCCGTAGTGTCGATGACGGTTTGGTACGGCTTGCTGCCCGAGCCCTTGCACAGGCCCCACACGGCCCCCGAGCCGCTGCTGCCCGCGCCGGACCACGGCCCGGCCGCACCCAGTTTGTTTCCCGCTCTGCGTGACGCATCGTCAGGAGCCAAGGCCAGCACCTGTTCCGACGTCCAGCGCACCCCCTGCTGATTCATGGTGAGGACGCTACGGGGCACCACTGACAATCAGCTCTGACGCGTAAATAGCAGCAGGTCAGGGTGGGTGTGGGCAGGACTGGGTGCCCGGTGGCCGTGGAGGGCTGCCGGGTGTTCGGGGCTGTCGGTCAGGCTGCGTTCTCCCTCGGGTTGAGGGTGACGGTGTAGCCGAGCTGGTTGAGCTGGGTGATGGCTCGGCGGGTGGCGCGTTCGGGGTCGCGTTGGGTGAAGTAGGTGCCGCCGAGTTCCTGGTAGGCGACGTTGTCGGTGAGCATGTGCCAGATCGCGGTGATGATCGAGTGCTCGACGGCGACCAGTGCCCGGAGCGGGCCGCGGCGGGCGGTCAGCCGCTTGTAACGGGCCTGCAGGTAGGTGTCCTTGGTTCTCACAGCGCCGAATGCCGCGAGGCCGAGGGCGCCTTTGAGATAGGGGTTGCCGGGCCGGACCTTCGTGTTCTTGGTACGGCCGGCGGACTCGTGGTGGCCGGGGCAGACCCCGGCCCAGGACGCGAGGTGTTTGGCGGAGGCGAACCGGGTCATGTCCCCGCCGGTCTCCGCGATGATCACTTCGGCGGTGGCCTGGTTGATGCCGGGGATGGTGTCGAGGAGGTCGAGGGCGCCACGAAAGGGGCCATCGCCTCCTCGATGCGTCCGGTGAGCTGGTCGATCATCGTGGTGAGCTGGTCGTACTGATCCAGATACAGTCGGGCCAGGAACGCGTGGTGCTCGCGGAACCGTCCGGTCAGGGCCTCGGTGAGTTCGGGGATCTTGTTGCGGAGCTTGCGTTTGGCCAGGTCCGCGAGGACCCGCGGGTCGGCTTCGCCGCGGATGAGGGCTTCGAGCATGGCCCGGCCGGAGACGCCCATGATGTCGGAGGCGACCGCGGAGAGTTTGATGCCGGTGTCCTCCAGGAGTTTCTCCAGCCGCTGGACCACACGGCCGCGTTCACGGGTGGCGGTGGTCCGGGCCCGGGTCAGGTCGCGCAGTTCGCGGACCGGCTCGGGCGGCACGAAGGAGGGCCTGACCAGGCCGTGGGCGCCGAGCTGGGCCAGCCAGGCCGCGTCCGAGACGTCCGTCTTGCGGCCGGGTAGGTTCTTGACCTGCCGCGCGTTGACCAGGACCACGTCCAGGCCCTCGGTCAGCACGTAGTAGAAGGGCTTCCAGTAGTCACTGGTCGCCTCGATCACTACCAGCGTCACCTGTGCGGCGAGCAGATGGTCCCGCAGATCCAGGACCGCGTTCGTCGTTGATCCCCACGTCGTGGTCTCGGTCGTGAAGGACCCCCGCCGCTTCGTACTCGGGGTGCGGACGCAGACCTTGGCGTCCTTCTTGCTGATGTCGAGGCCGGCGCAGCGTTCGTGCAGTACGTCCACGGCCTTGCTCCCTCCCTGGCGGACGGACCCGTCGTACGCCGTTCCGGGAGGACCAGGGTGGATCAGGAATTCTGACGCACGTGCTTCGCAGCAACACTCCACGGTTCCCGTGGACGGTCCCCAGCACCACGCTGACCTGCGAGCTCACCGGCATCACAGAGGCATCGGTTTCGGCCGGAACGAACCGCTCCAGCATCCCGGACCGGCATCAGCCCACGTCAGGGCAGACAGAAGCACCTCCGGCGCACGCCACGGCATTTACCACGCCCCCGGCGCGCACCGAAGGTGCGCTGGATCGCTGACCTGCGCTTTCGAGCCCCCGCGACAACTCCGCTCCATCCGCGCCGCCGTCTGCGCCGTTGCCGTCACCGGCCTCACGCTCGGCCTCTCCTCCTGCTCCGAGGCCGTCGACACCGTCGACAAGGCCACGAACGAGACGTACGAGGTCACGTACGAGGTCACCTGCAAGATCACGTACAAGGGCAAGGTCATCAAGGAGGAGAAGGGCCAGGGCCTGGTCACCGCCGCCGGCTGCATCGCCGTCTCCCCGATCGTGGAGTAACTCCCCGCGAAGCCTGGCTATTTAGGCTCTGACCTGCGGCAACGGTCGATTGTCAGTGGCATGGTGCACGGTGGATCCCACATCGGGTCGAACGATCTGGAGGGGGATCCATGACCGTGTCCGAAACCGCCACAGCGAGCACCGCGGCCACCGCAACCACCGCAGTCACCGGCGCCGACACCGAGGCCCTGCGGCCGCACGCCGAGGACGCTTTCGCCGACGAGCTCAAGGCGCTTGCCGCGGCCGACGACCGGCCGCGGCCTGTCAGATGGCAGCTGTCGCCCTGGGCCGTCGCCACCTATCTGCTCGGCGGCACCCTGCCCGACGGGACGGTGATCACGCCCAAGTACGTGGGGCCGCGCCGGATCGTCGAGGTCGCCGTCACCACACTCGCCACCGATCGGGCGCTGCTGCTCCTCGGTGTGCCGGGCACCGCCAAGACCTGGGTCTCCGAGCATCTCGCCGCGGCCGTCAGCGGTGACTCCACCCTGCTCGTGCAGGGCACCGCGGGCACGCCCGAGGAGGCCATCCGCTACGGCTGGAACTACGCCCAGTTGCTCGCCCATGGCCCCAGCCGCGACGCGCTGGTGCCCAGTCCTGTCATGCGCGCCATGTCCGAGGGAATGACGGCGCGGGTCGAGGAACTCACCCGTATCCCGGCCGACGTACAGGACTCACTGATCACGATCCTGTCCGAGAAGACGCTGCCCGTCCCGGAGCTGGGGCAGGAGGTGCAGGCCGTCCGCGGCTTCAATCTCATCGCCACCGCCAACGACCGTGACCGCGGGGTCAACGACCTCTCCAGCGCGCTGCGCCGCCGCTTCAACACGGTCGTACTGCCGCTGCCGGCCACGCCGGAGGCCGAGGTCGACATCGTGTCGCGGCGCGTCGACCAGATCGGGCGCTCGCTCGATCTGCCGGCCGTACCGGAGGGCCTCGAGGAGATTCGCCGTGTGGTCACCGTCTTCCGGGAGCTGCGGGACGGTATCTCGACCGACGGCCGCACCAAGCTCAAGTCGCCCTCGGGGACGCTCTCCACGGCCGAGGCGATCTCCGTCGTCACGGGCGGCCTCGCCCTCGCCGCGCACTTCGGTGACGGCGTGCTGCGCTCCGGCGATGTCGCGGCCGGGATTCTCGGCGCCGTCGTCCGCGACCCGGCGGCGGACCGTGTGATCTGGCAGGAGTACCTGGAAACGGTGGTCCGCGAGCGGGACGGCTGGAAGGACTTCTACCGCGCCTGCCGCGAGGTGAGCGCATGACCGGCCCCCTGCTGCTCGGTGTCCGCCACCACGGGCCGGGCTCGGCGCGGGCGGTGCGGGCCGCGCTGGAGGCGGCGTCGCCCCCGGCCGTGCTGATCGAGGGACCGCCGGAAGGGGACGCGCTGATCGCGCTCGCCGCGGACGAGCAGATGCGCCCGCCGGTCGCGCTGCTCGCCCACGCGGTGGACGACCCGAGCCGGGCGGCGTTCTGGCCGCTGGCCGAGTTCTCCCCGGAGTGGGTCGCCATCCGCTGGGCGCTCGGCCGCGGAGTCCCGGTGCGGTTCATCGACCTGCCGGCGGCGCATTCGCTGGCGCAGACCGCGCAGGCCGCGCACAAGGAGACGGTGGGCGCGCCGGGGCTGCCGCGAGACCCGCTGGGAGAAGCGCCGGATTCGCCCGCCCGGGGCGGTGGTTCGGGAGAGGGCGAGGGCAGCGAGGACGAAGCGGCAGGGGCAGCCGGGCACGGCGGGGGCGAGGGGAAGCCCGACGTGGGCGGGTTGCGGATCGATCCCATCGCCGTGCTTGCCGAAGCCGCCGGGTACGACGACCCCGAGCGGTGGTGGGAGGACGTCGTCGAGCATCGCGGCGCGGGGGACGACGCTGCGGATCCGTGTGCTCCGTTCGCGGCGCTCGGGGAGGCCATGGCCGCGCTGCGCGAGACGTACGGACACGGCGGGCACGACCGCGATCTCATCCGCGAAGCCCATATGCGGCTTCAACTGCGCGCAGCGAGCAAGGAGTTCGGGGACGGCGTCGCAGTCGTCTGCGGCGCGTGGCATGTGCCCGCGCTCGAGGAGAGGACCACCGTCGCCGCCGACAAGGCCCTCCTCAAAGGCCTGCCCAAGGTCAAGACCGAGATGACCTGGGTGCCCTGGACGCATCGCAGGCTCGCCCGGCACAGCGGTTACGGCGCGGGCATCGACTCTCCCGGCTGGTACGGGCATCTCTTCGGCGCGACCGACCGCCCCGTCGAGCGCTGGATGACCAAGGTCGCGGGTCTCCTGCGGGACGAGGACCGGATGGTCTCGTCCGCGCATGTCATCGAGGCCGTCCGCCTCGCCGAGACCCTCGCCGCCATGCGCGGCCGGCCCCTCGCCGGACTGACCGAGACGACCGACGCCATACGGGCCGTGATGTGCGAGGGCTCCGATGTGCCGCTCGATCTCATCCGGGACCGGCTCGTCGTCGGGGACGTGCTCGGCGAGGTGCCGGACGCCGCGCCCGCCGTGCCCCTCCAGCGCGATCTGACCCGGCTCCAGCGCAGTCTGCGGCTCAAGCCCGAAGCGCTGGAGCGCGAGTTGGAGCTCGACCTGCGCAAGGAGAGCGACGCGGCCAAGAGCCGGCTGCTGCACCGGCTGCGGCTGCTCTCGATCGGCTGGGGCGAACCCGTCACGGGGCGGGGGAGCACCGGTACGTTCCGCGAGAGCTGGCGACTGCGCTGGGAGCCGGAGCTTTTCGTCCGGGTCGCGGAGGCCGGGGTGTGGGGCACCACCGTGCTCTCCGCCGCCACGGCGAAGGCCGAGTCGAACGCCCTCTCCGTGAACGCCCTCGCCGAGGTGACCGCGCTCGCCGAGCAGTGCCTGCTGGCCGAACTGCCTGACGCGCTGCCCGTGGTGATGAGGGCCCTCGCCGACCGGGCCGCGCTCGACGCGGACGTCGGCCATCTCGCCCAGGCGCTGCCCGCCCTCGCCCGCTCCCTGCGGTACGGGGATGTGCGGTCCACGGACACGGCCGCGCTCGGGGAGGTCGCGGCCGGGCTCGCCGAACGCATCTGCGTCGGACTGCCGCCCGCGTGCACGGGACTCGACGCGGACGGCGCGGCCGAGATGCGGGGCCATCTGGACGGGGTGCACACCGCGATCGGGCTGCTGCCGAAAGCCCGGGAGCTGGGTCAGCGTTGGGGCTCGGTGCTGCTCCGGCTCGCGGACCGGGACACCGTGCCCGGGGTGATACGCGGCCGGGCCGCCCGGCTGCTGCTGGACGACGGGCGGCTCGAGGAGGACGAGGCCGCGCGGCTGATGGGACTCGCGCTCTCTCCCGGTACACCGCCCGCCGAGGCGGCGGCCTGGATCGAGGGGTTCGTCGGCGGCGCGTCCGGAGGGGGAATGCTCCTGGTCCACGACGAGCGCCTGCTCGGGCTCGTCGACGCCTGGCTCACCGGCGTGCCCCCGGACGCCTTCACGGACGTACTGCCGCTGCTGCGCCGCACGTTCTCCGCCTACGAGCCGGGTGTGCGGCGCACGCTGGGTGAGTTGGTCCGGCGAGGACCCGCCACCCCGTCCGGCCATGCGGCGCACGCCGAGTCCACGATGCCCGGCTTCGGCGCCGGCCTCGACGGGCCGCGGGCGGACGCGGTGCTGCCGGTGCTGCAGCTGCTGCTCGGAATCGACGACAACGACCTTGCGGGGGTGGCCCGATGACAGCGACCGAGTACGACGAGCGGCTGCGGCGGTGGCGACTGGTGCTCGGGGGCGAGGCCGCCGAGGGGACCGGCTGCGCGCTCTCCGGGACGGACGCGGCGATGGACGGAGCCCTGTCCGCCCTCTACGACACCGGCAAGAGCGGAACCGAGGGCCGTCGCGGCGGCAACCGCTCGGCCGGGCTCGGGGCGTCCGTGCCGTCCGTCGCGCGCTGGCTCGGCGACATCCGTACGTACTTCCCCAGCTCCGTCGTCCAGGTCATGCAGCGTGACGCGATCGAACGTCTCGGCCTCTCGACCCTGCTGCTCGAGCCGGAGATGCTGGAGGCCGTGGAGGCGGACGTCCATCTCGTCGGCACCCTGCTCTCGCTGAACAAGGCGATGCCGGAGACGACCAAGGAGACGGCCAGGGCTGTCGTACGCAAGGTCGTCGACGACCTCGAGAAGCGGCTCGCCACCCGTACCAGGTCCACCCTCACCGGGGCGCTCGACCGGTCGGCGAAGATAAACCGGCCGCGCCACCGCGACATCGACTGGGACCGCACGATCCGGGCCAACCTCAAGAACTACCTTCCCGAGTTCAACACCGTCGTGCCCGAGCGGCTCATCGGATACGGCAGGGCGTCCCAGTCGGTGAAGAAGGATGTGGTGCTCTGCATCGACCAGTCGGGGTCGATGGCGGCGTCCGTCGTCTACGCCTCCGTCTTCGGCGCGGTCCTGGCGTCGATGCGTTCCATCGCCACCCGCCTCGTCGTCTTCGACACCGCCGTCGTCGACCTGACCGACCAGCTCGACGACCCGGTCGACGTTCTTTTCGGCACCCAGCTCGGCGGCGGCACCGACATCAACAGGGCGCTCGCCTACTGCCAGTCGCAGATCACCCGTCCTGCCGACACCGTCGTCGTGCTGATCAGCGATCTGTACGAAGGCGGCATACGGGACGAGATGCTGAAGCGGGTCGCGGCGATGAAGGCATCGGGCGTGCAGTTCGTGGCGCTGCTGGCGCTCTCCGACGAGGGGACGCCGGCGTACGACCGCGAGCATGCGGCGGCTCTCGCGGCGCTGGGCGCACCGGCCTTCGCCTGCACGCCGGACCTCTTCCCGGACGTCATGGCAGCGGCAATCGAGAAGCGGCCCCTGCCCATACCGGACATGGCCACCCATCAGTAACGTAGGACTTGCGTCCCCCCGGGAGGCTCGTGCGAGCATCGTCCCGATCCCCGCGGAAGGTCCGCTTCCGCCAACCGGGAAGGTCTCTCCCACCGTGACTGCCGCAGCTGCTCGTTCCGCTGCCGTTCTGTGCGCTCTGCGCCGGGCGGCTGCCGGGCGTCGCGTGCTGCAGGCGTTGCTGTTTCTCGGGGGTCTGCTGACGCTCGGCCTTCTCTGCGGCGGTCAGGCCCACGCGGCGGAGTCGCCGGTACGTGTGCCCGCGGTCTCGCACGGTGTCGACGTGACCGGCACGCCTCCGTCGGACCACTTGCCGAACCGCTCCGCCCCGGTGGAGGAACTGCGCCGCGTGGCAACGGATTCCGTGGAGTCGGTGGGCTCCGTGGATTCGGTACGCACGGCGACGCAATTGGTGACGCGACCGGTTGCGCGATCGGTGACGGTGACGACATCGGCAACGGCGTCCGTGAAGGCGTCCGTGACGAAGGCGATCACCGATCCGGTCACGGACATCGTCCTGAATGTCACCCGGCCGCTGACCGAGCCGCTGGCCGAGTCGCTGGCCAAGACCGTTCCGGCACCGCTGACGCCGCAGGCCGGTGGCGACGCGGCACAAGCCCGTACGCCGAAGCTCCCCGCGGACCTGTCCGTGGACGACTCCGGTGCGGCCTCCGCGGCCACAGGCCGGCCGACGGCCGTCAGCCCGGGCAAGAGCTCCGACCGGGACGGCCTCGGGCCGGCGTTCCCCCCGACGGACAGCCGCGGCTTTTCCCACCGGGTGCCCGGCTACGGGGGTTCGTACGACCGGGAGCGGCTCGACGCACGATACGAGCGGCCCGTACCCGCCCCGGCGCCCAGCGCGCCCTGCAACTCCGCGCACGGCGCGGTGCAGCAGTCCGGCGAGACGCACACACCACGCAAGAAAGACCAGCACGCCGCGACGCTCGCGGACGGCTCGCCGTTCGCGCTCGCGTCCGGCGCCGGCTGCGTGTCGGCCCAGGCGCCGACCCGCGAAAGGCCCCGCGAAATCCTCGAATTCCCCGGCTAGGGCAGTCCTTTCCCCGCTCAAGACCTGCCACGCGGGGGTGGGTCAGGTCTGCCCGCCAACCGGATAGTTCCGGACAGCCGAACGCATTCGAAGGATTGACACAAGCATGCACAAGAACATTCGCCGTTCCATAGCCGTCGCCGCCACGGCCACCGGTATGTGGGCCCTCGGGACCGCCGCGGCCAGCGCCGACGAGCTGCCCGTCTCCGTACCGCTGTCGACTCCCGACCAGGCGGCCGATGCGGTCGAGGACGTCAAGGGCGTCGACCTCGGCGCTGTCACGGACCTCGGTGTGGTCAAGGAGCTCGGTGGCGCCGTCCACGGCGTCCAGGGCGTCACGTCCGACGTGCAGGGCAAGGCCGCCGGTACGGCCGACCGGGCCAAGGGTGCCGCGCACGGCGCCACGCAGAACGTCGACGCCGTTCAGGGCGTCCAGGGCGTTCAGGGTGCCCAGAATGTCCAGGGCCTCGGCGCTTTCCAGGCCGTGGAGCAGAACGACGTGCGGGCCGTTGCCGACCAGGCCCGTCAGTACGCCGAGGGCAAGCTGGCGGCGTACGACGTGGCGGCCGGCGTCTCCGACGTGGCCGACACCCAGGGCGAGATCGACTACCTCTTCGGCCCGCTCTCCGCTTTCGCGCCCGAGCTCGAGCAGGCGCCCGGCCACGCGCAGGCCGGCATTCAGGACGGGGTCACCACCGCCACTCCGGTCGTCGACGCCGCCGCGCAGGACGTCCTGCCGCCCGTCGCCGGCCGTGCTGTCGACGGTGTGCTCCCGGTCGCCGGTCAGGCGGTCGGCGACGTCGGCGGCCTCGCCCAGGGCGTGGTCGGCGATGTGACGCCGTTCGCGGGCGGTGTCGTGTCCGAGGTCCAGCCGTTCGCCGGTGGTGTCGTCTCCGAGGTGCAGCCGTTCGTCGGCGGCGTCGGCGGCGCGGTCCAGCCGCTCGTCGAGACCGTCGTCGACCACGTCCAGCCGGTCGTCCACGGCGTCGGCGGCAGCGCCGGCACCCTCGCGCAGGGCGTCGTCGGCGATGTGACGCCGTTCGCCGGTGGTGTCGTCTCCGAGGTCCAGCCGTTCGCGCAGGATCTGTCGGGCACGGTCACGGCGACCCCGCTCGCCGGTAACGCCGTCATCGGCGCCCAGGGCGCGGCCACCTCGGTCACCCCGGGCTACGCGTCGCACCTGACGCAGGGAATCGCGGGTATCTGACGCGGGAATCTCACACAGGGCATCCGACTGGCGGGTCCGATGCTGCACGGGCGGTCCTCATTGGGGTGGGGACCGCCCGGTTCCGTTTGTGGCCCGTCCGGCCCTGCTCCGGCCCGGCCTCGGGCTCGGCCTCCGGCCCCTTCTCCCGCCCCGCTCCGGCTCGGAGTCCGGTGCGATCCGGCACCCCCACCGAGACAGTCTGTGACCGTTATCACCGCCCAGGTGTGATCTGCGATTTAGGGACCTACGTTTCTCGGGGATAACCTGCGAGACGGACATGCCGCGTCCACGGTCACCGTGTACGCCTCCCTTGTGACAGCGCAGTCACGTTGCCCTTCGCGGCACGCCCACGCAGACATAAACCGCGGATCACTAACTGCGACGATGAGAAGCAAAGGGACGGACGCGCGTGGACCTGTTCGAGTACCAGGCGAGGGACCTCTTCGCCAAGCACGGTGTACCGGTGCTGGCCGGTGAAGTCATCGAAACGCCTGAGGCGGCGCGCGAGGCCACTGAACGCCTTGGCGGCAAGTCGGTCGTCAAGGCGCAGGTGAAGGTCGGCGGCCGCGGCAAGGCCGGTGGCGTGAAGCTGGCCGCCACCCCGGACGAGGCCGTCGCCCGCGCGACGGACATTCTCGGCATGGACATCAAGGGCCACACGGTCCACAAGGTGATGATCGCCGAGACCGCTCCCGAGATCGCCGAGGAGTACTACGTTTCGTACCTCCTCGACCGCACCAACCGGACCTTCCTGGCCATGGCGTCGGTCCAGGGCGGCATGGACATCGAGGAGGTCGCGGAGAAGACCCCCGAGGCCCTCGCGAAGGTCCCGGTCAACGCCGTTGACGGCGTGACCATCGAGAAGGCCCGCGAGATCGTCGCGCAGGCGAAGTTCCCGGCCGAGGTCGCCGAGCAGGTCGCCGAGGTCCTGGTGACGCTGTGGGACACCTTCGTGGCCGAGGACGCGCTCCTCGTCGAGGTCAACCCGCTCGCCAAGGTTGCCGACGGCCGCATCATCGCGCTGGACGGCAAGGTGTCTCTCGACGAGAACGCCGACTTCCGTCAGCCCGAGCACGAGGCCCTCGAGGACAAGGCCGCAGCCAACCCGCTCGAGGCTGCCGCCAAGGCCAAGAACCTCAACTACGTCAAGCTCGACGGCGAGGTCGGCATCATCGGCAACGGCGCGGGTCTGGTCATGTCGACCCTCGACGTCGTCGCGTACGCCGGTGAGAACCACGGCAACGTCAAGCCCGCCAACTTCCTCGACATCGGTGGCGGCGCCTCCGCCGAGGTCATGGCGAACGGCCTCGAGATCATCCTCGGCGACCCGGACGTCAAGTCCGTCTTCGTCAACGTCTTCGGTGGCATCACCGCGTGTGACGAGGTCGCCAACGGCATCGTCCAGGCTCTGGCGCTGCTCAAGTCCAAGGGCGAGGACGTCACCAAGCCGCTGGTCGTGCGTCTCGACGGCAACAACGCGGAGCTGGGTCGCAAGATCCTTTCCGACGCGAACCACCCGCTTGTGCAGCGCGTGGACACCATGGACGGCGCGGCCGACAAGGCCGCCGAGCTCGCCGCGGCTGCGAAGTAAGGGACGAGGACTCCACAACCATGGCTATCTTCCTCACCAAGGACAGCAAGGTCATCGTCCAGGGCATGACCGGTGCCACGGGCATGAAGCACACCAAGCTCATGCTGGCTGACGGCACGAACATCGTCGGTGGCGTGAACCCGCGCAAGGCCGGTACGTCCGTCGACATCGACGGCACCGAGGTCCCGGTCTTCGGTTCCGTCAAGGAAGCGATGGAGAAGACGGGCGCCGACGTGTCCGTCCTCTTCGTGCCGCCGGCCTTCGCCAAGGCCGCCGTCGTCGAGGCGATCGACGCCGAGATCGGTCTCGCCGTCGTGATCACCGAGGGCATCGCCGTCCACGACTCGGCCGCCTTCTGGGCGTACGCCGGCGCGAAGGGCAACAAGACCCGGATCATCGGTCCGAACTGCCCCGGTCTGATCACCCCCGGCCAGTCCAACGCGGGCATCATCCCGGGCGACATCACCAAGCCCGGCCGTATCGGTCTCGTGTCCAAGTCCGGCACGCTGACCTACCAGATGATGTACGAGCTCCGTGACATCGGCTTCTCCTCGGCCGTCGGCATCGGTGGCGACCCGGTCATCGGCACGACGCACATCGACGCCCTCGCGGCGTTCGAGGCCGACCCCGAGACCGACCTGATCGTGATGATCGGCGAGATCGGCGGCGACGCCGAGGAGCGTGCGGCGGACTTCATCGCCAAGAACGTGACCAAGCCGGTCGTCGGCTACGTCGCGGGCTTCACCGCGCCCGAGGGCAAGACCATGGGCCACGCCGGCGCCATCGTCTCGGGCTCTTCCGGCACCGCGCAGGCGAAGAAGGAGGCCCTCGAGGCCGCGGGCGTCAAGGTCGGCAAGACGCCGACCGAGACGGCCAAGCTGGCGCGCGAGATCCTCGCAGGCTGACCTTCGGCAGCACGCGCGTACGCGTACGAGTGGGCCCGCACCTCTTCGTGAGGTGCGGGCCCACTCGCGTGTCCGGGCCGAGAGCCGAGAGCCGAGAGCCGAGGGCGGTGGGCTGAGGGTCAGCGAATCTGCGGGACCAGGCGCTCGGGGCCGTGTACCGGCTCGGAGAGGAGCTTCGTGCGCAGCTTGCTGTCCTGCGGGGTCAGCCGCAGCGGGCCGGGCTGCGCCGGTACGCCGGCGACCTGCTCGCCCGGCGGCGGCTGCGGTCGGTACCGCGTCGGCGCGGTGGCCGCGGTGAAAACCGTGGCGCCGATGATCAGCGCGGTGACGGCGATGGTGGTCCGCGTCCAGAACCGGGCACGGCGCTCGCTGCCGGTCCGTACGGTGCGGGCGGGCGTCAGATGCGAGACCGGCTGGGAGCTCGCGAGCGCCATGAGCCGGTCGTGCAGCACCTCCGTCTCGCTCAGTTCCGGCAGCCGCTCGGTGATGGCGGCCCGCGCATGGAGCACCCGGTTCGCGGTGGCCGGGGTGCTCGCCTCGGTCTCGGCCGCCGTTTCGGGCAGGTCCAGGCCGAGGCCGTCGTAGAGCAGCAGCGTGCGGCGGTACGAAGGGGGCAGCTCGAGCAGCGCGTCGAGCAGCGCACGGCGATGCGGCTCCATGGCAGATTCGTCGGTCTGCTGGTGGACGCGCCGCAGCCGGTGCCAGGGGGACACGGCGTACTCGTACGCGGCGGCTCGCACCCAGCCCACGGGGTCGCGGTCGACGGCGACCTCGGGCCAGTTCTGCCAGGCGAGGTGGAAGGCGCGCTCGACCGACTCCTCGGAGAGCCGACGCAGGCCGGTGAGCACGAAGGTCTGGCGTACGAGAGCGGGGGCGGCGTACGAGTACAGCGCGTCGAACGCCTCTTCGGCGGTGAGCGCGGCGGGCGGTTCCGTGGTCGCCGTGGTCTCTGTGGTCTGTGCCGTCTCCGTGGCCTCCGCCGACTTGTGGCTCCGCTGCGCACGGGTCTTGCGGGACGGTGGGGCGGTCGTTCCGGAGTGCGGAGAGGCCGGGGCCGGGCCGATGCTGACGGTGGTCATCGCCCGGACCATCTTGGCGGGCACGGCCGAGGTGACCGCCGCGGACGGCTTGGCCGCTCGTTTGACGGCGGGCATGGGCCGGGTGTTCGCGCCGCCGGACTCCTTGGTACGGGAGGTACGGGACAGGGGTGCGGGCTTGGTGTGGGCCGGGGGGTCGGCCGACGGTGCGGACGCAGGTGCGGGTTCGGGGCCGGGTTCGGGGCCGGGCGCAGGTCCTGGCGCGGGTGTGCGTGCGGGTTCCGGTTCGGCGGAGGCCTCACAGGGCGGTTCTTCCTCGCCGGCGGACGATTGCCCGAGTTCCGCCGCGATGTCGGCCAGCAGCTTCGCGTACGCCTCGCGCTTGCGCCCCCGCGGGCTGGTGCGGCCGGCCTCCCATGACCTGACCGTCGCCCGCGTGACGCCGATCGCCGTCGCGACCTGCTCCTCGCTGAGTGGCTTCGCCTCGCGCAGCCGACGCCGCTCCTTGGGGGAGGGAAGGGGGATGCCGGAAGCGGAGTGTGTCGTGCTCTGCGTCATGAGGGGCTCCTGGCAGCACTGCACTCGGCAGAAAAGTACATAACCGTATATTGAGCGACACAGCGGCTATTCGCCTGTTACGCGATTAAAGAGCGTGTCGTTGGCAGCATGGCGCCGTGACCCAATTGACCGATCACAGCCCCTCGACGTCGCAGGCCCCGGTAGCCGTGCAAGGGTGCCGTCCTGCCACGTCGGCCACCTTCGTCGTGCGCGGTGCGATCGCGGCGGGGCTCGGGCTCGGTGCGGTCGCCGTCCTGGTGATGGTGATGTGGATCAGCTCCCCGTCCCCGGACAACGGTCCGAGCGGGGCGCTGCACGTCGCCGCCGGGCTGTGGCTGCTGGCGCACGGCACGGAGCTCGTACGGGCCGACACGCTCTCCGGGAGCCCGGCGCCGATGGGGGTCGTACCGCTGCTGTTCGTCGTGCTGCCCGCCGTGCTGGTGCACCGGGCGGCGGCGCGCGATGCGCGCGAACCCGACGAAGGGCAGCCCAGACTGTCGGTGCGGGCCGCCGTGTGCGCCGTCACCACCGGATATCTGCTGGTCGGTGGGTGTGTCGTGTTCTATGCCGCGGGTGGTCCGCTCGCGGCGAACCCTCTCAGCGCGCTGTTCCACCTGCCGGTGACGACCGGTGCCGCGGCGGCGGCCGGGGTGTGGACGGCGAGCGGCCGGCCGCTCGGGCCGCTGCCGGCCCGGCTGCCCGAGCGGCTACGGGTGGAGCTCGCCCGCACCCGGGTGGCCGTGGCGCTGCGGTCGGCCGTCGCGGCGGCGCTCGCGCTGCTCGGTGGGGGCGCGCTGCTGGTGGTGGTGTCGCTGGTGTGGCACGCGGAGGCGGCGCAGGAATCGCTCGTGCACCTCTCGGACGGGTGGTCGGGCCGGTTCGCGGTGCTGCTGCTGGCGCTTGCGCTGCTGCCGAACGCGGTGGTGTGGGGCACGGCGTACGGACTCGGTCCCGGGTTCGCGCTCGGCACGGGGTCGACGGCGACGCCGCTGGCCCTGACCGGGACCCCGGCGCTGCCGCACTTCCCGCTGCTCGCCGCGGTCCCGGCGGAGGGGGACGGGACGCCGCTGAACTGGGCGGTGGTGGTGCCTGTGGCCGCGGCGGCGATGATCGCGTGGTTCACGGCACGGACGGCGGCGCCGAAGCACGGAGCGCGGGAAGAGGCGTGGGACCCGCGCGAGACGGCGCTCACGGCGCTTCTGGGAGCGGTGGGCTGTGCGCTCCTGACGACGCTCCTGGCGGCCGTGGCGGGTGGCCCGCTCGGGACCGGGGACCTGGCGGCGTTCGGTCCGGTGTGGTGGCTGACGGGGCCGGCGGCGCTGGTGTGGTCGGCGGGACTGGGGGTGCCGGGGGCGCTCGGGGTGCGGGCATGGCGGCTGCGGACATGGCGACTGCCTGCGTGCCGGCTGCGGGCGTGGCGACTGCCGGGGTGGCGGCTGTGGACATGGCGGCTGCCGGCGTGGCGCCTCCCGGCGTGGCGGCTGTCGGGGCGCCGGGACGATGGCGTGGCTTCCGCGCCCGATCCCGTGGACCCGGATCCTGGCCCGGCCCTGGCCCCGACCCCGGACGGAGATCCGGACTTCGAGGCGTACGACTTCCTGCCGGCCGGCTCGTGGAGCGAGAGGGGTGCGTGGGGCGCGCGGGGCGCACGGGAGGCACGGGAGGCGCGGCGGGCGGCGCTCAAGGAGGCGTCGGGTGGCTTGATGGCGGCGTTTCCGCCGGCATCTCCGCGGGCGTTTCCGCCGGCGTCTCCCAGGGCCGAGGCGCCCGCGGCGGCGGGCCCGGAGAAGCCTGCGTACCCAGCGGCCCCGGAAGGCGCGGCGGAGCCCCCGGCACCGCCCCTTCCAGGAACTGGGGGCGGCCTCCCGGACACCCTCCCCGGGGAAGAGAAACGCGCGGACTGAACGCCCCCACCTCCATGGCGGCAGAGCTTCGCGCCGCCGGGCCCCGCGGACCGGGGCGCTACTCCTTGACGCCGATCACTCCGCGGAGCGGGTCCGGGAGCAGCTCGTTGCAGGACAGCTGGCCTGTCTTCGTCAGGGCGTCGTTCACGCACGTGTAGTAGTCGCGGTAGACGAGCTGCGCCGTGAACGACCCTGCCACGATCACCAGCGCGATGCTCGCCATCACCAGTCCGGTCACCGCCGCGGTGATCTGCGGCTTGCCCGAGGACGGAGGTGTCGTGGGCATCGGAGGGGGTGTGGCGGATGTCACATTGGCGGCCGGGCGGCGCTGGGGCTTGGCGCGCAGGGAGCTGATGCTCCAGTACAGCGCCAGCGCGCCCAGCAGCAGGGCGACCTCCGGGAAGTCGAACAGCGCGAAGAAGAACGCCCACATGCCGGAGAGCAGTGCGTACCGGGCGCGGCGCTGGGCCGGGTCCGTCGGGTCCCACTTCAGGCCGCCGCCGGAGCCGCCGTCAGGACCCTTCTGACCGCCGCCGCCGTTCTGGCCGTTCTGGCCGTTCTGGCCGCCGGGGCGGCCGCCGAAGCCGCCGCCCGAGGAGCGTCCCGGCTGTCGGCTGCTCCACTGGCTGCCCCAGCCGGAGCGGTCGCCGGAGGAGCCCGAGGGGTCGGAGGAACCTGAGGAGGACGACGAGGAGTCGTCGGAGGAGCCGTCGTTCGCCGGGCGGCGCGGGTGCCAGGGCTGGTCGGGCCTGCCCTCCGGGGGCGGCGCGAAGGGGTTGTTGTCGTCCGTGGACTGGCGTTCCCGCGGCAACAGGAGGTCCGTACGGTGGCGTCGGTCCGGCATTTGGTGAACGTCTTCCCCTCAGACCCAGCACATGTGGGGTCTTGTGTCGTCGTGCCCGTCGGGGGACGGGTCCTGTCCCCAGACGCTACCTCCCGGCCACGCCCCCGTCCCGTGGGGGCCGTTCTGTGTGCCGGTATCGTTGCTGACGGTCGGCTCCTTCGTAGAGTTCCCCGTATTGAGGGGCGCGATTCGTTCGTACGACCACACAAAGCCGCACAGCAACGCGAGAAAGAGACCCGCCGTGGCCTCCCCGCCCCCCTCCGCCCGAACCGCCCGCCTTGTGGTGCTGGTCTCCGGCTCCGGTACGAATCTCCAGGCCCTGCTCGATGCGATCGCCGCCGACCCGCACGGCTTCGGCGCCGAGATCGTGGCCGTCGGGGCCGACCGGGACGGGATCGCCGGTCTGGAGCGTGCCGAGCGCGCCGGACTCCCCACCTTCGTGTGCAGGGTGAAGGACTACGCGACCCGCGAGGCGTGGGACGCGGCACTCACCGAGGCGACGGCCGTGTACGCACCGGATCTGGTGGTCTCGGCCGGCTTCATGAAGATCGTGGGGAAGGAATTCCTCGCACGGTTCGGCGGGCGTTTCGTCAACACGCACCCCGCCCTGCTGCCCAGCTTTCCCGGGGCCCACGGTGTACGCGACGCGCTCGCGTACGGCGCGAAGGTCACCGGCTGCACCGTCCACTTCGTCGACGACGGCGTCGACACCGGGCCGATCATCGCGCAGGGCGTGATCGAGGTCCGGGACGAGGACGACGAAGCCGCTCTGCACGAGCGCATCAAGGAAATCGAGCGACAGCTGCTCGTCGATGTCGTGGGGCGTCTGGCCCGTAACGGCTACCGCATTGAGGGACGAAAGGTAGTTATCCCGTGACCGCCGAATCCATGAAGCGGCCCATCCGGCGCGCGCTGGTCAGCGTCTACGACAAGACGGGTCTCGAGGAGCTCGCCCGCGGCCTCCACGAGGCGGGCGTCGAGCTCGTCTCGACCGGCTCGACCGCCGCGAAGATCGCCGCGGCCGGGGTGCCGGTCACCAAGGTCGAGGAGCTGACGGGCTTCCCCGAGTGCCTGGACGGCCGGGTCAAGACGCTGCACCCCCGCGTGCACGCGGGAATCCTCGCCGACCTGCGGCTCGAGGATCACCAGCGGCAGCTCGCCGAGCTGGGCGTGGAGCCGTTCGGCCTGGTGGTCGTGAACCTGTATCCGTTCAAGGAGACGGTCCAGTCGGGGGCCACCCCCGACGAGTGCGTCGAGCAGATCGACATCGGCGGCCCCTCGATGGTCCGCGCCGCCGCCAAGAACCACCCCTCGGTGGCCGTGGTGACCAGCCCGAAGCGGTACGCCGACGTGCTGGCAGCGGTCAAGGGGGGCGGCTTCGATCTGACCGCCCGCAAGCGGCTGGCCGCGGAAGCGTTCCAGCACACCGCCGCGTACGACGTGGCGGTGGCGAGCTGGTTCACCAACGTGTACGCCGCCGACGAGGACGCGGACCTGCCCGAGTTCCTCGGCAAGACCTGGGAGCGCAAGTCCTCCCTCCGCTACGGCGAGAACCCGCACCAGGGCGCGGCCCTGTACACCGACGGTCTGCGGGGCGGTCTCGCCAACGCCGAGCAGCTGCACGGCAAGGAGATGTCCTTCAACAACTACGTGGACACCGAGGCCGCCCGCCGCGCCTCCTTCGACCACGACGAGCCGTGCGTCGCGATCATCAAGCACGCCAACCCGTGCGGCATCGCGATCGGCGCGGACGTCGCCGAGGCGCACCGCAAGGCGCACGCCTGCGACCCGCTGTCCGCGTTCGGCGGCGTCATCGCCGTCAACCGCCCCGTCTCCAAGGAGATGGCCGAGCAGGTCGCGGAGATCTTCACCGAGGTCATCGCCGCACCCGACTACGAGGACGGCGCGGTCGAGATCCTCGCCCGCAAGAAGAACATCCGGGTCCTGAAGGTCGAGGGCTTCCCGGTCGCGATGATCGACGACATCAAGCCGGTCTCCGGTGGCGCGGTCGTCCAGCACCCCGATGTCTTCCAGGCCGAGGGCGACGACCCGGCGGACTGGACGCTCGCGACCGGCGAGGCGCTGTCGGCCGACGAGCTGAAGGAGCTCGCCTTCGCCTGGCGCGCCTGTCGCGCGGTCAAGTCCAACGCGATCCTGCTCGCCAAGGGCGGCGCGTCCGTGGGCGTCGGCATGGGCCAGGTCAACCGCGTCGACTCCGCGAAGCTCGCGGTGGAGCGCGCAGGCGCGGAGCGCGCCCAGGGCTCGTACGCCGCGTCGGACGCGTTCTTCCCCTTCCCGGACGGCCTGGAGATCCTGGTTGCCGCGGGCATCAAGGCCGTGGTGCAGCCGGGCGGTTCGGTCCGTGACGAGCTGGTCGTCGAGGCCGCGAAGAAGGCGGGCGTGACCATGTACTTCACCGGGACGCGGCACTTCTTCCACTGAGCGGTGCCGGCCGGCGCCGGCGACGTACCGTCCTGAACGCAAGGGGCGTTCCCCGGAGCTCACCTCCGGGGAACGCCCCTTGCGCTGTTGAGCACGGGCCTTGAGGACTCCTCGGCCGAGGGGTGGCCGTTGTTCCCGCTCGGCGGGCCCGTCGTGGAGGGGGCGGCTGCTCGTTCCGGCAGTGGCCTGGGTGTGCGGTGCAGTTGCGCGAGGGTACGTGCAAGGCGGGTGCGGCAGGGGCCCAAAATCGACGCGAATGTGCCGGTAGAACGGCCGAAGGCCGTAAACCAGCCGGTCGGCGGGTTTACGGCCTTCGATTTTGCAACGCAGAGTGCAGAGCGCTGCGTTCGGTCACATGCCTCAGTGGCGCGGGCGGCCGAACCAGGCACCGCCGTCGGCCTTGCCGACGAAGACGGTGATGAGGATGGCGAGCACGGTGTGCACCAGGCCGACGATGACGAACGGGTAGATGCCCAGAACCGCCGTGATGATGCCGAAGACCATCGCGGTGACGCGGATGCCGTTGCCGCCGCTGCTGAACTTCGCGCCGAGCACGATCGCGAGCACACCCCAGGCCAGGATGACGAAGGCGACGGCCCACACCGCGCCCACCGACCAGTCGGCGACCTGCTGGAACTGGACGTCGTCCTTGAGCGCCGGGTCGTCCTTGGCCTTGCTGACACCGAAGGCGGCCAGGGCGGCGAAGATCGCGCCGATCACCTGGAAGCCACCGATGATGAACAGCATCACGCGGGCAGCCTTCACACCGCCCGGCATCTCGGTCGGGCCGCCCGGGAAGCCGCTGCCGTCGTACGGCTGGACCGGCGGGGCCTGCGGGTAGCCGTATCCGGGCTGCTGGCCCTGGGGCTGGCCCTGGGGGTAGCCGTAGCCCGGCTGGCCCTGCTGCTGGCCGTAAGGGTTGTTCGGGTCGCCGAAGCTCATGGCGGGTTTCCTCCGTTGGAAAGTGCGGGGACAACGCGGTCCGAGCGGAGGAACATCACAAAACAGCGGTTTGCCCCCCGGCACTGCCCGCGGCACTGCGCGGCTCATCGTCGTATTACCGCCGACTTTTTGTCCAGTCGGATGCGTATGTGTTGTGCAAGTGCAACCTCTTGTTCCACGCGGTGACCCGGCGCGGTGGTCCCGAATTGGAACCGGGGAGGGTCCATCCGCGAGGATGGGTGCATGACTGCCCAGATTCTCGATGGCAAGGCCACCGCAGCCGCGATCAAGTCCGATCTGACCGTCCGCGTGGCGGCTCTCAAGGAGCGAGGCATCACCCCCGGTCTCGGGACCCTGCTCGTCGGGGACGACCCGGGCAGCCGCTGGTACGTCAACGGCAAGCACCGTGACTGTGCGCAGGTCGGCATTGCCTCGATCCAGCGCGAACTGCCGGACACCGCCACACAGGAGGAGATCGAGGCGGTCGTACGTGAGCTCAACGACAACCCCGAGTGCACGGGCTACATCGTCCAACTCCCGCTTCCCAAGGGAATCGACACCAACCGTGTCCTGGAGCTGATGGATCCGGCCAAGGACGCGGACGGCCTGCACCCGATGAGCCTCGGACGGCTGGTGCTGAACGAGACGGGGCCGCTGCCCTGCACTCCGTACGGCATCGTCCAGCTGCTCCGGCACCACGGCGTGGAGATCAACGGCGCGCATGTCGTGGTCGTAGGCCGCGGCATCACCATCGGTCGGCCGATGCCGCTGGTGCTGACCCGCAAGTCCGAGAACGCGACGGTGACGCAGTGCCACACGGGTACCCGTGATCTGTCGGCGCAGCTGAAGCAGGCGGACATCATCGTCGCGGCGGCCGGTGTGCCGCACCTGGTCAAGCCCGAGGACGTGAAGCCCGGCGCAGCCGTTCTCGACGTCGGCGTCAGCCGTGACGAGAACGGAAAGATCGTCGGAGATGTGCACCCCGGGGTCGCCGAGGTGGCCGGCTGGGTCGCCCCGAACCCGGGCGGCGTCGGCCCGATGACCCGTGCGCAGCTGCTGGTCAACGTCGTCGAGGCGGCCGAGCGCGCCGCTTCGGCTGCGACCGCGGGCTGACCGGGACCCGGACCGGGGAAGAGCGGAAGGGCGTGCCCATGGGCGTGCAGGAGAAGGACGGGGCCACGGGCGACGGCCTGCCGGAGGCAGCCGCCGCGGGGGCCCGTGAGGCCGGGAGCGGCACTGAATCCGGTCCCGGGGGCGAGGTCGCGCCGGAGCGGGGTACGGCCGTGCCGGAGACGGCCGTGGACGACGCCGAGCGGGACGATGCCGAGCGGGACGACGCCGAGCGGAGCGGTACGGAACCGGTCGGCACCGAGCCTGCCGCGGCCGACGCGGCCGACGGGGCCGACGCGGCCGACGGGGCCGACGCGGCCGACGGGGCCGACGGGGCCGACGCGGCCGATGTGGTCGTGGGCCCCGACGGAGAGGTCGAGGCCAAGGGCGTGGTCAGCGCGCCGGGACCGGAAGGGGAACCCGCCCGCACCACTCGGCGCTTCCCCTCCGTCACGCGCGACACCGCCCGCCCCGAGGGCGGTGGGCGGGCCGCATCCGGGGACGCGTCCGCTCCCGCACGGCAGTGGCCGCTGCTCCTCGTGCTCGCGCTGACCGGGAGCGGTCTGCTGATCGTCGGTATCGACGGCTTCGCCGACGCCTTCCGGGTGGGCACCATCCTCATCGGCGTGGCTCTGATCACCGGCGCCGTACTCCGCCGCGTCCTGCCCTCCGTCGGCATGCTCGCGGTACGCTCGCGCTTCACCGACATGGTCACGTTCTGCGTGCTGGGCACCCTGATCGTGCTGCTCGCTCTCATGACGCAGCCGAAGCCCTGGCTGGACGTCCCGTTCCTCGAGGATGCCGTCCACTTCACCGTCCGATAACCGCACGGATTATCCCGACGTCGAGTATCTTGACGACGAGATAAATCGACGAGTCTGAGCATCTCCGAGGCATCAAGGACATCGCCGACCCAGCCGAAGCGCGAGAAGGACGTTCCTCCTCATGGTCAAGATCAAGGTAGCCAACCCCGTCGTCGAGCTCGACGGCGACGAGATGACCCGCATCATCTGGTCCTTCATCAAGGACAAGCTGATCCTTCCGTACCTCGATGTCGAGCTGAAGTACTTCGACCTGGGCATCGAGCACCGCGACGCCACCAGCGACCAGGTGACCATCGACGCCGCCAACGCCATCAGGGAGCACGGCGTCGGCGTGAAGTGCGCGACGATCACGCCGGACGAGGCGCGGGTCGAGGAGTTCAACCTCAAGGCGATGTACCGCTCGCCGAACGGCACCATCCGCAACATCCTCGGCGGCGTGATCTTCCGTGAGCCGATCATCATGGAGAACGTGCCGCGCCTGGTCCCGGGCTGGACCAAGCCGATCGTCGTCGGCCGTCACGCCTTCGGCGACCAGTATCGCGCCACCGAACTGAAGGTCCCGGGCCCGGGCACCCTCACCATGACCTTCACCCCGAAGGACGGCTCCGAACCGGTCGAGCTCGAGGTCCACGAGTTCCCGGGCGCCGGTGTCGCGCTGTCGATGTACAACCACGACGAGTCAATCCGCGACTTCGCGCGCGCCTCGTTCCGGTACGGCCTGGCCCGTGAGTACCCGGTCTACATGTCCACGAAGAACACGATCCTCAAGAAGTACGACGGCCGCTTCAAGGACATCTTCCAGGAGATCTTCGACGCCGAGTTCAGGACGGCCTTCGACGCCAAGGGCCTCACTTACGAGCACCGCCTGATCGACGACATGGTTGCCTCGGCGCTGAAGTGGGAGGGCGGCTACGTCTGGGCGTGCAAGAACTACGACGGCGACGTCCAGTCCGACATCGTCGCCCAGGGCTTCGGCTCGCTCGGCCTGATGACCTCGGTCCTGATGTCCCCGGACGGCAAGACCATCGAGGCCGAGGCGGCGCACGGCACGGTCACCCGCCACTACCGCCAACACCAGCAGGGCAAGGCGACCTCGACCAACCCGATCGCCTCGATCTTCGCCTGGACCCGTGGTCTCGCCCACCGAGGCAAGCTGGACGGCACCCCCGAGGTCACCAGGTTCGCCGAGACGCTCGAGCAGGTCTGCGTCGAGACCGTCGAGAGCGGCCGGATGACCAAGGATCTGGCGCTGCTGATCTCGAAGGACGCCCCGTGGCTGACCACGGAGCAGTTCCTGGACGTGCTGGACGCCAACCTGCAGAAGAAGATGGCCTCGGCCTGATCTTCCGTACGACCGTACGACGCGGATACGAGCCTGCACACGACAGCGCCCGTCCTCTCCCCCGAGGGAGGACGGGCGCTGTCGTGTTTCAAGAGTCATGGACGCGCCAATCGCGTTCAAGGGGCGCCAGTTGCCTGTGGCACGGAAGTGACGATTCCGCCACGGTGTGATCGTTGAGCTACGGATGGGAGACTGAGGCGGCATCCGGGTCCCGGAGCGCACACGGGGGCGCGCCGACTCTCCCGAATGCTCCCGTGTACGCCGAAATCAGGAACTGACATCCTGACCCTGCGCATCCCACTGGGTAGTCCGGAACGCGGACGCCCGAGGGGGCACCGCAGGGGGGCACCACAGCGCGGGGCACATCACGCACGTTCGGGGAGAAGGGGGGAAGCAATGCCTCGTTGGAAGGAACTACCGGAGGGGCTCGACCCGCAGGTCCGCGAGTTCGCCAGCCAACTGCGTCGGCTCGTCGACCGCAGCGGGCTGAGCATCGCCGCGGTGGCGGACCGTACCGGCTACAGCAAGACATCGTGGGAGCGGTATCTGAACGGGCGGCTGCTCGCGCCCAAGGGCGCGATCGTCGCACTGGCCGACGTGACCGGTACGAACACGGTTCATCTGACCACCATGTGGGAGCTCGCGGAGCGCGCCTGGAGCCGCTCCGAGATGCGCCACGACATGACGATGGAAGCGATACGTATCTCCCAGGCGCGGGCGGCGCTCGGGGAGTTCGGTCCTGCGCAGGCAGGCGCGACGAGCAGCCGCGCGGGCGGCGGCGGCCGGACTGCCGCGCCCGCGGGGCCTCCTGCGCAGCGGGGCTCGGACCGGCTCGCCCCGGACCCGCTCGGTCCCGACCCGCTCGGCCAGGACCCGCTCGGCCCTGGCCGGGTCGGCTCCGCGGCCGGTGGCGCCGGTGCCGGTGCCGGTGGCCGTGCCGGTTCCGCGGAGCGTGCGCCGTACGAGCCGCCACGGGGCGGTCCCGGCCGCCAGGGCTCCTCGGCCACGCCGCCCGGCGCCCCGGGATCCCGCGGTCAGGGAGGCGGAAAGCGCAAGGTCACCCTGTTCCTGGCCGGTGTCACCGGCGCGCTGCTGGTGATAGCCGCGGCCGTGCTGCTGACCGATCTGGGCGGGGACGGCGAGAAGAAGCCCGCCACGAAGGCGCCCTCCGCCACGCCGACCACCAGCAGCCCGCAGCTGCCGGCCGGCGTCAAGTGCAGCGGTGCCGACTGCACGGGCCAGGACCCGGAAACCATGGGCTGCGGCGGAGAGTTCGCCAAGACCGTCTCCACCGCGACGGTCGGCAAGGCCGTGGTCGAAGTCCGGTACAGCAAGACCTGTGGGGCGGCCTGGGCCCGTCTCACCCAGGCGGCACCCGGCGACACGGTGCAGATCTCGGTGGGCGGCAAGGGCGCGCAGAACGGCCTGGTGAACGTGGACAAGGACGCGTACACCCCCATGACCGCGGCGTCGGCACCGGCCGACGCCAAGGCCTGCGCCACGCTCAAGGCGGGTGGGAAGGGCTGCACCACGCCGCAGTGAGCCGCGCAACAAGGGGGCGCGGGGCGGCGGGGTTCCGGGTCGGATAGCCTGACCGCTGGATATCTCTTCACGTCAAGATTCAGTTCGGGACGGGGCAGGGGTATCCAGCACCAGGGGCAGGGACCCCCACCGCCAGCTGTCTTACGGAGATCGCCATGACCCGCACTCCCGTGAATGTCACCGTGACCGGCGCGGCCGGCCAGATCGGCTACGCGCTGCTCTTCCGCATCGCCTCCGGCCACCTTCTCGGCGCGGATGTGCCGGTCACGCTTCGTCTCCTCGAGATCCCACAGGGCCTGAAGGCCGCCGAGGGCACCGCGATGGAGCTCGAGGACTGCGCCTTCCCGCTGCTGAGCGGCATTGAGATCACGGACGACCCGAACGTCGCCTTCGACGGCGCCAACGTGGCCCTGCTGGTCGGCGCCCGTCCGCGGACGAAGGGCATGGAGCGCGGCGACCTCCTCTCGGCCAACGGCGGCATCTTCAAGCCGCAGGGCAAGGCCATCAACGACAACGCCGCGGACGACATCAAGGTCCTCGTCGTCGGCAACCCGGCCAACACCAACGCGCTCATCGCGCAGGCCGCGGCCCCGGACGTACCGGCGGAGCGCTTCACCGCGATGACCCGCCTGGACCACAACCGCGCGATCTCGCAGCTGGCGAAGAAGACCGGCGCCCCGGTCTCCGAGATCCGCCGCCTCACCATCTGGGGCAACCACTCCGCGACCCAGTACCCGGACATCTTCCACGCGGAGATCGCCGGCAAGAACGCCGCGGAGGTCGTGAACGACGAGCAGTGGCTCGCCGAGACCTTCATCCCGACCGTCGCCAAGCGCGGCGCCGCGATCATCGAGGCCCGTGGCGCTTCCTCGGCCGCTTCGGCCGCGAACGCCGCCATCGACCACGTCCACACCTGGGTCAACGGCACCGCCGAGGGCAACTGGACCTCCATGGGCATCCCGTCGGACGGTTCGTACGGCGTTCCGGAGGGCCTGATCTCCTCCTTCCCCGTCACCGCGAAGGACGGCAAGTACGAGATCGTCCAGGGCCTGGACATCAACGACTTCTCGCGTGCGCGCATCGACGCTTCGGTGAAGGAGCTCGAGGAGGAGCGCGCCGCGGTCCGCGAGCTCGGCCTCATCTGAGTCGTACGCCTCTGTACTCAACCGCCCCCGGCAGCCGACTGGCAGCCGGGGGCGGTTTTGCTCTCCGCCTGCCCGAGGCTGTACGCCGACCGGCAACGTGCCCGGGTCTGCCCGGCGTTGACGTTCCCTTGCGGGGAGTGGGGGGACGGTCAGGTGTTCGATGTCGCAGGATGGGTCACATGCATCCGATCGCTGCGGCTTCCGAGCCTGTGTCCGAGTCTGTGCAACTCGCCACGGAGACCGGACAGAACTTCGCGACCGCCGGGATGATCGTCCTCCTCGGCCTGATCGTGCTGGTCGTCCTGTGCGTGTACCTGTTCTCGACCGCCATCGCCCGCGGCAGGCTGCGCCCTTCGGCGCCGGCCGGGAGGTTCCGGGACGCGGCGGTGCTGTGCGCGACGGTGGCGCTCGCGCTGTATGTGTACGGGGTCGTGTGCTATCTGCGGCTGGAGAGCGCGTACCACACGTGCATGCTCGAGCGGTACGGGTCGCCCGGCGCGGCCGGGACCCCGTCGTTCGAGACGAATGACGACAGCCTGCTGCCCGTGAGCTCGACGTGCACCTGGTCGGACGGCTACACGCTCGACTTCGTACCCGCCTTCGTGAATCCGGCGATCGCGCTTCTGCTGGTCGCGGCGCTGGCCTCGGCGGCCGTCGCCTGCCGGGCGGTCCTCCGTGAGCGGAACCCGTCCCGGAGGGGTTGAGCCGGCCGAGGTGACATCACGCACCTGACCCTGTGAGGTCGATCTTTCTTCGGGAACCAGTTGTAGATCCACTCGCGTATGTAGTACTTCTTATACATGAGCGAGCAAGTGCACAACAGGCTGGCGATGGTGCGGGCCGAGCGCAAGGTCTCTCGGCAGGAGCTTGCCGAGGCGGTAGGCGCTCACTACCAGACCATCGGGTACATCGAGCGGGGGCAGTACAACCCGAGCCTCGATCTGGCCCTGCGCATCGCCGAGTTCTTCGAGCTGTCGGTGGAGGCGCTGTTCTCCCTCCGGCCGTTCCGCCCGCTCACGGACGAGATCTACGGGAAGAAGAAGTGATGGCCACGACCGCGACGCGCCTCGACCGGCGTATGTACGCCCTGATGAACAACCCTGCGGCAAAGCCTCTCCATGCCACGGCCGCGCGCAGGCGCTTCGCGGTCGGTGCGCATATCGCGCTGACCGCGGCCCAGCTGGGGCTGCTGCTGACGGCGTACCTCGGCGAGCAGAGGTGGCCCGCCTTCGCCGTACTGGCACTGCTGCTGCCCTGGTGCCTGGCGACCGGCGCGATCAACGCCGCCACCCGCGGCCTGCTGGAGCTGAGCAGCCGGGTGCTGGACGAGCGTCAGCTGGCGGAGCGGGACCGGGTGCGCGCCCTGGCGCAACGGGTGACCACCGTGCTGCTCGCCGTCGGTGCCCTTGCCGCCGCGGCGATCGGCTGGTTCGGCGACACAGAGGGTGGCGGCGCAGGGGGTGATGTGCGGATCGGCGCGCTGGTCGCTCTCGTGCTGGCCGGTGTGCTGGTCGTGCACTGGCTGATGCCGCTGTGGGTGGCAGGGCTGATGGTGCGAAGCGAGCCCGCGGACGAGGACGGGGACGAGTGACCATGTTCGGACTGGTGAAGAAGGAGACCGTGGTGCTGGTGCTGCGTGACTCCGACGAGTTGGCCGAGGCGCTGCGTGTCGCGCTCGCCGACGCCACGGACGAGGACAGGCCGGGCCTTGAGCGGGCGGCCGCCCTGGTGGCCGAGCGGAGTGCGGCCGACGACGCCGAGCTGCGCGGGCGCTGGGTGCGCGCGCAGCTCGCGGACGCCGGCTGGGAAGGGCCTGTGGACTCGGTCGAGGCGATCAAGGCGCTGCGCACGGCCGAACCGGGTCTCCGTCTGGCCCAGGCGGTCACGTTGGCCAAGGAGGCGTCAGTGGCACATAAGTGACCCACGACACTTTCGACCGTCGAACACGCATGCTTTCCGCCCTTCGGGGCAGGGGACCCGTCCGCTGGTTATTGCCGGCGGAAATATAACGGGAAACGGAAGGCTAAACGCGACGTGTCGGCACAAAAGACCATCCACGTGGGCGGAGAGTGGCGCGCAGCCGCCTCCGCCACCACGCGCGAGATCATCGACCCCGCTGACGCGACCGTGTTCGCCGTCGTCGCGGAGGGCGGGCGCGAGGACACCGACGCCGCGATAGCCGCCGCGCGCACGGCATTCGGCGCGGGTGCGGGTCAGTGGCCGCGCACCCCTGTCGCCGAGCGCGCCGCGCTGCTGCGCCGCGTCGCCGATCTGCTCCAGCGGGACCGTGAGGAGATCGGGCTGCTGGAGAGCCGGGACGCAGGCAAGACCCTCGAGGAAGGGCGCGTCGACGTCGACTGCGTGAGCGATGCCTTCCGTTACTTCGCCGACCTCGTCATGAACGAGAGCGGCGGAAGAGTGGTGGATGCCGGTTCGCCGGACATCCACAGCGTGGTGGTGCATGAGCCCGTCGGAGTCTGTGCGCTGATCACGCCTTGGAACTATCCACTCCTGCAGGCGAGTTGGAAGATTGCCCCGGCCCTGGCCGCGGGCAATACTTTTGTGATCAAGCCGAGCGAGATCACCCCGCTGACCACGGTCGCGCTCATCGAACTGCTCATCGAGGCCGGGCTGCCGGCCGGTGTCGCGAATATCGTGACCGGCGCCGGAGACCCGGTCGGGGCCCGGATGGCCGAGCACCCCGATGTGGACCTGGTGTCCTTCACCGGCGGACTGGCCAGCGGTACGAAGGTGATGCGCGCCGCCGCCGACAGCGTCAAGAAGGTCGCCCTCGAACTCGGCGGCAAGAACCCCAACGTCGTCTTCGCGGATGCGTGCGAGACGGAGGAAGGCTTCGACACCGCCGTGGATCAGGCGCTCAACGCCGCCTTCATCCACAGCGGTCAGGTCTGCTCCGCCGGGTCGCGGCTCATCATCGAGGAGTCGCTGCGCGAGCGCTTCGTCGCCGAACTCGCCCGCCGGGCCGAGAAGATCCGCCTCGGGCGCGGCACGGACGACGGTGTGGAGTGCGGCCCGCTCGTTTCCGTACAGCAGCTGGCGAAGACCGAGGCGTACGTCGCCTCCGCGCTGGACGAGGGCGCGGTGCTGCGCGCGGGGGGCAAGAGGCCCGAGGGCAAGGGCGAGGGGTACTTCTACCGGCCCACCGTCCTCGACCAGTGCCACCGCGAGATGCGCGTCGTACGGGAAGAGGTCTTCGGCCCGGTCCTGACCGTCGAGACCTTCCGTACGGAGGACGAGGCCGTCGCCCTCGCCAACGACACCGAGTACGGGCTGGCCGGCGCGGTGTGGACCGCCGACGCGGGCCGGGCGCGGCGCGTCGCCGGGCGGCTGCGGCACGGGACCGTCTGGATCAACGACTTCCACCCGTATCTGCCGCAGGCCGAGTGGGGCGGATTCGGGAAGAGCGGCATCGGGCGCGAGCTGGGTCCCGCCGGTCTCGACGAGTACCGCGAGGCCAAGCACATCTATCAGAACCTCGCCCCGCGCCCCGTGCGCTGGTTCGCGGGCTGAGGCAGGAGAACCAGAACATGACCACGTACGACTACGTCGTCGTCGGGGGCGGCACCGCCGGATCGGTGATCGCCTCCCGCCTCACCGAGAACCCGGACATCACCGTCGCCGTCATCGAGGGCGGGCCGAGCGATGTCGACCGGCCCGAAGTGCTCACCCTGCGCCGCTGGATGGGACTGCTCGGCGGGGAGCTCGACTACGACTACCCGACCACCGAGCAGCCTCGCGGCAACTCCCACATCCGGCACAGCCGCGCCCGGGTGCTCGGCGGCTGTTCCTCCCACAACACCCTGATCGCCTTCCGCCCGCTGCCGTCCGACTGGGACGAGTGGGCGGCGGCCGGCGCCGAGGGCTGGGACGCCGCGGCCATGGACCCGTACTTCGACCGGCTGCGGAACAACATCGTGCCCGTCGACGAGGCGGACCGTAACGCCATCGCCCGCGACTTCGTCGACGCCGCCCAGGCCGCGCTGAACGTCCCGCGCGTCGAGGGCTTCAACAAGAAGCCCTTCCACGAGGGCGTCGGCTTCTTCGACCTCGCGTACCACCCGGAGAACAACAAGCGGTCCTCCGCCTCGGTCGCGTATCTGCACCCGTTCCTGGACCGCCCGAACCTCCATATCGCGCTGGAGACCTGGGCGTACAAGCTGGAACTGGACGGCACCCGGGCGACGGGCGTACGCGTCCGTACCAAGGACGGCGAGGAGCAGCTCGTCGAGGCGCGGCACGAAGTGCTGGTCTGCGCGGGCGCGGTGGACACCCCGCGGCTGCTGCTGCACTCCGGCATCGGGCCACGTGCCGACCTGGAGAAGCTCGGCATCCCCGTCGTACACGATCTGCCGGGCGTCGGGGAGAACCTCCTCGACCACCCGGAGTCGGTGATCGTCTGGGAGACGCACGGTCCGATCCCCGAGAACTCGGCGATGGACAGCGACGCCGGTCTGTTCGTGCGGCGCGATCCCGAGTCCGCCGGGCCGGACCTGATGTTCCACTTCTACCAAATACCGTTCACGGACAATCCGGAGCGGCTCGGCTACGAGCGGCCGGCGCACGGCGTGTCGATGACGCCGAACATCCCCAAGCCGCGCAGCCGCGGCCGCCTGTATCTGACCAGCGCGGATCCGGATGTCAAGCCTGCGCTGGACTTCCGTTACTTCACGGACGAGGACGACTACGACGGCCGTACGCTCGTCGACGGCATCAGGCTCGCCCGCGAGATCGCGCGTGCGGAGCCGCTGGCCGGCTGGCTGAAGCGGGAGGTCTGCCCGGGGCCGGAGGTCACCTCGGACGAGGAGATCGGCGAGTACGCGCGCAAGGTGGCGCACACGGTGTACCACCCGGCCGGTACCTGCCGCATGGGTGCTTCCGCAGATGAGGGAGCCGTGGTGGCACCGGACTTGAAGATCCGGGGGCTGGACGGTATCCGCATTGCCGACGCGTCCGTCTTCCCGACGATGCCTGCCGTGAACCCGATGCTCGGGGTCCTGATGGTCGGAGAGAAGTGCGCGGAGCTGCTGTCCGCGGCTTCCGAGGAGAGGGGCGAAACCCGATGAAGTCCGAGTCCAAGTCCAAGACCGAGATCCAGACCGAGTCCAAGACCGAGTCCGCGGCCCAGGCCGAGTCCCCTGCCGGGACGTCGGAGGCGACGGCCGCCGAGAGCGCGGCCGCGTCCGTGGACCTGGCCATGACCAAGGCGGGCGCCGACGCCGACGCCGGCCCGGACGTGGACGCCGACGGGCCGCCCGTCTTCTCCGTACGCAACCTGTGGAAGGTCTTCGGCCCCAAGGCCGCCCGCGTCCCCGGTGACGCCGCACTCGGCGCCCTCACCCCGGCCGAGCTGCGCGCGCGCACCGGTTGCACCGCCGCCGTACGCGATGTCTCCTTCGACGTCCGCAAGGGCGAGGTCTTCGTCGTCATGGGCCTCTCCGGCTCCGGCAAGTCGACGCTCGTCCGTACCCTGACCCGGCTGATCGAGCCGACGTCCGGTTCGATCGCCATCGACGGCGAGGACGTGCTCTCCATGGACACGGCGCGGCTGCGCGAACTGCGCCGTCACCGCGCGTCCATGGTCTTCCAGCACTTCGGTCTGCTGCCGCACCGCTCGGTGATCGACAACGTCGCCTACGGCCTCGAGATCCAGGGCATGGGCAGGTCCGCGCGCCGCGCCCGGGCCGCGGAGGTCGTCGCCAAGGTCGGCCTCGAAGGTCTGGAGCACCGCCGCCCGGGCCAGCTGTCCGGCGGTCAACAGCAGCGTGTGGGGCTTGCGCGTGCGCTCGCCGTGGATCCGCAGGTGCTGCTCTTCGACGAGCCGTTCAGCGCGCTCGACCCGCTGATCCGCCGCGACATGCAGGAGGAGGTCATCCGGCTGCACCGCGAGGAGGGCCGCACGATGGTCTTCATCACCCACGACCTGAGCGAGGCACTGAAGCTGGGCGACCGTATCGCGCTGATGCGGGACGGCCGGATCGTGCAGCTGGGCACGCCGGAGGAGATCGTGGGCGCGCCCGCCGACGACTACGTACGGGACTTCGTCCGCGATGTGCCGCGCGAGCAGGTCATGACCGTGCGTACGGCCATGCGGCCCGCGGGCGCCGGCGAGGCCGAGTCGGGCCCCGCGCTCGCCCCCGACGCGACGGTCTTCGCGGCGATCGAGGCCGTCGCCCGCAGCGGCGAGACGGCCCGCGTCGTCGAGAACGGCCGGTGCCTGGGCGTCGTCGACCACGTCGGCCTGCTCGGGGTCGTGGCCGGCCTCGACCGCAAGGAAGTGGTGGCGTGATGCGCGTACGGCACGAAGACCGGCCGGTGAACGGTCGCGGCACGGAGCCGGGCGCCGCGCGCGTCAGGCAACAGGGCGTGGTCGGCGACCGCGCCCAGGGGGTGCGCCGATGACCGCCACCGTCACCGCCGTCCCGCCCGAGAAGACCACGCCCACGCCCGCACCCACGCCCCCGGGCACCCTCCGCACCCTCCTGCGTCATCGCGTCAAGGGCAGGCTCCTGCTGCTCGGCGTCGCCGCGCTGGTGCTCATACCTCTCGGCGTCGCCCTGTGGGGAAGCGGAAGCTGGCCCGCCGAGCTCACCGTCGATGTCTCCGGGCCTCTCGACGACGCCAACCAGTGGGTCATCGACAACCGCGAGACCCACCCCCTCTTCCTCTACTTCCTCCTCCACCTCTCCAACACCGCCACCGACTCGGTCGACGCCGTCTACCGGCTCCTGGACGCCATGGGCTGGCTGGGCGTGCTGGCCGCCGGTGTGCTGTTCGCCTGGCGGGCGGCCGGGCTCGGCCGGCGCGGAGTCAAGGTCGCGTTGACGGCGTTCGGCGCGTTCGCCGTGTGCGGGCTGCTCGGGATGTGGGACGCCACGCTGCTCACCATCGCGCTGATGGTCGTCGCGGTCGCTCTCGCCGCCCTGATCGGGGTGCTCATCGGCCTTGTCGCCGGACTGTCCGACCGGGTCGACCGGGCGTTGCGGCCGCTGCTCGACACCATGCAGGTGCTGCCCGCTTTCGCGTATCTGCTGCCGTTCGTGCTGGTCTTCGGCACCGGTACGCCCGCGGCGCTCTTCTGCACGGTCATCTACGCCGCCCCGCCCATGGCCCGCCTCACCGCGCTGGGTCTGCGCGGCGCGGACCCCGCCGTGCTCGAAGCCTCCGCCTCGCTCGGTGCGAGCGGCTGGCAGCGGCTGCGCACCGCGCGTCTGCCGCTCGCCCGCAAGCAGATGCTCCTCGGCCTCAACCAGACGATCATGATGGCGCTCTCCATGGTCGTCATCGCCGCGCTCGTCGGGGCCGGCGGCCTCGGCGAAGAGGTCTACTCGGCGCTTTCCACCGTCGACGTCGGCAAGGCGCTCGCCGCGGGCATCCCGATCGTGCTGATCGCGGTCTGGCTGGACCGTACGACCGCCGCGGCGGGCGACCGTATCGGCCAGAGCACGCCGGGCGGCGGGCTGCTGCACGGCCGGTCGGCCTGGGTTCTGGTGTTCGCGGGCGTCATCGCCGCGGAGCTGGGGCGGCTGGCGATCGGCAAGGCCTGGCCCGAGGCCTGGACGTACGACATCTCCACGCCGGTCAACAAGGCCCAGGACTGGATCACCGAGAACCTCGCCTCCGGGATCCCGGTCCTCGGCGGCACCGAGGTCTGGTCGGAGAACTTCACGCTCTGGATCCTCAACCCCCTGCGCGACGGCCTGATCTGGCTGCCCTGGTGGTCGGTCCTGCTGCTGGTGGCGGCCATCGCCTGGCTGGTCGGCACCTGGGGTACGGCGCTGACCGCCACGCTCGCGATGGCGGCGATCGGGGTGCTCGGGGTCTGGGGCAAGTCCCTGGACACACTCTCCCAGGTGCTCGCGGCCCTCGTCCTCACGCTGGTACTCGGTGTGCTGGCAGGTGTTCTGTGCGCCAGGGCCGGACGTCTTGAACGCTGGCTGCGGCCCCTGCTGGACGCGATGCAGACGATGCCGCAGTTCGTGTATCTCATCCCGGTGGTCGCGCTGTTCGGTGTCACCCGCGCCTCGGCCATCATCGCGGCCGTCGTGTACGCGCTGCCCGCCGTGGTGCGCATCACCACCCAGGGCCTGCGCGCGGTCGACCCGGCCGCGCTGGAGGCCTCCCGCTCACTGGGTGCCTCGACCCGGCAGCAACTCCTCCAGGTCCAGCTGCCCCTGGCCCGCCCGGCGCTCCAGCTTGCCGTCAACCAGGGCGTCGTCCTGGTGCTGGCCGTGGTCGTCGTCGGCGGCCTGGTCGGCGGCGGGGCACTCGGCTACGACGTCGTGAAGGGCCTTTCCCGGGGCGAGATGGGCGTCGGGATGACGGCAGGAGTCGCAATCGTCTGTCTCGGTCTCGTACTGGACCGCATCACGCAGCCCGCCACCCGCAAGACCGACTGAACCGTTTCTCTCATTCACAGGAGCACCATGCGCACCCTCCGTATTGCCACCGCAGTCGTCAGTGCCGTCGGCGTCCTCACCCTCAGCGCGTGCGGCGCTGCCGACACCGGCAAGAAGAAGGAGGTCGGCGGCGCCAAGAGCGTGACGCTGACCGTTCCCTCCTGGGTCGGCGCCCAGGCCAACACCGCCGTCGCCGCCCACATCCTGGAGAAGGAACTCGGCTACAAGGTCAACACCAAGCAGATGGGTGAGGTCCTCGCCTGGGACGCGCTCTCCAAGGGCGACATAGACGCGATCATGGAGGACTGGGGCCACCCCAAGGAGGAGAAGCAGTACGTCGAGACGAAGAAGACCGTCGTCAACGGCGGCGACCTCGGCGTCACCGGGCACATCGGCTGGTTCGTACCGAAGTACTTCGCGGACGAGCACCCCGACGTCACGGACTACAAGAACCTCAACAAGTACGCCAAGGAGTTCAAGACCGCGGAGAGCGGCGACAAGGGCGAGATCCTCGAGGGTTCGCCCGACTACGTCACCAACGACGACGCGATCATCAAGAACCTGAAGCTGGACCTGAAGACCAACTACTCGGGCTCCGAGGCCGCGCAGATCACCGCGATCAAGAAGTACGCCAAGGAGAAGAAGCCCTTCCTGACGTACTGGTGGACCCCGCAGTGGCTGAACGCCCAGGTCGACATGGTCGAGGTCAAGCTGCCGGCGTACAAGGAGGGGTGTGACGCGGACCCGAAGAAGGTCTCCTGCGCCTACCCGAACACTCCGCTGCAGAAGTTCCTCAACGCGGACTTCGCGAAGAACGGCGGCGAGGCCGCCGAGTTCCTGAAGAACTTCAAGTGGACGACCGAGCAGCAGAACGAGGTCGCCCTGATGATCGCCGGCGAGAAGATGTCGCCGGAGGCGGCCGCGGAGAAGTGGGTCAAGGCGAACGAGTCGACGTGGAAGGCGTGGCTCCCGAAGAAGTAGCACCGCAGAGGCCCTCAGCTCCCTCGCTCCCTTGAGGACTCTCGGTACTCGCACTGCGTGACGCGGACGGCATCGGCGATGCCGTCCGCGTCACGCTGTCCCCGGGAGAGTGCTCCCCGGGGGAGAGGTTCGCGGTACCGGGGCAGGGCATGCAGGGGGCCGGCCTTCCTGGACCGGCGTTCGGCGCCGTGGCACCTGTGTGCCCGCTCAGTGCTTGAACTGGCCGGGCGTGTAGTGGCCGGGGGCCGTACGGGCGGACACGCCGAGGCGGTTCCACGCGTTGATGACCGTGATCGCCGAGATCAGCTGCGCCAGCTCGGTCTCGTCGAAGTGCTTGGCGACCCTGTCGTACACCTCGTCCGGTACGAAGCCGTCGGTCAGGACGGTGACCGCCTCCGTCAGCTCGATCGCCGCGATCTCCTTCGGGGTGTAGAAGTGCTGCGACTCCTCCCAGGCGCTGAGCTGGATGATCCGCTCCACCGACTCGCCGGCCGCGAGCGCGTCCTTGGTGTGCATGTCGAGGCAGAAGGCGCAGTGGTTGATCTGTGAGGCGCGGATCTTGACCAGCTCGAGCAGCACCGGGTCGATGCCCTGCCGGGAGGCCACCTCCAGCTTGTACATCGCCTTGTAGACCTCGGGGGCGAGCTGCGCGATCGGGAGGCGGGGGGCGCGCTCGGGGGCGTAGTCGGCCGCAGGGTTCGTGTGGTGTTCGATCTTCGTCATGGGTACGACCGTACGGCGGGGGTGGCGCGGAGATATGGTCCACTTCCATGACGGAAGAATGGGCCACTTTCGGTGCCGACCTGCATCTGGAGCTGCGTGGCTCCGGGTTGCGGTCGGGCCTGATGGAGGCGTTGCGGGAGGCCGCGCGCACCGGGCGGCTGGCCCCCGGGACACGGCTGCCCTCCTCACGCTCGCTCGCCGCCGACCTGGGGATCGCCCGCAACACGGTCGCCGACGCGTACGCCGAGCTGGTCGCCGAGGGGTGGCTCACCGCCCAGCAGGGTTCGGGCACCAGGGTGGCCCGGCGGGCCGCGCCGAGGAAGCCGGCGGCGGGCGCCGTCAGGGCCCGGCCGGCCGCCCGCCGCCCTGCCTACAGCCTGCATGCCGGCACCCCCGACCTCGCCTCCTTCCCCCGTGCCGAGTGGCTGAAGGCGGCCCGCCGGGCGCTGACCGTCGCGCCCCACGACGCCTTCGGGTACGGCGACCCGTGCGGGCGCATCGAGCTGCGGACCGTGCTGGCCGACTATCTGGCACGGGCGCGCGGGGTGCACGCGGCCCCCGAGCGGATCGTGATCTGCTCCGGCTTTGTGCAGGGGCTGATGCTGATGGCCAAGGTGCTGAGGAGGCGGCGGGTACGCGAGGTGGCCGTCGAGTCGTACGGCCTCGATTTCCACTGGAACCTGCTCGCCGAGGCGGGGATGCGGATTCCCGCGCTGCCTCTCGACGAACTGGGCTCCCGTACGCAGGATCTGGGGGAGCCGGGGGCGTTGCGCGGGGCGGGGGCGGTGCTGATGACGCCCGCGCACCAGTTCCCGATGGGGGTTCCGCTCCACCCCGACCGGCGCGCGGCCGCCGTGGACTGGGCGCGCCGGACGGGCGGGCTGATCCTGGAGGACGACTACGACGGGGAGTTCCGCTACGACCGCCAGCCCGTGGGCGCGCTCCAGGGTCTCGACCCCGAGCGGGTGGTCTATCTGGGGACGGCGAGCAAGTCGCTGGCACCCGGGCTGCGGATCGCGTGGATGGTGCTGCCCGAGGAGCTGGTGGCGGAGGTGCTCGAGGCGAAAGGAGCCGCGAACTGGACGTCGGGGGTGATGGACCAGCTGACGCTCGCGGAGTTCATCTCCTCCGGCGCGTACGACCGCCATGTACGGGGGATGCGGCTGCGCTACCGCAGAAGGCGCGACCAGCTGGTCGGGGCGCTGGCGGAGCGCGCCCCGGACATCCGGGTCAGTGGTATCGCGGCCGGGCTGCACGCCGTGCTCGAACTCCCGCCGGGCACCGAGCGTTCCGTGATCCAGGCGGCGGCCTGGCAGGGGCTGGCGGTGGAGGGGGTCTCCCGGTTCCGGCACAAGGACGCGCCGTCGGGGAGGGATGCGCTGGTGGTGGGGTACGCGACGCCGCCGGACAGCAGCTGGGCGGGGGCGCTGGACGCGCTGTGCCGGGCGCTGCCGTGAGAGGGCGGGCCGGCGTGCTCATTCCCTGACAGCAGTCTCCCCTTCGGCCGGCAGGCCCTCGGCGGGTGGCTCGCCGAACCGCGCCAGTGCCAGCGCGCCCGCCACCGCCACCGCGAACCCCACCACGGCCAGCCATGCCATGCCCTCGCGAGTGCTGTCGCCCAGCCACACCACGCCCACCAGCGCCGGGCCGATCGTCTCGCCCAGCACCAGGCCCGCCGTGGCCGTCGTCACCGAGCCACGCTGCAGGGCGGAGGTCAGCAGCAGGAACGCCGCGCCGCCGCCGAGCAGCAGCGCATACAGCGCCGGGTTGGTGAGGACGGCAGGGAAGGAGACCGTGTCGATCAGCCGGACCGAGACCTCCACCACGCCGAAGCCGAACCCCGCACCGAGGCCGAGCACCAGGGCGCGCGGCTTGTCGGGGAGGCGGCCCGCGACCGCGCCCACGAGGAGTACGGCGAGCGCGACGCCGAGCATGGCCCAGCGCAGTGCGGAGGAACCGGGCCGGTCGCCCTCCGCGCCCGAGGCGAGCCCCAGCATCGCCAGACCCGCGCAGACCACACCCACCGCGCTCCATTCGATCGCGCTCAGGCGGACGTGGAGGAGGCGGGAGGCGACCACGGCCGTGACCGCGAGGCTGGCGGCGAGTGCCGCCCCGACCGCGTAGATGGGGAGGGAGCGCAGCGCGACGATCTGGAGGGCGAAACCGAGGCCGTCCAGGGCAAGTCCGGCGATATAGCGCCACTGGCGCAGCGCCCGCAGCAGCAGGGCCGGGTCGACACCCGAGCCGGTGCCGGGTTCCGTGGCGCGGGCGGCGATGGCTTGGAGGACGGAGGCCGTGCCGTAGCAGACCGCGGAACCGAACGCACAGATCATCCCAATGAGCACAAAGCGACTGTAGATGAGGAGGGTTGGTGGACCGGGCTTACCCGGGCGCGGGGCGGCCATCTAGTGTGTGCGGCGATCCACTGGCTTGATACTGGCTTGATTCGAACGGGGGAGACCGGCACATGGCGCGACGCAGGCTGAGGTCCAGCACGGTGGTGCTCGGCGGCATGGGAGTGCTCGCGGCGACGATCACCTCGTGCGGCTCGGACCCCGACAGGCGGTGCGTCGATCCGATCACCCGGGAAGAGCTGCCCAGCTACGAGTGCGAGGACAGCAGCGGCTCGGGAAGCTCCGGTTCCGGCAGCTCCGGCAACGGCGGCTCGTACTACTACGGCGGCCGGGTCAGCGACGGCAAGGCAGAGGGCGGCAGCTTCGACAAGACCGCGGTCGACCGCGGCGGCTTCGGCTGCTCCGGCTCCGGCGGCGGCTGAGCCGACGAGACGTACCGAGGCGAAGCATGAAGCGTCACACCATCGAACCCCGGCCCGGCTGGCAGGAGATCGTCGAGGAGCAGGGCTGTGTCTACCCACTCACCCGCTACCCGGACGACTCACTGCGCCCCTACTGGGACGAGAGCGCGTACTACGAGTTCTCGCTGCCCGAGGTCGAGGTACTGGAAGAAGTCGTCGAGGAACTGCACACCATGTGCCTGGCCGCGGCCGAGCACATCGTGGCGCACGACCGCTTCGCCGACCTCGGCATCACCGACCCCCGCCTCGCCTCGCTGATCGCCGAGTCCTGGCGGCGCCGGGCCGAACTCCCCTCCGTCTACGGCCGGTTCGATCTGCGCTACGACGGCACGGGCCCGGCCAAGATGCTGGAGTACAACGCCGACACCCCCACCTCCCTGGTGGAGGCCGCCAGCCCGCAGTGGTTCTGGATGGAGGACCGCTTCCCCGGCGCCGACCAGTGGAACTCCCTCCATGAACGCCTCGTCGACGCCTGGAAGCGGCAGGCGCCGCTGCTGCCCCCCGGGGCCCTGTACTTCGTCCACTCCGACGGCGACGAGCTGGGCGAGGACCTGATGACGGTCGCGTATCTGCGCGAGACCGCCGAGCAGGCCGGCCTCGCCACCGAGGCGCTCTCCGTCGAACAGATCGGCTGGGACCGGCTGTCCGGGCGCTTCGTCGACGACCGGCTGCGCTTCATACGCGGCTGCTTCAAGCTCTATCCGTGGGAGTGGCTGGTCACCGACCGCTTCGGGCCCCATGTTCTCGACACCCTCGACAACGGCGGCGGCACCGGCACCACCTGCTGGATAGAGCCCGCCTGGAAGATGCTGCTCTCCAACAAGGCGCTGCTGGCGATCCTCTGGGAGCTCTACCCGGGGCACCCGAATCTCCTCGCCGCCTACCTCGACGGCCCGCGCGAACTCGCCACGGAGCGGGGGTACGTGGCCAAGCCGCTCCTCGGCCGCGAGGGCGCCGGCGTCACCATCCACGAGGCGGGCAGTCCGCCCGTGGTACGCGAAGAGCCGTGCTGCTACCAGGAGCTGGCCGCGCTCCCGGACTTCGACGGCAATCGCGTGGTGCTCGGCGCATGGGTCGTCGAGGACGAGGCGGCAGGGCTCGGCATCCGGGAATCGGCGGGGCTGGTCACGGACGAGTACGCCCGCTTCCTGCCCCACGTCATCCTCTGAACCGCGCCGGCCCCCGGCCACGCAGCCTGGACTATGCGCCCAGTACGGCCCTGAGCTGGTCCAGGCCCCAGTCCAGATCCTCCTTGCTGATCACCAGCGGCGGGGCGATCCGGATCGTGGAACCGTGGGTGTCCTTGACCAGGACCCTGCGGTCCATCAGCTTCTCGGAGATCTCCCGGCCGGTGCCGTGGCTCGGCACGATGTCGATGCCGGCCCACAGCCCGCGGCCGCGCACCGCCTCCACCGCGCCACCGCCGGTCAGCAGGCCCAGCTCGTGGTGGAGGTGCTCACCCAGCTCCGTGGCGCGCTGTTGGTACTCGCCGGTGCGCAGCATCGCGATCACCTCCAGGGCCACCGCGCAGGCCAGTGGATTGCCGCCGAAGGTCGAGCCGTGCTCACCGGGCCGGTACACGCCGAGCACCTCGGCGGAGGAGACCACCGCCGACACCGGTACGACGCCGCCGCCCAGCGCCTTGCCCAGCACATACATGTCCGGCACGACATCCTCGTGCTCACAGGCGAAGGTCCGGCCGGTCCGCCCGAGGCCGGACTGGATCTCGTCCGCGACGAAGAGCACGTTCCGCTCGCGGGTCAGCCGCCGTACGCCCGCGAGATAGCCGGCCGGCGGCACGAGCACCCCGGCCTCGCCCTGGATCGGCTCCAGCAGCACGGCCACGGTGTTCTCGGTCAGCGCCGCGTCCAGCGCGGTCAGGTCCCCGTACGGAACGATCTCGAAGCCCGGGGTGTAGGGGCCGAAGTCCGCCCGCGCCTCGGGGTCGGTCGAGAAGCTGATCACCGTGGTCGTACGGCCGTGGAAGTTGTTGCCCGCGACGATGATCTTCGCCATGTTGTCCGGGACGCCCTTGACCCGGTAACCCCATTTCCTGGCGGTCTTCACAGCGGTCTCCACCGCCTCCGCCCCGGTGTTCATCGGCAGCACCATCTCCATGCCGCACAACTCGGCGAGCTGTGTGCAGAAGTCGGCGAACCGGTCGTGATGGAAGGCGCGGGAGGTGAGCGTGACTCTCTCCAGCTGCGCCTTTGCGGCGTCGAGCAGCCGACGGTTTCCGTGACCGAAGTTGAGCGCCGAGTACCCGGCGAGCATGTCGAGGTAGCGGCGCCCCTCGACATCGGTCATCCAGGCGCCGTCCGCCGTGGCGACGACGACCGGTAGTGGGTGGTAGTTGTGCGCGCTGTGCGCCTCCGCAGAGGCGATGGCACTCTCCGATGTAGACACGGGGTCTCCGTCCAGTAGGACAAGCCGTCCGGCGTGGGGCGGGGTGGTGCCCCCGTTTCTATCGTCGCTCGCATGGTGGACGAAGAAACCTTGCTGTGCGGCGTGGCTATTAAAGTTGGAGGTACGCACGGCGACTGGCGTACGCGGAGAAACCGCGGGGGAGCCGTGCGCGGCCCACCGCACGAGGGTGCCGCCCGCCTGGGCACCCCGCCGGGACACATCCCGTGTGGGTGCCGCCGGCTCCCTGCCCTGGGCAGGGGGGATTCCCGCGTAGCACTCCTGGGACCACGACCGAGCAACGGACCGCCCCGGAGGACACCATGACCCTTCCCCTGACGCATCCCGCACTCTCCGCAGCCGACCCCGAGCTGGCAGCCCTCGTCGGCGCCGAGGAGCGGCTCCAGGCCGAGACGCTGCGGCTCATCCCCAGCGAGAACTACGTCTCCCACGCCGTGCTGGAAGCCTCCGGCACGGTGCTGCAGAACAAGTACAGCGAGGGCTACGCCGGCCGCCGCTACTACGAGGGCCAGCAGAACATCGACCAGGTCGAACTGCTCGCCATCGCCCGCGCCAAGGCCCTGTTCGGCGTCGAGCACGCCAATGTCCAGCCCTACTCCGGCTCTCCGGCCAACCTCGCCGTCTATCTCGCCTTCGCCGAGCCCGGCGACACCGTGATGGGCATGGCCCTGCCGATGGGCGGCCACCTCACCCATGGCTGGGGCGTCTCCGCCACCGGCAAGTGGTTCCGCGGCGTCCAGTACGGCGTACGCCAGGACACGGGGCTCATCGACTTCGACGAGGTGCGCGAACTCGCCCTCAAGGAGCGCCCGAAGGTCATCTTCTGCGGTGGCACCGCGCTGCCCCGCACCATCGACTTCGCTGCCTTCGCCGAGATCGCCCGCGAGTCCGGCGCCGTCCTGGTCGCCGATGTCGCGCATATCGCGGGCCTGATCGCGGGCGGCGCCCATCCTTCCCCTGTGCCGCACGCCGATGTGATCTCCACGACCACCCACAAGACCCTGCGCGGGCCGCGTGGCGCGATGCTGATGTGCCGCGACGAGCACGCCAAGGCCATCGACAAGGCGGTCTTCCCCGGCCTCCAGGGCGGCCCGCACAACCAGACCACCGCCGCCATCGCGGTCGCCCTCCACGAGGCGGCCCAGCCTTCCTTCCGTACCTATGCGCAGTCGGTCGTGGCCAACGCCAAGGCGCTCGCCGAGGAACTGCTCGCCCGCGGCTTCGCCCTGGTCTCCGGCGGCACCGACAACCACCTGATCCTGATGGACCTCACCCCCAAGGAGGTGCCGGGCAAGGTGGCGGCCAAGGCGCTCGACCGGGCCGGAATCGTCGTCAACTACAACACCGTCCCGTACGACCCGAGGAAGCCCTTCGACCCCTCCGGCGTCCGCATCGGCACCCCCTCCCTCACCTCGCGCGGTCTCGGCACCGAGCACATGGCCGCCGTCGCGGAGTGGATCGACCGGGGTGTGACCGCGGCCGGCTCGGGCGACGAGAACGCGCTGGCCGTCATCCGGTCCGAGGTCGCCGAGCTGATGGCCGCCCACCCGGCGCCCGGTCTGCCCCTCTAGGTATCGAGCAACTGCTGACGAGGCCCGGTCTCCGGCGTGCCGCCACCCCGCCCGAACGGCGGGCGCGGCAGCCGTGAGGCCAGTGGCCGCAGCACCAGAGCCAGCACCGCCCCGGCGGCCAGCCCCGGTATCGCCCACCACCAGTCGGTGGAGCCGTCAGTGGCGGTGGCGGTGGCCGTGGCGGCAGCAGGGTCTGTGGCAGGCGGCGCGGCAGACTGTTCCTCCGGCGCGCCGGCCTCGCCCGGGTTCTGGCTCTGGTCCTCGCCCTGCTCCCAGGCGGGCGGGGGCTGTGCACCGCCGCCCTCGCTCGATGTCCTGCCCAGCAGGCCCAGTTTCTTGACGAGCAGGAACAGGTCCTTCGGGTGGCCCGCCTTGTGCCAGGTGCCCTGCTGCGTCTCCATGTCCGTCGACGTATGGATCCAGACCACCTCGGGCCGCTTGCTCAGATACACCTGGTCCAGACGCCAGGGCTGAACATCGTGGACCAGCCAGGTCACATTGATCTGCCGGGTCCCGACCTCCATGTGGAGCCCCGGCGGCCGCTGCCCCTGCTCCCTTTCCGGCGAGGTCACCAGCAGGTTCGACAGCTCTGCGTAATCCTCGTCGGAGTAGTAGAGCGAGGCCGTCTCACTGCTCGCCGGAGAGGTGAGCAGCACGCTGGTCGGCCCTCCGGCCATCGCGCTCGGGGCGAGGAGCCAGGTCAGTGCGAGCACCGTTGCCAGCGCCGCAAGTCGTCGTAGCAGTCGCATACTTCCCCCAGCCGACGCTCGGTGCGGTCCGTCCGCACCGCGTCCGCATCACCTCTGGTACACCGCCCGCCCGCTTCGGGTTCCCGTTCGGGGAGAAGCAATCCGACGGCAGTCCGCCGAGACGATTCAGGACGTGGAATCCGCGATCTCCCGGGCCCGTCGCATCGACGTCACGCCCTCGAGCCGCAGCGTCGTCCGCTCGTCCGCGGTCGTCCACAGCAGCGTCGGGCCCGCTGTCCGTTCGCCCTGTTCCCATCCCGCACCACGGGCGTCGGTCATCCTGAACCGCAGCAGATGCGGCTCGGCGAACCACAGGCCCGTCCCGTTGGTCAGCTCCAGCCACTGGGGCATGAGCCGCGCCTCCTTGGCGAAACCGAGGTCCAGTTCCGCCGGGAACTCGTCCAGCCGAATCGTCCGGCCCCGCTCGCTCCAGCACAGACTGATCACCGACCGGCCCCCGGTCCCCTCGGTCAAGGAGACCGCTTCCGGCTCGCCGAGCCCGTCCGGCACGCGCGGGCGGAAGCCGCCGCGCCGCTCCGCCTCCGCCAGGGGCACCGGGGCGTGGCACCACGGCACCGTCCCCCCCGGCCGTGGCGGAGCCGAAGGGTCGTACCGGACCTCGACCCCACCGAAACCGAACCAGTCCGCCACTGCCGCCCGCACGGGGGGCGTGAGCACGAGAACCACCAGGACCCCGGACAGGGCGACCGACAGCGCCCGCCACCGCCTGCGCATCCACCCCAGCGCCCGCCGTCCCCGTCCCCGCCCGAGCCCGGGCCCGAGTCCGGACCTGGGCCCGGGAACAACGGGAGCAGTAGGAGCAGTGGGACCGGTCCGCGGCGCGGCGGCCGGCGGTGCACCTGGCGCGGCACCGAGCGCCGACTCGGTGAGGAGCTGCGCCAGCACCCGCTCGGCCATCGTTTCGCCGTCGACATCCGGGACCCTCATTCCGCGCCCGAGCTCCCGCAACTCCTTCCGCAACTCCTCGCGCTGGTCCTCCTCGCGCAACTCCTCGCGTTGGTCCTCCCGCACTGCCTCGTGCTCTTCCACATGCTCTTCCTCGTCACTCACACCCCTCACCTCCCTTCCCGGAAGGAGCCGCCCCAGCTTCCCCAGCGCGCGGTTCAGCCGGGACTTCACCGTGCCGCGCGGCCAGCCCAGCGCCTCGGCCGTCTCCGCCTCGTCCATCTCCAGCAGGTAGCGGTAGGTGACAACCTGTCGCTGCTCCTCGCTCAGCTTGTCCAGCGCCGCCAGCAGCAGTGCCCGCCGCTCCTCCGCCACGGCCGCCACCGCCGGGTCGGCCGACTCCGGTATCAGCGGCTCGGAGCCGAGCAGCAGGGCCTCCCGCCCCGCGAGCGCCCGCAGCCGCACCGCCGAGCGCACTGTGTTCCTCGTCTCATTGACCACGATCCGCAGCAGCCACGGCCGGAAGGCCGCACCGTCCCGGAACCGGTCCAGTGACTGGTACGCCTTGAGAAACGCGCACTGCACCACGTCCTCCGCGTCCGCCCCCGCCCCGAACGCCACAGCCGCTCTCAGTGCGACATTCGTGTGGGCGCGCACCAGCTCCGCGTACGCCTCTGCCTCTCCGGCGCGCACCTGTGCGATCACCGCAGCCTCGTCTACGACGATGCGGCCCCCCTCCAGGGTCCCCTCCCGCGTCCTCACACCTTTCATACACCGGCGGCCGGAGATCGGTTCCACACCTGAGAGAATGATGAACATGGCCTCAGACCGACCCCGCGCGCTCTCCGGTATCCAGCCCACCGCAGGCTCGTTCCACCTCGGGAACTACCTCGGTGCCATCCGTCAGTACGTGGCGCTCCAAGAGACTCACGACGCGTTCTACATGGTCGTCGACCTGCATGCGATCACCGTGCCGCAGGATCCCGCGGAGCTGCGGGCGAACACCCGGCTCGCCGTCGCCCAGCTGCTCGCCGCCGGCCTCGACCCCGAGCGCTGCACCCTCTTCGTTCAGAGCCATGTCCCCGAGCACGCCCAGCTCGGCTGGATCATGAACTGCCTCACCGGTTTCGGGGAGGCCTCCCGGATGACGCAGTTCAAGGACAAGTCCGCCAAGCAGGGTGCCGACCGCGCCACCGTCGGACTCTTCACGTATCCGATCCTGCAGGTCGCGGACATCCTGCTCTACCAGGCCAACGCGGTCCCGGTCGGTGAGGACCAGCGCCAGCACATCGAGCTCACCCGTGACCTTGCCGAGCGCTTCAACACCCGCTTCGGCCACACCTTCACCATCCCGGCGCCGCACATCGTCAGGGAGGTCGCGAAGATCTACGACCTCCAGGACCCGGCGATCAAGATGAGCAAGTCGGCGTCGACGCCCAAGGGCCTGATCAATCTGCTCGACGAGCCCAAGGTGACCGCCAAGAAGGTCAAGAGCGCCGTCACGGACACGGACACCGTGATCCGCTTCGACCCCGTCAAGAAGCCGGGCGTCTCCAATCTCCTCACCATCCACTCCACCCTCACCGGCAAGACGATCGCCGAGCTCGAGGCGGAGTACGAGGGCAAGATGTACGGGGCGCTGAAGACCGACCTCGCCGAGATCATGACCGATTTCGTCACCCCGTTCCGCTCCCGTACGCAGGAATATCTGGACGACCCCGAGACGCTGGACTCGATCCTGGCCAAGGGCGCGGAGAAGGCCCGTGCCGTCGCCGCCGAGACGCTGGCCGCGGCCTTCGACAAGGTGGGCTTCCTTCCCGCCAAGCACTGAGACCGGGCCGAGTCCGAGCAGAGTCCAGGGACTCTGGCCACAGGGACGGTGCAGCCGCCACACTGGCGGCTGCACACCCGCTCCACCGACGACCGACCCGACGACCGACCGAGACTGAGGAGAACGACGTGGGGACCGTAACGCTCGGCGTTTCGATCGCGGTCCCGGAGCCCTACGGCAGCCTGCTCCAGGAGCGGCGCGCGGGCTTCGGGGATCCCGCCGCGCACGGCATCCCCACGCACGTCACACTCCTGCCGCCCACTGAGGTCGACGCCGACACGCTGCCCGCGGTCGAGGCCCATCTCGCCACCGTCGCCGTGGCCGGCCGGCCGTTCCGGATGCGGCTGTCCGGTACGGGAACGTTCCGCCCGCTCTCGCCCGTCGTCTTCGTCCAGGTCGTCGAGGGCGCGGCCGCCTGCTCCTGGCTGCAGAAGCGGGTGCGGGACGCGTCCGGGCCGCTGGTGCGCGAGCTGCAGTTCCCGTACCACCCGCATGTCACGGTGGCGCACGGCATCGCCGAGGAGGCGATGGACCGGGCGTACGAGGAGCTGTCCGAGTACGAGGCGGCGTGGACCTGCGCCTCCTTCTCGCTGTACGAACAGGGCGCTGACGGAGTCTGGCGCAAGCTGAGCTCGTACGCGTTCGGCGGCGGAGGGGCCCCGGCCGTTCCCGCCCAGGGATCTCCGGTCGACGAGCCCGCCGCCACCCTCTGACCCGCCACCCCGGCCCGTAGTGCCACCCGGCCCGTCGTGGCCGCCCCGGCCCGCCGCGGCCACTGCGGCCCCCGGCCGACGAGGCCGCCGTGGGCGTCAGACGGGCAGCCTGCGCAGGACCGGCCGTGGCACGTGCCGCAGCGCCGACATCACCACGCGCAGTGCCCCCGGTACCCACACCGTCTCCGACCTGCGCCGCAGCCCCAGCTCGATGGCCACGGCGACCGCATCCGGAGTGGTCGCGAGCGGTGCCGGAGCCAGTCCCGCCGTCATTTTCGTCCGTACGAATCCGGGGCGTACGACCATCACCTGCACCCCTGTCCCGTGCAGCGCGTCCCCCAGCCCCTGCGCGAAGACGTCCAGACCCGCCTTGCTCGAGCCGTAGATGAAGTCGGCCCGGCGGGCCCGCTCGCCCGCGACCGAGGAGAGCACCACCAGCGAACCGTGTCCCTGGGCCTGCAGGGCGCCCGCGCACACCAGGCCGGCCGAGACCGCGCCCGTGTAGTTGGTCTGCGCGACCCGGACGGCTGCCAGCGGCTCGGCCTCGTCGTGCGCCTGGTCGCCGAGGACACCGAAGGCGAGCAGCACCATGTCGATCTCGCCCTCCGCGAAGACCTTGCCGAGCACCTCCTCGTGAGCGCCGGGGTCCAGAGCGTCGAAGGCGACGGTGCGGACGTCCGTGCCCGGCGTGCCCAGGGTGCGCAGGCCGTCGGCCGCGACGTCGAGCGCGGCGGACGGACGTCCTGCGAGCCAGACCGTACGGGTGCCACGGGCGATGAGCCGGCGGGCGGTGGCGAGGCCGATCTCCGACGTACCGCCGAGGACGAGCAGGGACTGAGGAGTGCCGAAGGTGTCCTTCATCGTTCAGTTCTCCTAGAGAGAGTCGGGTCCGAACCGGCCCGCAGTAGACATGAACGTGACCGTATCGCCACCTATGAGCCCTTTGTTCTGTGCATCACCGGACTCGCCGAAATGGGTGATTGACCGAGTGTCAGCGGGGGCCCGGACGCTCGGACTTCGTGTGGGGGGTACGCGTACGACATGGACTGGCTGATCAAGCTCCCCGTCATCGGCCCCCTCGTGGCCCGACTGATGCGCACCCACGCCTGGCGTTCGTACGAAACTCTCGACCGGGTGCACTGGGCGCGCCTCGCCGCCGCGATCACCTTTCTCAGCTTCCTCGCGCTCTTCCCGCTGATCACCGTCGTCGCGGCGGTCGGCGTCGCGCTGCTCGACAAGGAGCAGCTGAGCCAGCTCGAGGACAAGATCACCGAACAGGTGCCGGGGATCTCCGACCAGCTCGACGTCGACTCCCTGGTCGCCAACGCGGGCACGGTCGGGCTCGTCGCGGGTGCGTTGCTGCTGGTCACGGGCATCAGCTGGATCGGTGCGATCAGGGACTGCCTGCGTGCCGTCTGGGAACTGGACGACGAGGACGAGGGCAACCCCCTTCTGCGCAAGCTCAAGGACGGGGGCGTACTGCTGGGCCTCGGCGTGGCCGTGCTGGCCTCGCTCGCCGCCTCCGGGCTGGGCTCCACCGCCGTCGGATGGAGCGCGGACCGGCTCGGCTTCGACGAAGGCGGAGCCAGCGGCGTACTGGTACAGATCGCGGCGCTCGCGGTCGCCGTACTCGCCGACTTCCTGGTCCTGCTCTACCTCCTGACGCTGCTGCCCGGAGTGCAGCCGCCGCGCCGCCGTCTCATCGTGGCGGCACTGATCGGCGCGGTCGGCTTTGAACTGCTCAAACTGCTGCTCGGCGGCTATATGAGGGATGTCGCGTCCAAGAGCATGTACGGAGCCTTCGGTGTACCGATTGCCCTGCTGCTGTGGATCAACTTCACCGCGAAGCTGCTGCTGCTCTGCGCCGCCTGGACGGCGACGCAGAGCAGGGAGACGGCCGACGAGGAGACGGCCGAGGAGAAGACGGACGAGAAGAAGACGGCCGAGGAGAAGGCGGCAGGCGAGGAGACGACTAGCGGCGGCGCAGCGGCCAGCGGCGGTTGACCAGGAAGACTCCGGCCGCCAGCATCACCAGCACCCCGCCGGTGATGGCGAGCGCGGTGGCGACACCGCCGGAGCTCTCCTGCTCGGCGGCTGTCTTCGCCGGGGCGCCCTTGCCGTTCTTGGCCGCCTCAGCGCCGCCGGAGGCACCGGCGCCGGCACCCGCACCGGTCTGCGCGGACTTCGGCGCGACCAGCTCGCCGACCGGCTTGACCTTCCCGGCCGCCGTGAAGCCCCAGTCGAGCAGCCGGGCGGCTTCCTTGTAGACGGCCTGGCTCTCGTCGGACTCCGGGTTCATGACGGTGACGAGCAGCACCTTGCCGTTGCGCTCGGCGACACCGGTGAAGGTCGCGCCCGCGTGGGTGGTGTTGCCGTTCTTGACGCCCGCGATGCCCTTGTACGGGTCGATGCCGTTGGCACCGGTGAGCAGGCGGTTGGTGTTCTGGATCGCGAACGTGCCGCGTTCCTCGCCCTCCTCCTGCTCGCCGGGGAAGTCCGCGCTCACCGTCGAGCAGTACTCCCGGAAGTCCTTCTTCTGCATGCCGCTTCGGGCGATGAGAGTGAGGTCGTACGCGGAGGAGACCTGGCCGTCGGCGTCGTAACCGTCGGGCGAGACGACCTGGGTGTCGAGTGCCTGCAGGTCCTCGGCGTGCGCCTGCATGTCCTGGACGGTCTTGGCGACGCTGCCGTTCATCGAGGACAGGACATGCACGGCATCGTTGCCGGAGCGGAGGAAGACGCCGAGCCACAGGTCGTGGACGGTGTAGGTGTGGTCCTCCTTGATCCCGACCAGGCTGCTGCCCTCGCCGACATCGGCAAGGTCGGTGTCCGCCACCTTGTGGACTGTGTTCTTCGGCAGCTTGGGGAGCAGTGTGTCCGCGAAGAGCATCTTGAGGGTCGAGGCCGGGGGCAGCCGCCAGTGGGCGTTGTGCGAGGCGAGCACGTCGCCGCTCTCGGCGTCCGCGACGATCCAGGAGCGGCCGCTCACGCTCTTGGGCAGGACGGGCGCGTCGGGGCCGAGGCTGACCTGGGTGCCCGGCTTGCCGAGTTGGGCGCCGCCGACCGTGGACATGGAGGCCGGGGGGTTCGGATGCTTTCTCTTGTCTGCCTTGTCGTCACTGTTGTCGGCCGAGGCGGGCGCGGCGATGAGAACGGGCAGCAACGCGGCGGCTACGACCGTCAACGCGGTCTTGTTCAGAGCAGACACGGACGAGAACGTACATGGCACTGCGGAAGATATGGACATCGGCTCGATGACCCGCCGGGAGCGACGCCGGGACAGCCCACCCCGGGCAACCCGACCGGAGGACGCCCGCGATACTGGTTCCATGAAGCTCAGCCGCCCCGTCTCCTGGTTCCTGCTCGCGTTCGGGGTATGGAGCTGGGTCATCTGGGTCACTTTCGTCAAGAACCTGTGGAAGGACGGCAGCGGGCTCGCGTTCGACGACGCGGGTGACCCGACCGGATACTTCTGGGTCCATCTGCTGCTCGCCATTACGTCCCTGCTTCTGGGGACGGTCATCGGCGTGATCGGGTTGCGTGGCGTACGCGCATTGCGCCGAGAAGCGCACCGGGAACAGCCGAGAAGCGCACAGGAATAGGGGAACGCGCCGTGCTGGTGGTCGTCCTGCTCGTGATGGTCGTGGTCTTCGCCCTGCTCGGCGGGGTCCATTGGTACGTGTGGCGGCGGCTGGTCCGCGACACGACCGAGCGGGGCAGTGTGGTCCGCCGCGTGGGCACGGTCGCTGTGTGCGTGCTGCCCGTGCTGTCCGTGGGGGCGCTGGTTTCGGGGCGCTCCGGGTTTCCCTTCCGGCTTCAGCAGGCGCTGGCGTGGCCCGGGTTTCTGTGGCTGGCGGTGCTGCTGTATCTCACGCTGGCGCTGGTGGTGGGCGAGGCGCTGCGGCCGCTGCTGCAGCGGGTGCTGGAGCGGCGGGCAACCGGGCGGCGGGCAACCGGGCGGCAGGCTGCCCCCCACGCCCCCCAAGCCTCCGAGTCGTCGCACGGCCCGGTGCGGGTGAGCCTCACCACGGCGGAGACGCTTCCCACGGGAGGGGATGCCTCGGCTCCGGGCGACGGTGCGGTGGTGTCTGTGGGCGGGGACGCGGTGCCGGCCGCCGAGGCCGGGGTGCCGGGCTCCGCGGGCGCGAGCCACACCCTCGCCGGGCGCGGCACAACCGGACCTTCGGCCGGCACAACCGGACCCGGACGCGGTGCCGGTGCGGGTGCCGTCACGGGAGGCAGCCCCGAAGCCCCCGAACCCGTAGGAGGCGGGGTCTCCCTCGCGGACGCCCAACCCGATCACGAGCCCGAATCCGTCGAGCGCACGGAATCCGTCGAGCGCACGGAACTCGCCGACTCCGCCGTCTCCGTTGATTCCGCCGACTCCGCTGATTCTGCCGCGCACAGCGGTCTCTCACGGCGGATGTTCGTCTCTCGTATCGTCGGCGGAGGCGCGGCAGCCGTCGCGCTCGGGACCGTCGGATACGGGACGTACGGCGTGCTCCGCGGCCCACGCGTCAAGCGAGTCACCGTGCCGCTCGCCAAACTCCCGCGCGCCGCCCACGGGTTCCGTATCGCCGTCGTCAGCGACATCCATCTCGGGCCGGTCCTGGGCCGCGCCCACACCCTGCGGATCGTCGACGCCATCAACGCCACCACGCCCGATCTGATCGCCGTCGTCGGTGACCTCGTCGACGGGAGCGTGGCCGACCTCGGGTCCGCCGCCGAGCCGCTCGCGCAGTTGCGGGCACGGCACGGGGCCTTCTTCGTCACCGGCAACCACGAGTACTTCTCGGGTGCCGACGCGTGGGTCGACCATGTCCGTGAGCTCGGGCTCAGACCGCTGGAGAACGACCGCGTCGAGATCGGCGGTTTCGACCTCGCTGGCGTCAACGACATCGCCGGCGAGAGCGAGGGCGAAGGCCCCGACTTCGTGAAGGCGCTCGGCGACCGGGACCGGACCCGTGCCTCGGTGCTCCTCGCGCACCAGCCCGTGGTCATCCATGACGCCGTCGACCACGCTGTCGACCTCCAGCTGTCCGGGCACACCCACGGTGGTCAGCTCTGGCCGGGGAACTACCTGGCGGAGCTCGCCAACCCGACCGTGGCCGGGCTCGAACGGTACGGAGACACCCAGCTGTACGTGACCCGGGGAGCGGGCGCATGGGGACCGCCCGTGCGGGTGGGGGCCTCGTCCGACATCACCGTCGTACAGCTCGCCTCCCGCCAGGCGTAGCCAGAACTCGCGACCCCGTCTCCCGCCGGGCGCAGCCAGAACGGACGGCCCGTCTGCCGCCGGTCCCGGCCAGGGCTTACGGCCCGATGGTCCGGGCGTCGGCCGGGAGCGCGACCATGACCACGAGCCCCTCGCCCGGCGCCGTCCGGACCGTCACCCGGCCGCCGTGCGAGGCGACCACCGCCTGCACGATGGCCATGCCGAGCCCACTGCCCACGGGCCTGGCACCGCCCGGGCCGTCCGTCTCGCCACTCGCTGTCTCGACGCTCTCCGTCCCGCCCACCGCACGGAAGAAGCGGTCGAAGATACGGTCGGCGTCCTCCGGGGACATCCCGGGCCCCTCGTCCTCGACCCGCAGCCACACCGTCCCGCCACCGCCACCGCCTCTGTCACCGCCTCCGCCCCTGCCACCGCCTTCGTCGTTCCCGCGGGCCAGCTCCACCCGCACCCGTGCCTCGGCCGGGGTGTGGGCGCGGACATTGGCGAGGAGATTGCCGACGACCTGCCGCAGCCCCGACTCGTCGCCCTGGACGATCATCGAGCCGTCCGCCCGGACGGCGAGCGGTCGCTGCGGCTGCTGCGCGCGCAGATCGTCGGCCGCGTCCCGTACCAGACGGCTCAAGTCGACGGGGGACATGCGCAGTTGAGGCTGCTGGTCGAGGCGGGCCAGGGTGAGCAGTTCGTCGACGAGCCGCCCCATCCGGTCCGCCTCGGCGTTCATCCGGGCCAGCGCCCTGGTCCGTTCCGCGGGCTCGCGCAGCATCCCCTTGTCGTACAGCTGGAGATAGCCGCGGATCGCGGACAGCGGCGTACGCAGCTCGTGCGACGCGTCCGCGACGAACCGCCGTAGCTGGGCCGCGCTGTGCTCGCGGGTCTCGAAGGCGGACTCGACCTGGTGGAGCATGGAGTTGAGGGCGACCCGCAGCTGTTCGATCTCGGTGACGCGGTCGCGGCCGGCCGGCACCCGGCGGGTCAGATCGCCCTCCGCTATGGAGGAGGCCGTCTCCACCATGTCCTCCAGCGGACGCAGCCGGTGCTGCGCGCCGAGCATGGTGAGCAGCGCGAGCAGCGCCAGCAGGACGGTGCCGAAGGCGAGATCGAATCTGAGGGCCTTCTTCACCCCGTCGCGCACGGCCTCGGTGTTGGTCGCCATCAGGATGTACGTTCCGTCGCCGAGACGCGCACCGGTGGTGCGGTACGGATCGCCGCCCAGGCTCAGCTCGGCCATCTCGTCGGAGCGGGTGAGGGCGGCCGGGTCGTCCACGGCGGCGGCGAGGCCGCGCTGCCGCTCGGTGGGCGCGACTCCGGCGAAGGAGATCGGCGAACCCTTCGCGTCGAGGGCCACCAGGATCGTCTCTGGGGGCGGCAGCGTACTCGCCCCCGTCTTGTCCGGCTCGAACTGCTCGCGCAGCGCGCCGATCGCGCTCAGCGAATCGATCTGCTTCCGGGTGAGCCCGGCGCCCTGCAGGGCGTTGCGGGAGGCGATCAGCTCGGAGTCCACGCTGTCGAGCAGATAGTGCCGCATGCCCATCAGGCTGACCACGGTGGCCGCGACGATGCCCAGGGCGAGCAGCGCCAGATTCACCAGGGTGAGCCGGGCACGCAGGGAGTGCATTCCGCGGGGCCGGCGCTTTGTGCGGGCCGTGGAAGGCCTCATGCGAGTCCGTATCCGACACCCCGCCGTGTGGTGATCAGCGATGGCCCCAGGGGATCGAGCTTGCGCCGCAGGTAGCTGATGTATGTCTCGACGACGGTCGACTCGGCCTGATGCTCGTACTGCCAGACGTGGCGCAGCAGTTGCTCCTTGGACACGATGCGCCCGCCGTTGCGTACGAGGAAGCGCAGCAGCGCGTACTCGGTGGGGGTGAGCAGCACCGAGCGGCCCGCGCGCCGCGCCACGTACGTCGCATCGTCCAGCTCCAGATCCCCGTACCGCAGCGGCGGCCGCACCGGCAGCACGTCGGTGGCTCTGGTGCGGCGCAGTACGGCCCGGATACGCGCCACGACCTCGTCGACATTGAACGGCTTGGTGAGGTAGTCGTCGCCGAAGCCCAGCGCTCCCACGATCTCGGCGGGGGCGTCGCGTGCGGTGACGAAGACGACGGCCGTCTCGGGGTACGCGGCGCGCAGTTCACGCCCCAGCACCCGCCCGTCGCCGTCCGGGAGCATCACATCGAGGAGCGCCACATCGGGGCGCGTCTGCTCTGCCAGTCGCTGCGCCTGCCGTACGCCTGTGGCCGTCATCACCTCAAAACGGTGATAGCGCAGGGCGATGGCGAGGACGTCGGCGATGCTCGGCTCGTCCTCGACGATCAGCACGGTCGCTCCCTCATGGCTCATGCCCTCAGTATCGGCCGGTCCGCCGTTCGGGGGACCGGTCCCTGTCTTGGAGTTCCTTGAGAGTCGTGGCCGCGCCACGCCACGGGCAGCCTCCGGCGCCGATTCTGGGAGCGGACCGAGGGGGACCCGACGAACCGGCGAAACCGATGAAGGGGCAGGAATCGTGGCGGCTTTGGCACGGTGGCGCTATCGGCACCGGCTGGTGGTCCTGGTGTTGTGGGTGGGGGCGCTCTTCGGCCTGGGAGCCGCCGGCAGCACGGCAGGCACCAACTACTCGAACGTGTTCAGTCTTCCGAACACCGACTCCACACGGGCGTACGACGTGATGGCGGACGCCTTCCCGGAGCAATCGGGCGACACCGACACAGTGGTGTGGCGGGTCTCCGAGGGTTCCGCGCGCGATGCGGCGGTGCGCGAACGGCTGGAGCCCGTGCTCAAGGAGATCGCGGGCATGAAGGGTGTCGGCGAGGTCGCGAGCCCGTACTCCGCGGCAGGCGCGGCACAGATCAGCAAGGACGGGCGGATCGCCTACGCCCGGGTCACCTTCGTCGAGCAGGCCAACGCCGTGCCGAAGAAGCTGGTCGAGGACGTCGTCGAGACCGCGCAGTCCGCGGAGCGTAGGGGTACCTCCCAGGCCGAAGGCAGCGGCGGAGGACTACAGATAGAACTCGGCGGACAGGCGATCACCCGCGTCCAGGAGCCGCCGACCGGCACGGCCGAGCTCGTCGGCATCGCGGCCGCGGCGGTCGTGCTCTTCCTCGCCTTCGGCTCGTTCTTCTCGATGCTGCTGCCGATTGTCGTGGCGGTCTTCGGCGTCGGCACCGGAATGCTGTCGACCATGCTGCTGAGCCATGTGACAGATGTGCCCGAAGTGGCGCCGCTGCTGGGCTCCTTGATCGGCCTCGGCGTCGGCATCGACTATGCGCTGTTCATCGTCACACGGCACCGCAAGGGCATTCTGCGGGGCGCCGCGCCCGAGGACGCGGCGATCACCGCGCTGAACACCTCCGGGCGTGCGGTGCTGTTCGCGGGCGGCACGGTGTGCATCGCCCTCGCCGGCATGCTCGTGATGAACATGCGCTTCCTCGACGGCGTGGTGATCGCGACCTCGCTGACGGTCGTCCTGAGCGTGCTGGCCGCGATCACCTTGCTGCCCGCGCTCCTCGGACTGCTCGGGCCGCGGGTGCTCAGTCGGCGGCAGCGTCGTCGGCTGGCCGCCGACGGCCCGGAGCCGACGGAGTCGAGCGGCGCCGCCGCCCGCTTGTCGGCGTACGTACAGAAGCGGCCGAAGTCGACCGCGCTGGTCGCGGTCGTGGTGATGGCGGCGCTCGCGATCCCGGTGCTGTCGCTGCGGCTCGGCGCGACCGACCAGGGCAACCACCGGGAGGACACCACCACCCGGCAGGCGTACGACCTGCTCGCCGAGGGCTTCGGGCCCGGCTTCAACGGGCCGCTGCAACTGGTCGCGCGGGACGCGGAACCGGCCGCTGTCGCGAAGCTGGTCGAGGTGGTGCGGGCGACGGAGGGAGTGGCCCAGGCCGTCGCGCTGCCCTCGCCACCGGACTCCGGCGTCGCGGTGATCCAGGTCGTCCCGGCGACGTCACCGCAGTCCGAGGAGACGGACCGGCTGATCGACCGGCTGCGCGACGAGGTGATCCCGCAGTCGGGCGAGCAGGTTCATGTCGGCGGAGTCACCGCGATCTTCAAGGACTTCGCGGCGGTGACGGGCGACCGGCTGCCGTACTTCATCGGGACGATCATCGCGCTGGGCTTCCTGCTGCTGCTGATCGCGTTCCGCTCGCTGGTCGTCCCGCTGACCGCCGCCCTGATGAACCTGATCGCGGCCGGGGCCTCCTTCGGCGTACTGGTCGCGATCTTCCAGTGGGGCTGGGGAGCGGAGGCGCTGGGCGTCGGCAAGGAGGGCCCGATCACTGCCTTCCTGCCGGTGATCATGCTGTCGCTGCTCTTCGGGCTCTCCATGGACTACCAGGTCTTCCTGGTCAGCCGGATGCACGAGGAATGGGTGCATACGAAGGACAACGCGCGGGCGGTGCGGGTCGGCCTCGCCGAGACCAGCCGGGTCATCAACTGCGCGGCGCTCATCATGATCTGTGTCTTCAGCGCGTTCGTGCTGAGCGGCGACATGGAAGGCGCGATGGCGGGCATCGGGCTGGCGGCGGCAGTGGCGCTGGATGCGTTCATTCTGCTTACGGCTCTGGTGCCGGCGGCGATGCATCTGCTGGGGCGGTCCAACTGGTGGTTGCCGGCGGGGCTGGAGAAGCGGCTGCCGCATCTGGCGGTGGAGCCGCGGGAGGACGTGCCCGCGTCTGTGGTTCCCGGGCCGTCCGCCGGGCCGTCCGCCGGGCGGTCCCTCGGGTCGTCCGTCGTCCATGGCTTCGTCCGTACGGAGTCGGGCGAGCCGGTAGGGGACGTTGTCCTCACCCTCGCCTCGTCCGGGGGCCGTCAGGTCGACCGGGTGGAGTCGCTGGCCGACGGCTCGTACGTTCTGTCCGCTCCGGCCGGGGGCGCGTATCTGCTGGCGGCGACGTCGGGGCTCCGCGAGCCATGGGTCCGCAACATCACGGTCGGCGGCGACCCGCTGGTCCACGACGTGGTCCTGTCGGATTCCGCCGTGCACCAGCCATAGCTCAGGTCAGGGCTTCTTGCGGGCGGCGACAGTCTCCGCCATCCCGGGCAGGAAGTCCGTGAACAGCTCATGGACTTCGCGTACGAGCGGCCGCAGCACCCGGAACCGCGAGAGTGCGACCCCGCGCGTGGTGAGCCGGGCGCCGCGTTCGGCGAGGCGCCTGCTGCGCTCCCGGCCTTCCGAACGGTCGAAGACCCAGTACAGGACGAGTCCCATCTGGGACAGCCACATCAACTCGGGGAGGATGTCGGCAAGCTCGTCGGCGACCTTGGCTTTCGAGCCGGCCAGTACTTCCCGGTGGACGGCGATGGCCGCCTCGCGGGCGTGTTCCGACTCGGGGGAGAAGGGGCTGAGCGGGCTCTCCGGGTCGGCCGCGTTCTTGAAGAACTGGGCCGCGAACTCGTGGTACGGCGCGGCAATGTCCAGCCAGGCTCTCAGCACCCCGGCGAGCCGGGCCTCCAGGTCGGTCTCCCGGTCCAGGACCGGCCGGACCGCTGCCTGGTGTTCGGCGGCGATCCGGTCGTAGAAGCCCTGGACCAGGTGTTCCTTGGAGCTGTAGTAGTAGTACGCGTTCCCTACGGAGACCCCGGCCTCCTTGGCGATGGCCCGCATGGTCGTCTTGTCGTAACCGCGCTCCTGAAAGAGCCGGAGCGCGGTCTCGAGGATGAGCGTGCGGGTCTGCTCGCTCTTGGGGGCCTTCACTTCTGTCACGGTGTCCGAGCCTAACCGGGGACGGAGCACTGGTCGTCGCAGGGCGTACCGACGGCCCCTCCTGGCTCCGCGCCCGTCACCGCGCCCGCGTCTGTCCCCGTCACCGCGCCCGTCCCCGTCCCCGTCCGCGCGCCCGCCCCGGTCGCCTCGCGGTACTTGGCCGCCGCGAGCATCGTGACGCGTACGAAGGGCGCGCCGGCCGGAGTGGCGAGCCAGTGGGCCTTGGGCCGGTGCTCGGCCAGGGCCCAGAGGCAGACGATCCAGGCGGCCTGCCCGGTGAAGATCTGGCCCTTGTCGCCGATGACGGTGATCTCCCGCATGGTCCGGGTGTGGTCGAGGCGCGGGTACCTGCGCCGCGCCTCGGCCGACCCGGCGGGCACCATGTCCAGCGGTACGAGCTGCCGCTGCCGCAGCAGCCAGCTCCGCAGGTGGACGCAGAGGGAGCACTCGGCGTCGTACAGGACGGTCAGTCTGCGAACCGGGGTACCCATCGTGCTCACGCCCCGGCGGGACCGGCGGCGGGTGCGGTCCACGGGCCCTGACCTGCCTGGCCCGTCCAGCCCTGCGGCGACACCGGCGGCACCTGCTCGCGCTCCATGACACCGCGCCGGCGGATCTTGTTGAGCACCCAGACGTTGCCGAGGTGCATCACGCCGAGGACGAGCAGGACGACACCGATCTTCACCGAGAGGGCCTCGAAGAGCCCGCGGGCGTTCTCGACGGCTTCCGCCGCCTTGAGGTAGAGCGCCACGAATCCGAGGTTGACCAGATAGAAGCCGACCACCAGAAGGTGGTTGACGGCGTCGGCGAGCTTGTCGTCCCCGTTCAGCACGCTGGCGATGAAGATGCGCCCGTTGCGGCTGAGCGTGCGAGCGACCCAGATGGTGAGTCCGACGCTGATCAGCAGGTAGACGGCGTACGCGACAACAGTGAGGTCCATGCCCCACCCTCCTTGAACGTGTTCAAAAGGCTGGCAGGAATGAACCTGAACCTCTTTTTGAACATGTTCAAGCCGGATCGAAAACTGCCGGGCGCCGGGTCGGCCGACGGGCTAGGGTCTGCCGGGTGACGCTCTCCCATGACATGGCCGGTGACGGTCCCGCCGTCGTACTTCTGCACTCCTCGGTCTGCGACCGGCGGATGTGGGACCCGCAGTGGCAGGCCCTGGTGGACGCCGGATACCGGGTGATGCGCTGCGACTTCCGGGGGCACGGGCAGACACCCGCGGACGCGGGCGAGTACAGCGACGCCGAGGACGTACTGGAACTGCTGGACGAACTCGGCATCGAACGGGCGGCCCTGGTCGCCTCCTCCTTCGGCGGTCGCGTCGCGCTGGAGGCCGCGGCCCGCAGGCCGGACCGCGTGACGGCGCTGGCGCTGCTCTGCGCGGGCATGCCGGGTCATGAACCGAGCCCGGAACTGCGGACTTTCGGCGCGCGCGAGGATGCGTTCTTCGATGCCGGGGACCTGTCCGCCGCGGTCGAGCTCAACCTGGACACCTGGCTGGGACCGCACGCTGACGAGCGGGTCCGCGAGCAGGTCCGGGTGATGCAGCGCCATGCGTTCGAGATCCAACTGGCGGCGGACCAGGCGGCGGAAGCGGCTGCGGACGAGGCGGCCAATGCGTCCGAGGTGTCCGAGGTGTCCGAGGCGGCGGCGACAGCGGCGGTGTACGAAGCCTCCGAGGCTGCGGTGGCAGCGGCTGCGGAGGCGTCAGAGTCGCCCGCCGAGGAGCCGGAGTCCTCCGCGGCCGCGTCCGCTCCGCAGCCCGGCCTCGGTAAAATCGAGGCGCCCTGTCTCGCCGTCGGCGGCGCGCACGACGTCGCCGACTTCCGCCGGATCGCCGCCCGGCTGCCGCAGCTTCTCCCCGACGCCCGTCACATCGAACTCGACTGGGCCGGGCATCTGCCCTCCCTGGAACGTCCCGAGGAGACCACCGCACTGCTCCTCGGCTTCCTCGCCGAGCATCTCGGCGGCCGCGCCGCCCCGCGTGGCCAGGACGTGCTCGCGCCCTACGCGTCCCGGCGTATCTGAGCGGTGATCGTGCGGTCGGTGATCTGCGCGTCGTCGGCCAGCAGGAACGCCTTCGACATGATCACCGACAGCAGTCCGCCGTCCTCCTCGAAGGGCAGAAAGACCCGCTCCCCGCTCCCGGCCGCCGTCGAACGGTCCACCACGATGCAGAGATACGCGTCGTTGGGCTCCATCAGGATGTTGCCCGAGCCGAGATGGATCTTGTACGCGCGGAGCTCACCGCGGACCCGCAGGAAGCGGTCCGTGAGCTCCACGCGGTCCGCGATCCGGGTCCGCGGCAGCAGCCGGGCCAGCGACTCCCTCCGTATCCGCGCCGGTTCGGTGAGCTCGCCGAACGCCCACTCCTTCCAGTACCCGTCGTACGCGCGGTCCGCCCCGCGGTCCGTCCACTGCGGATCCGCCCCGATCGAGGCCACCCCCACGAACAGGTCGACGTCCCGCATCGCCTCCGTCAGCACCGGCTGCGGTACGTCGACGAGGCCGGCCCGCTCCCACGGCCCGCGTGCCCCGCGCCGTCGCTCGAAGCGCACCTGGTCCGTGGAGCACAGGGATGCCGTCCCGCGGTCCACCCCGGGCTGGTCCACCAGCTCGACATAGAACCTGGCCCGCCAGAACTCGCCCTCGGACGTCGGGACATCACCTGCCCGGGGCAGCTCCCGCACCATCTCCGCGGAGTACCCGTCGCTGAAGTACCCCAGGTGGTTGCCCAGCCAGCCGCGCTCCACCATCAGGGCCTTCGCCTGGTTGTAGCGCAGGATGTGCCCGGCGAAGCGGTTGGAGTAGCTTCCGGTCTCCTCCTCGGCCGGGGTGAGCGGATAGACCTCCCGGAAGGCCTGCTTGAACGGCTGCCGCAGCTCGCGCCCGGCGAGCTCCTCGCGCCACGCCGCGATCTCCTCGGCGTCCGCGCGCACCGGATGCCAGAGCCGCAGCAGCGCTCCGTCGGTCACCGGGAGGGCCGTGCCGTCCGCCCCGGCCAGCGCCCAGCCGCCCGCCATACGCTCCGGCAGCCCCGCGGTCCACCGGCCACCGCCGTCGCGGCTCATTTCCCAGATCAGCGTGCGGGCCAGGGAGCCGGTCACCGCAGGGTCGATGTAGTACTGCTCCCAGTCCTCGGTCGCCCAGCGGGTGCCCGCCATCAGATGGTCCTCGAGCCGCATGCGCTCGACCGGCATCAGGGCGCGCAGTTGCTTCAAGGCGCCGCGGATCTCGGACAGTTGTGTGCCGAATTCGTCCCGGACCGCCTTCGGTGCGGACTTCAGGACCCGGCCCTGCGGGCCACGGAAGGAGAGCGCGGCCGCTCCCGACGCGGTGACCGAGAGGACCGCCGTGTAGTCCCCGAGCGCCTCTTCGCGCAGACCGCGCGGATCGAGGCCCACGGACGGCACGGTCCGCTCCCGGAGCATCGACGGGGTGAGCCCGCTGCGCTCGGCCACGGCCTGCAGGGAGGCGGCGATGCCCTTGACCACCGTGCGGTTACGGATCGTGCGCTGGAGCCGGCCGAGCCGGTCGACGGCCTGCTCGCCCTGCGCGCCGCCGAAGTCGCCGAGCACCGCGACCGCGGTGGTGGCCATCCTGACGCTGCGGCAGTAGCCGCCGGAACCCCCCCAGCCCGTACCGGCGTTGAGTGCCACCTCGCCCACGACCGGTACCACCCAGTCCGCCTCCAGGCCCGCGGCGGCCCACAGCAGCCCGCGCACCAGCCGGGTGCTGCCCTCGGCGGCGATCCCCGGCCACGCGTCGCCGGCCCACTGGGGCGCGGCGACCGGGTGCTCCGGCTGCGCGGCCATCCCCTCCAGCAGCGCCCGCACCGTCTCTGCCCCGCCCTCGGTGCGGTCCAGCAGCGCCGACGCCTCCTTGCGCCATCGCTTGGTGGCGCGCACCTTGTCCTGCCTCATGCAGTGCCACAGGAGTGCGTCGATGCCGGGAGCGGCGAGCAGCGTCGGGTGCGCGGCCCGCATCGCCGGTCCGTAGTCGTCGTGCGCGTCGAGCAGCTCGCCCGACAGCCCGGTGGTTTCGGGTCCGGTCCCGGCAAGCTCGTCGAGCCATTCGCGCAGCCACTCGGGGCGGTCCTCCGCCGACGGCAGCCATCTGCGCAGTGCCCGGACATGTCCGCGGTCGTACTCCCCGGCCGTGCGGGCAGCCGTCAACGCGAGCCGCACCAGCGGTACGTACTTGCGCAGCAGGGTGGTCAGGTCGACCTGTGCGTCGGCGCCGACGAGCCGCCCCAGCAGCTCGGCGGCCTGCGGTGCGGTCCATTCGAGCCGCTGTTCCGCCAGCCGGCCGAGCGCGTCCAGGGTGACGTCGTCGTCGCCGCTCCGGCACAGCCAGTCGTGGAACCACAGCGCGGCCCGACGCTGCTCGGGCTCGTCGAGCGACTCCAGCAGCTCCCGCACCGGCGGCCCCTCGCCCGTGCGCTCCCGCCACCCCGCCTCGTAGAGCCTGGCCTCCAGGCCGTCCGTCATCGCCGTCATCGTGCCGGTCCCCTCCCCGCGCTCAACCCCTCACGAAGGTACGGCCCGCCACTGACATCGGGGTCGGCGGCCCCGAACCGGCGCACTCCCGGCACCGCGGCCGTGCCCAGGCAGGCCGCACCCACCACCACCGCGGCGACCGCGAGCGGCACCGCGGTGCCCCAGGCCGCGGCGGCCAGCGGCGCCAGCGCGTACCCGAGCGGCATCGCGCCGAGCGAGAGCAGCCAGTCGTACGACGTCACGCGGGCCAGCGCACCCGCCGGGATCGCCGTCTGGACCGCGGTGCCCCAGACCGGGGAGAGGAAGCCGAGGCCCGCCTGGGCGATCCCGTACGCCGCGATCGTCAGCGGAGCGGGCGCCGCGACGGCCAGCAGCCCGAGCGGCAGCGCATAGGTCGCAAGCCCCAGATTGGCCACGAGTACCGGCCGTTTCGGGCGGACCCGCCCGGCCACCAGCGAGCCGAGCAGCAGCCCGACCGCGCCCGTCTGGAGCAGAGCGACCCAGGCGCCCTGCCCGCCCATCTGCCGTACGGCAATGGCGGGTCCGAGGGTCATCAGCACGGCGGCCGCGCCGTTCCAGGCGGCGTGGCCGACGAGGCTGGTCCAGTACCAGTCGCGCGAGCGGACCTCGACCCAGCCCTCCTTGAGGTCGGCGAGCAGGGAACGGCGCGGAATGGGAACGTGCCGCACGCGAATCGCCACCAGCAGCAGGGCGCTCACCGCGAAGCTCGCCCCGTCGAGGACGAAGGCCCAGCCGGCCCCGACGGTGTAGATCAGCAGGCCGGCCAGTGCGGGTCCGCCGAGCCGGGCGGCGCTCTGCACGACCCCCATCAGGGCGTTGGCCTTTCGCAGCCCCTCCTTTCCCTCCACCGTGCCGGTGATCAGCGGCATGACGGTCGGCATCGCGAACGCCCCCGCTGCCCCGCCGACCGCCTCCGCGGCGGCAATGTGCCACAACCGCGGCTCGCCGCCGAGGAGTTCGATGCCCACCAGGATCTGGGTGAGGCACCGTACGACATCGGTGGCGAGCGCGACCGTCCGGGCGTTGAACCGGTCCCCGACGACGCCGCCGAGCGGCAGCAGCAGGAGTTTGGGCACCATCGCGCAGCCCAGTACGAGCGCGAGAGCACCGGTCGAACCGGTGGCCTGGTACACGGCGAGGGCGAGGGCGGCGGGGATCGCCGCGTCGCCGAGGAGGGAGAGTGTGCGTCCGAGGAAGAGCAGCCTGAAGGAGCGCGTACGCAAGGGGTGCGGCATGCCCGGCAATATACTTCGGTGGCGAACTATTCGGCAACGAAATATATCGGCCGGGCGGGCATAGGGACGGAAGGGCCCCGCGTACCATCGCCGCCATGGAGCACCGCGACTGGACCGACGGGCATGTGGCGCGCTGGAAGCCCGTCCTGCCCGACCTCGACCCCGAGATCGAGGGCGCTGTCACCCGCATGGGCAAGCTCTCCGTCCATCTGCGCCGGGTCCGTGAGCAGTCTCTGGCCGACTTCGACCTGGAGCGCCACGAGTTCGACACGCTCCACAAGCTCGCCGGCCGCGGCGGCAAGGCGGCTCCCTCCGAACTCGCCGCCGACCTCGACCTGGCCCCCGCCTCGGTCACCGGCCGCCTGGACGCACTCGAGCGCCGCGGCCTCGTCCGCCGTACGCCCTCCACCTCGGACCGCCGCCGCGTCGACGTCGAACTCACCGCGTCGGGCCGGAAGACCTGGCTGGGCGCCATGGACGTCCTCGGCCACGAGGAGTACCGCCTGCTCGGAGCGCTCGACAAGGACGAGCGCCGTCAGCTGAACGACATGCTGCGCCGCATCATGCTGGTCGCGGAGGCGGCGTCCGACGGATCCGCGGAGTGCCCGTCACCGACATCACCAGCGAGTACAGACTCGTCGCCGCCGTGATGAACAGCCGGTTGTTCTTGGGGCCGCCGAAGGCGATGTTGGAGACCGGCTCGGGGACCTCGATGCGGCCGATCAGGGTCCCGTCCGGGTCGTAGCAGTGCACTCCGCCGTTCATGGCGGCCACCCACAGCCGGCCCTCGTCGTCGAACCGGATGTTGTCGAAGCGGCTGATGCCGTCCGTCGCCTCGGCGAAGACCTTGCCGTCCGAGAGGGTGCCCCTCTCGCGTACGTCGAAGACGCGGATCTGGCCGGCGCGGGTGTCGGAGACGTACAACTGCTGCTCGTCGAGGGAGAAGGCCAGACCGTTCGGGCCGCCGAAGCCGTCGGCGACCAGGCGGACTTCGCCCGTCGCCGGGTCCACGCGGTAGACGTTGCAGGCGCCGATCTCACTCTCGGCACGGAAGCCCTCGTAGTCGCTGGTGATGCCGAAGTCGGGGTCGGAGAACCAGATCGAACCGTCGGACCGTACGGCCGCGTCGTTCGGGCTGTTGAGGCGCTTGCCCTCGAAGCGGTCGGCGAGGACGGTGAGCGTGCCGTCGGGTTCGGTGCGCGTCACGCGGCGGTTGCCCTGTTCGCAGCTGATCAGCCGGCCCTCGCGGTCGAGCGTGTTGCCGTTGCTGTGGCCGGCCGGAGTGCGGAAGAGGCCGACCGCGCCGGTCGCCTCGTCCCAGCGCAGCATCCGGTCGTTGGGGATGTCGCTCCAGATCAACTGGTGCCAGGCGGGCAGGTAGAGCGGGCCCTCGGCCCAGCGGCAGTCGCCGTGGAGCTGCTCCAGCCGTTCGTCGCCGTTGGCGCAGCGTCCGGTGCGGAAGCGTTCGTCCAGGATCTCGTATATCGATGAGCGAGTGGTGTGAGACATCGTTTAGCCCTTCGGCTTGATGACTGAACAACCTTCTGTCGTTTATGCGTATCGCAGTATGAGGTATGGTTGCAAGCGTGGATGACATTGATCGTGAGCTCGTGGCCCTGCTCCAGCAGGACGCCACCCAGGCGTACGCCGCGCTGGGCAAGGCCGTAGGTCTCTCGGCCGGCGCCGCGCACGAGCGGGTACGGAAACTGCGGGAGCGCGGCATCATCCGCCGTACGACGGTGGAGGTGGACCCGGCGGCGCTCGGGCGGGGGGTGCTCGCCTTCGTCATGGTCGAGTCGTCGGCCTGGATGGGGGAGTCGGGCGCCGCGTTCGCCGCGATCCCCGAGATCCAGGAGGCACACATCATCGCGGGCAGCGCATCCGTGCTGGTGAAGGTGCGCACCGCGACCACCGAGCAACTCCAGGACGTGCTGCGGCGGTTGTACGCCATCGAGGGCGTCAGCGGAACTCAGGCCACCGTCTCGCTGGAGACCTTCTTCGAACGGTCCGTCTCTCCACGCTCCGACTGACCGGCCGCGCCGGCCGGAGGGCATCCCCGATTGTCAGTGGTGGCTTCTACAGTCATTCGGCATGGGAATGGTGACCTTCGTCGACGAGACGACATCGGGGGAACGCCGCGACGCCGTGGGCCTGGAGATCGCGGAGGAGCGCCTCGCGCTGCGCGAGTTGATACGGCGCAGGGCGTGCGAGGAGGTCGTGGACGGCGGGGACACCGGCCGGGCGTACGAGCGCGCGATCGAGGCGTTCGGACGCAACGGCTTCCTGGTGCTGGTCGGAGACCGGCAGATCGTCGAGCTGGACGAGGAGCTCGAGCTCGGCAGCGCCACGGAGGTCACCTTCCTCAGGCTCGTTCCGCTGGTGGGTGGCTGACGTGGCGGCCGGCGCGGACGGCGAAGGCGAAGGGCGGAGTTGGGGAGTTCCCCAGGGGAGAGTCCGGCGCCCGGTGATCATCGCGACCATCCGGGGCCACCCTGACCCACCCCCGAACACCCCATGCGTGCCTACATGCTGGCGAGCGACCGCGCGTAGTTGATCTGTCCCATGACCTGCTGGAACGACTCAGGACCCCGGGCCGGGACCATCGTCGAGTGATGCTTGCCGCCGCTGGTCACCGTGATCTGGATGAAGCCCGTGGTCGTCTTCTCCTTCATCAGCAGGAAGAGCAGACCCAGCAGGCAGAAGACGAAGAAGACGATCGCCAGCACGATGGCATGCGTCGGAATCTTCTCCTCGGTACGCGACATGTCGGTCGCGTTCCACACCGAACCCCTCAGCGGGAGCGTCCCGGCGGGCGTCACAACGGAATCGCCCATGACGGTGATGTCACCGATCGACACCAGCGGCGCACCACCCATCGGAGCGGGCGCCCCCATCGGAAGGGGGGCGGCGCCCGGCTGCTGCGGGTAGCCGTAGCCCTGCGCGGGGCTGGGATAGCCGTACGTCGGGACCCCCTCGGGCTGGGTCGGCGTCGGGCCCCACTTGTACTCTCCGTCCGCGTACGGATTCGGCTCGCTCATGTTTCTCGTCCCCGCTTTCGTGCTGTGTCGAGTCAGACGGGCCGATCCTGCCAGGAATCGCCGTGCACGGCGAAGTCCGAACGGCGAAGGGCCCCGCATCCCTCGAACGGGATGCGGGGCCCTTCGTACCGCGCCAAGAAGCCAACAGCGCCCGGAAATCAGAAGCGACGTGTGATCAGCGCGCGCTTGACCTCCTGGATCGCCTTGGTGACCTCGATACCGCGCGGGCAGGCGTCCGTGCAGTTGAACGTGGTGCGGCAACGCCACACACCGTCCTTGTCGTTGAGGATCTCCAGTCGCTGCTCCCCGGCCTCGTCACGCGAGTCGAAGATGAAGCGGTGCGCGTTGACGATCGCCGCCGGCCCGAAGTACTGGCCGTCGTTCCAGAACACCGGGCACGAGGACGTGCACGCGGCGCACAGGATGCACTTGGTCGTGTCGTCGAAGCGCTCGCGGTCCTCGGCGCTCTGCAGCCGCTCACGCGTCGGCTCGTTGCCGTTCGTGATGAGGAAGGGCATCACATCGCGGTACGCCTGGAAGAACGGCTCCATGTCCACGACCAGGTCCTTGAGGACCGCGAGTCCCTTTATGGGCTCGACCGTGATCGGCTTCTCCGGGTTGATGTCCTTGATCAGCGTCTTGCAGGCGAGCCTGTTCTTGCCGTTGATCCGCATCGCGTCGGAGCCGCAGATGCCGTGCGCGCAGGAGCGCCGGAAGGTGAGCGAGCCGTCGACGTCCCACTTGATCTTGTGGAGAGCGTCGAGCACACGCTCCTTCGGGTCGATCTCGATCTGGAAGTCCTGCCACTGGGCCTCGTCGGAGACCTCGGGGTTGAAGCGGCGGATCCGGAAGGTGACCGTGATGTACGGCGAAACGGCGGAGTCGGCCTCGACCTTGTCCAGTACGGGGGTAGCCATCAGTACTTACGCTCCATCGGCTGGTAGCGGGTCTGGACGACCGGCTTGTAGTCGAGACGGATCGACTCGGAGCCGTCGTCGCCCACCTCGCGGTACGCCATGGTGTGGCGCATGAAGTTGACGTCGTCGCGGTTGGGGTAGTCCTCGCGGTAGTGACCGCCGCGGGACTCCTTGCGCGCCAGGGCGGAAGTCGCCATGACCTCGGCCAGGTCGAGCAGGTTGCCCAGCTCGATGGCCTCCAGCAGGTCCGTGTTGAACCGCTTGCCCTTGTCCTGGACGGACACGTTCTTGTAGCGCGCGCGCAGCTCGGCGATCTTCTCGACCGCCGTCTTGATCGTCTGCTCGGTGCGGAACACCATCACATTGGCGTCCATGCACTCCTGCAGCTCCAGACGCAGCGTGGCGACCCGCTCGTTGCCGGTGGAGTTGCGCAGCCGCTCGACCTGTTCCTCGACCAGCGAGGCCGGGTTCTCGGGAAGCTCGACGAAGTCGTGCTTGGCGGAGTACTCCGCGGCGGCGATGCCCGAGCGCTTGCCGAAGACGTTGATGTCGAGCAGCGAGTTGGTACCCAGACGGTTGGCGCCGTGCACCGAGACGCAGGCCACCTCGCCGGCGGCGTACAGGCCCGGAACGACGGTGGTGTTGTCCGCCAGGACCTCACCCTCGACGTTCGTGGGGATGCCGCCCATGGCGTAGTGCGCGGTCGGCTGGATCGGGATCGGGTCCGTGTAGGGCTCGATACCGAGGTAGGTGCGCGCGAACTCGGTGATGTCCGGGAGCTTGGCGTCCAGCTGCTCCGGCGGCAGGTGTGTCAGGTCCAGATAGACGTGGTCGCCCTCGGGGCCGCACCCGCGTCCTTCCCGGATCTCGGTGTAGATCGAGCGGGAAACCACGTCGCGCGAGGCGAGGTCCTTCATGACGGGCGCGTACTTCTCCATGAAGCGCTCTCCGTCCTTGTTACGGAGGATGCCGCCCTCACCACGGGCGCCCTCCGTCAGCAGGATGCCCATGCGCCAGATGCCCGTCGGGTGGAACTGGAAGAACTCCATGTCCTCCAGCGGCAGCCCGCGCCGGTAGCAGGCAGCCTGCCCGTCACCGGTCAGCGTGTGCGCGTTGGAGGTCACCTTGAAGAACTTGCCGGTGCCGCCGGAGGCGTAGATGACGGCCTTCGCCTGGAAGATGTGGATCTCGCCGGTGGCCAGCTCGTACGCGACCACACCCGCCGACCTCTTGACGCCGTCGACCTCGGTGATCAGCTGGTCGAGGACGTAGAACTCGTTGAAGAACTCCACACCCTCCTTGACGCAGTTCTGGTACAGCGTCTGGAGGATCATGTGGCCGGTGCGGTCCGCGGCGTAGCAGGACCGGCGGACCGGCGCCTCGCCGTGGTTGCGCGAGTGGCCGCCGAAGCGGCGCTGGTCGATGGTGCCGTTCGGGGTGCGGTTGAACGGCAGGCCCATCTTCTCGAGGTCGAGGACCGCGTCGATGGCCTCCTTCGCCAGGATCTCGGCGGCGTCCTGGTCGACCAGGTAGTCACCGCCCTTGACCGTGTCGAAGGTGTGCCACTCCCAGTTGTCCTCTTCCACGTTGGCGAGCGCGGCGGCCATGCCGCCCTGCGCGGCGCCCGTGTGGGAGCGGGTCGGGTAGAGCTTGGTCAGCACGGCGGTGCGGCTGCGCTTGGTCGACTCGATGGCCGCGCGCATGCCGGCGCCGCCGGCGCCGACGATGACGGTGTCGTACTTGTGGATCTTCATTGGTCTCGTCAGCCCCGGCTTTAGCGGATGTTCGGGTCGAAGGTGAAGATCACCAGCGTGCCCAGAAGGATGGTGAACACCGTGGCGGTGTACAGCAGGCCCTTGAGCCACAGGCGCGTGTTGGCGCGCTCCGCGTAGTCGTTGATGACGGTACGGAGGCCATTGGCGCCGTGCAGCATGGCGAGCCACAGCATCAGCAGGTCCCAGGTCTGCCAGAACGGGGACGCCCAGCGGCCGGCCACGAAGGCGAAGCCGATCTTGGAGACGCCGCCGTCGAGCACCAGCTGGATCAGCAGGTGGCCGATGACCAGGACGACCAGGACGACGCCGGACAGGCGCATGAAGAGCCATGCGGCCATCTCGAAGTTGCCGCGGGTCGACTTCGGAGTCTTCTTGGTGCGCTTGCGCGGCGCCTCGATGACAGGAGCCGGATTGTCGGTGTCGAATCGGCGCACAGACTCGACGCCCTCGACCTTGCCGATCGCGGAGGTGGTGTCAGCGGACATTTCTGGCCTCAGCTCCCGAAGACTTCACGGACGGCGTGGCCGAGCACCGGGTACAGGGCACCCACCATCAGCACGAACCAGATGGCCATGACGGTCCAGAGCATCTGCTTCTGGAAGCGCGGGCCCTTGGACCAGAAGTCCACAGCAATGACACGCAGGCCGTTGAGCGCGTGGAAAAGAATGGCGGCCACCAGGCCGTATTCGAGCAGCGCAACGATCGGCGTCTTGTACGTGGCAACGACATCGTCATACGCCTCGGGCGAGACGCGGACGAGAGCGGTGTCCAGCACGTGTACGAACAGGAAGAAGAAGATGAGGACGCCGGTGACTCGATGAGCCACCCAGGACCACATTCCTTCCCGGCCGCGGTACAGCGTTCCAGCCGGCACGGAAGAACCCTCCGGGAGCGGGGATTGGGGCCTGCCGGCTTGGGGGGTCGGTCTGGCCCGGCCGGGTACGGTCCACCGGCCCTGGCCATCGTAGCGACGAGTTGTCGGTTCGTTCGCCCGGGGTGCACAGGTGTGATCAAACAGGCAATCAAACAGCCTCGTACGGGCTATCGGGAAGCCCCCGCGGCGTCTGTTTCCGGATGGTTGGCCACTACATGTGCGAGTCGGGAGCGGGCGAGCCCGCGCAACTCCTCGGCCGAGACTGCCCGCTCCTCGTCCGGCTCATGGGCGAGTCGGGTGCGGATGCCGGCCAGTACCTGGTCGAGGTACTCCTCGGGGCGGTAGCCGTCCAGGCAGATCACGAAGGCATGGCCGAAGCGGCTCTCGTACGCGGCGTGGGCGGCGGACAGGGCGGTCTGTGCGGCCTGGGGCGCGCCGGGGTGCAGGCCGGAGGAGGACTCGTCGGCGAGTGCCTCGGAGAGATCGGCGGGGGAGAGGTCGTAGCCGGCTTCGTCGGACGCGGCGAGCAGTGCGTCCAGATCGGGGTACGGGCGGTGGGCGCCCATGCGCTGGGCCCAGCGGCGGCTGCCGCAGCAGGCGAGCAGGACGGCTTCGGCGAAGTCGTCGGGTGCGGTGTTGAAGTGTGCGAGGCCGGGCGCGCCGCGGCGCTGGGCCGGCAGCGGGGCGGACGGCGGGGCAGGCGGCGGGGACGGTATGCCCGAGGGGGTGAGGCCGCGGGGCGCAGTGTGGTGGAGTGTCGGCGGTCGCTTCGGGAGGCCGGCGTGGGATTCGCTGGACAGCGTGGGGCTCCTCGAAAAGGACAGCGGGACGGTTGGGAAGCGAGAGATGGATGAGTCACAACGCTATCGACGGGTGGCGTGAGCTGTCCGACAGATGCGTGATTTTCACCCGGACGGGAGAGTTTCGGCTCATGTGATGGACGATGGAGGGGGGTCCTTCGCCATAGTTTCACCACATACAGGAGGTTCTGAACCGATGTGGCACTCTCGAAGTGCGCAGGTCACCGGCATGATCGTTTCTGCCACGGTGGCCTTCTCACTGACCTTGGCCGGCTGCTCCGCCGGTGACAGCCCGGCGGCCGCCGGCGGTGGAGTGCAGGAGAACGCGAAGACCCCCACGCCCCCACCCGCCCCCTCCTCGCCCTCACCCTCACGGGTGTACCCACTGTCGAGGGCGCCCGCCACCATCCCCTTCGTACGTACGCACGAGGCGGCCCGCGGACCGGGCTGGATCCCGGGGCGCGACAGTGCGGTCGTCGTCCCCAAGGGCAGCGAGGCGCTCGCCGACGAGGGCCGCCTCATAGCCCGTGAGCTGAAGCTCGGCTACCGGGGCGCGGTCCCCGCCCGTGCCGGCGATGTCGAGCTGGCCCTCGCGTCGACACGGCAGGGCGAGCCCGAGTCGTACACCGTCACCACCCGGGACCGCCGGGTCAGGATCAGCGGCGGGGACGAGGCCGGGGTCTTCTACGGCACGCGGACGCTGAAGCAGGCGGTGCGGTCCGGGGGTGCGATGCCGGAGGGTGTCGTACGGGACGAGCCGGACCGGCCCCAGCGCGGACTGATGCTCGACATTGCGCGCAAGCACTTCACCGCGGGGTGGATAGAGGACCGGCTGCGCGAGATGGCCGACCTCAAGCTCAACCAGCTGGGCCTGCACTTCTCCGACGACCAGGGGTTCCGTATCGCCTCGGACTCGCACCCCGAGGTCGTCTCGCGCCAGCACCTGACCAAGGACGAGGTCCGCCGGATCGTGGCGCTCGCGGGCCGGCTGCACATCGCGGTCGTCCCGGAGATCGACTCGCCCGGCCACCTGGGCGCGGTGATCGCAGCGCATCCTCAGCTCCAGCTCCGTAACGCGGCCGGCGCGCCCACGCGCGGGGCGATCGACATCGCGCAGCCCGAGTCGGCGCGGATCGTGGACGATCTGCTGCGCGAGTACGCGGATCTGTTCACCGACCCCCGGATCCCGCAGGCGTACTGGCATCTCGGCGGCGACGAGTACCAGGCGCTGGTCGTGCAGAACCCGGAGGCGTCCTACCCGGCGCTGGCCGCCGCGGCCCGCCAGAAGTACGGCCCCCGGGCGAGGGTCCAGGATCTGGCGACGGGCTGGGTGAACGACCGCGCGGCGGTGGTGCGCCCCCAGGGCAAGAAGCTCAAGGCCTGGAACGACGGCTTCTTCCGGGGCGGCGTGGTCGCCGCGGACAAGGATCTCGAGGTCGAGTACTGGACGGGCAAGGAGTTCGGGGCACGGCAGCCGGAGGAGTATCTGCGCGAGGGCAGGAAGCTGGTCAACGTCAACGACGAGTACCTCTATTACGTCCTCGGTGAGCCGAACGAATTCCGATACCCCACCGGCCGTCGGATCTACCAGGAGTGGACCCCCCTGGTGGTGCGCGGTAGCAAGCCGGTGGCCGAGCGCTACTCGGAGCTGATCCTGGGCGGCCGCTTCGCTGTCTGGTGCGACCTGGCGAACTCCCAGACCCAGGACCAGATCGCGCGTGGCATCAGGCTGCCGCTGCGGGCGACGTCCCAGAAACTGTGGGACCCGCGGACCCCGGCCCGGGACTGGCAGAGCTTCGTGGAGCTGTCGAGAACGCTCGGCTGAGCCGAGGCCGGACGGGTTCGAAGCCGCGGATTCCCAACAGGGGTCTCCACAGGCCGAGTTCATGTGCGCAGAATGTAACGAGCCGTGGCGCAATGGTGTGCGAGTGGCATGCGGGGGGCACTTCGGGCCAGGTTCGGTCAGGCTGGTGTCACCGGCAGGGGGGAGCGGGACATGGGGTTCTCGGGTTACTACGTGGTGGGCAGGAGCGAGCGGCCGCTCGCCGAACAGGACGCGCTGGTGGGCGTACGGGTGAACCTGGCCCTGTATCAGCAGCGGCCGGACGGCTGGCAGATCTGGCAGCACCCCAGCGAGCCCGATATCGGGGACATGGGTGCGCTCGCCCGGTCGATGGGGTCGCCGGTGCTCTTCGGGTTTGTGATGGACAGTGCCTGCGTCGCGGTGGAGGCCGCGGCTCCACAGAGCGGATCCTGGTACGCGTGCCTGGCCAGGGAGACGATGGCCGGCTATCTGGACGCCAACGGCATGGTGGTCGACGACCTCTTCCTGCCGGCCGAGGACGCGGCGCAGCGGGCCACGGAGTGGGCGGCGGAGGCGGGCACGACACCGGCGGCCGGGCTGCTGAGGGAAGTACTTTGCGCCAATCGGCCCACGCCCCTTGCTGAGGAACTATTCTTCCGATTCCTTGGGGGGCTGGGAATTCCGGGCCTGCCGGAGTGACGCATTTGAGCCATGAGGCGCAGTAAGAGGAAGTACTGCGTCCGCGATGGGAGGCGTCCAATGGCGTCGAAGAGCCTGACGGAACTGATCGCTCAGGCGGATCAGCGGGGCCTGGCCGCGAGCGGACTCGCGTGTCTGGACCGCTGCCTGCCGCTGCTCGCGTCCGAGGCGGACGCCCTGCGTCCGCTGTGGGCGGGGCTGGTGGACGGCGAGGAGGACTGGTCGGGAAGGCTCGCGGCGGCCAGGGAGGCCATGGAGGGCGCGGACGCCGCGGACGAAGCGGCCGTTCTCGTACGGCAGATGCTGGGCGCCGCACCCTCCGAATGGGAGGTGGCCCCGCTGCGGCAGTGGGCCGACGAGTGCTCCGTGGCCGCGCTCGAACTCCACCACCGCTTCGACGGCGGCACCGGCGCAGACGCGGCGGAGCTGCTCAAGCGCTGCCGCGAGAGCGAGCCGGACTGCGCCGGTCCGCTGGTCACCGGTGAACTCCGCCGGCAGATCCAGATCCTGGAGATCCTGGCGGAGGCGGACGTGCAGAGCGGTGGTCTGCGTGCCGCGCTGGATGTGTCGACCGAGGGGCAGCGGGTGCTGCGTGCGGCCCTCTCGCGCCGCGCGCGCGTCAAGAAGTGACGTGCGGGCGCTGAGTGCCGACGCGCGGGGCGGGCACTCGGGCTCGGGCGGGCACTCGGGCTCGGGTGTGCACTCGCGCTCGGGGTGGGCTCCGCACCCTGGGCTCCGCACCCTGGCCGAGGATGGGTTCTGTGGGTGAGTTCTGCGGGTGGAAGGACGACCGGGGCCGCCACCCCCCACAGGAGAGGCCCCGGTCGTCGTTCGCCGGGGCCGCAGTGCCGCCCCGTACCTCTTTCAGCGCCGTGCGTGCGTTTTCTGTCACACCCCGCAGTGGCGGCAAGTTGTTGCAGGTTGTACGAGGCAATGGACGTGACCCCCAAGAAGGACGTAGCGTGCTGATTCGCGCAGGGCGGCGCGGCAGTGGTGACCAGCTGCGATTCGGAACAGGTTGAGGTAGTGCTGGGGGACGACGCGGAGCTGACCGCCGCGGTGCTCGCGGCACAGGACGGGGACGAAAGTGCCTTCCGTACTGTGTACCGCGCTGTGCACCCGCGGCTGCTCGGCTATGTACGCACTCTTGTCGGCGAGCCGGAGGCCGAGGACGTCACATCCGAGGCCTGGCTGCAGATAGCCCGCGACCTCGACCGGTTCAGCGGCGACGCGGATCGTTTCCGGGGCTGGGCCGCACGGATAGCACGCAATCGTGCCCTCGACCACATACGGATGCGCGGCCGCCGGCCCGCCGTCGGCGGGGACGAGAGCGAACTGACCGGCAGGCCCGCCGAGTCGGACACCGCTGACGAGGCCATGGAGTCCCTGTCCACCGGCAGCACCATGGCCCTCATCGCGCAGTTGCCGCAGGACCAGGCAGAGGCCGTCGTACTGCGTGTCGTGGTCGGCCTCGACGCCAAGAGCGCGGCCAAGACGCTGGGCAAGCGGCCCGGTGCCGTACGGACCGCGGCCCACCGTGGACTGAAGCGGCTGGCCGAGCTGCTGGGTACCGAAGGCGCGTACGGTGCGTACGGCGCGGACGACGCGGCGGCCCTGTCGGAGGGCCTGTCGGAGGGCCTGGACGATGCCGGCCCGGACGATGTGTGCACGGACGCAAACCCCACGGATCGCGGGCCGGATCTCGGTGCCGTACCGCCGCAGCGCGGCCCCAGGCCGGGCGCGACGGCTCCCGCCGGTGTGACGCATTCACGCCTGCGGACGCAGAAGGACATGTGATGGCCGACGAGCGGTACGAGTGGCTCGACAAGGAAGCGGCGGAGCGACTGCTGCGCGGTGAACCTGTCGAGGCCGCTGACGAACACGCCCGTCGCCAGGCCGCGCAGCTCTCCCGCGCACTGCACCGCGCGGGCCGGGCCAGGTTCGAGGACGACGGCGAGATGCCCGGCGAGGCCGCCGCGATGGCCGCCTTCCGCAAGGCCAGGGCGGACAGCGCCGCACCCGCGGGCGACGCCCTCGGAACGGTACGCCTGGCCGGCCGCCCCGTACGCACCCTGCGCTTCGGCCGTCCGGTGCGCTTCGGTATCGCCGCGGCGGTGGCAGGCTGCGCGATCGGCAGCGTGGCGGTCGCCGCGGGTACGGGCGTACTGCCCACCCCCTTCGGCGGCGGCGGCAATCCGCTGCCCGCGTCGTCCGTCTCGGCGGCGGCGACCCCGGGGCCGCTCGTCTCCGAGCCGCCCACCGACGGGGGAGCGCTCACTCCCCCGCAGACGCCGGGCGAAACCGCTGCGCCGCCGGTGACGCCGCCGACGAGCGAGGAGACCGGGACCGAGCCGGGCGGGGAGAGCGGCAGTACGACCGGAGAGCCGAGCGACGACCCGGGCTCGCACGAAGGCGGCTCCGACGGGAGCTCCCGCGAGCGGAACCGCGACCTGTTCCGCAAGACGGTCGACGCCTGTCGTGACTACCGCAGTGGCCGTATCGCCCCGGAGCGCAAGCAGCGGCTGGAAGCGGTGGCCAAGGGACCCGAGCGGGTGGAACGGTTCTGTGACCGGCTGCTGCGCGGTGGCTCCCAGGGCAGTGGCGCAAGCGGAAGCGACGGCGACGGCAGCGGCGGCCGCGACGAGAACAACGACGACGAGGGCGGCGGCGGAGAGGACGACGGCCGCTCCGACTCCGACGGCGGCGGGGCGGGCGGGTCGGCCATGCCGCCCGTGTCCTGGCTGCCGGCGCTCGGCGCGCCCGCTGCCGACCGGGGCGAGAGCGTTCCCGGCGCTTCCCCCAGCAGTCCAGTGCGCCTGTCTTGACCTGCGTTTTCTCAACACTGCCGATCAGGTGTGACGTTTTTTGAGCCGGTGACGCAGTAGAGAGTGAGCCGACTGGTCATCGGCTGCGCCAGAGCCGGGGTTCCCCCCGTACCTACGGCTCGGCGCACATGGCGCGGGCGGGACACGTTCCCCCGGTCCCGCCCGCGCCGCTCTCTCCTTCGATCCCCTCGGCCACGTCGATGGTTGCGATCACCAGTAGATGTTGCGATCACCAGTAGATGACGACCTTGTCGCCGTTGCCGACCTGCGCGAAGAGCGAGGCGATCTTCCCCTCGTCGCGGACATTGACGCAGCCGTGCGAGGCGCCGTTGTAGCCCCGGGCCGCGAAGTCCGAGGAGTAGTGCACCGCCTGGCCGCCGCTGAAGAACATCGCGTACGGCATGGCCGTCTTGTAGATCGTCGAGACATGGTGCCGGGACTTCCAGCCCACGTGGAACGTGCCCTCGCGGGTCGGGGTGTACTGCGATCCGAAACGCACATCCATCGTCGACAGGACCTTGCCGTCGATCATCCACGAGAGCGTGCGGGTGGTCTTGCTGATGCACAGCACCCGGCCCGTCATGCAGCGCGGGTCCGCCTTGCCCGACGGCTTGTTGACGGTCGTGCCGTTCAGCTCGTCGCGCGTCGGCTCCGTCGTCATACCGAGCAGCTTCTGCCAGGTCACGGTGTCCGTCGCGCCCGTCGTCGGCAGGCCGCGCTTGCCCTGGAAGCCCTTGACGGCGGCGGTCGTCACGGGGCCGTACGTGCCGCTCGGAGCGCCGTCGAACCAGCCGATCTGCGCCAGCCTGGCCTGCAGCTCGCGTACCTGACCGCCCTTCGAACCGCTCTCCATCACGATGGTGGGCGCAGGAGCCGGTGCAGGAGTTTCGGCGGACGTGCCGGGCGTCGGCTTCCCGGCCGGCTTCCGGGACGGCGTGGCCGCATCGGACGGGGACGGCGTGGCCGCGCCCCCCGCGGGCGAGGCGGTGCCCGGTTTGGCGTCGGTCTTCTTCGGGGGGCCGGTCACCGCCTGCGCGGTACAGCCGGCCGTCACGGCCAGCACGGCCGCCGCTGTGAGTGATCTGCGTATGGCGGAATTCCGAAGCATCTTCGCCCCCCTGAATCTTCTGTGTCCCTAGGGACAGATTCCCGCTCTGCCCGGTTGCGCAATCCCGCGCATTATGAGGAACAAGCGAGCAAAGGGCTGTGAGCAAGGTCCCAGTGAGCGGGACTCCACCCGCCTGGCGGCCGCCGATACAGTCCCTCGCGAGGTTTGTTACCAGTCAGTAGATCTAGTGGGAGGCACACACTCATGGCGCGCGAGTCCGAGTCGGGACTGCCCATCGAACCGGTCTACGGACCGGGTGCTCTGGAGGGCTGGGATCCGGCCGACAAGCTGGGCGAACCCGGCGCGTACCCCTTCACCCGCGGTGTCTACCCGACGATGTACACCGGCCGCCCCTGGACCATGCGCCAGTACGCGGGCTTCGGCACCGCCGTCGAGTCCAACGCCCGCTACAAGCAGCTCATCGCCAACGGCACGATGGGCCTGTCGGTCGCCTTCGACCTGCCGACCCAGATGGGTCACGATTCGGACGCGGAGATCGCGAGCGGCGAGGTCGGCAAGGTCGGCGTCGCCATCGACTCGGTCGACGACATGAGGGTGCTGTTCGACGGGATCCCGCTGGACAAGGTCTCCACCTCGATGACGATCAACGCCCCGGCCGCGCTGCTGCTGCTGATGTACCAGCTGGTCGGCGAGGAGCAGGGCGTCCCGGCGGACAGGCTCACCGGCACCATTCAGAACGATGTGCTCAAGGAGTACATCGCCCGCGGCACGTACATCTTCCCGCCCAAGCCCTCGCTGCGGCTGATCGCCGACATCTTCAAGTACTGCCGGGCCGAGATCCCGAAGTGGAACACCATCTCGATCTCCGGCTACCACATGGCGGAGGCCGGGGCCTCGCCGGCGCAGGAGATCGCCTTCACCCTCGCCGACGGCATCGAGTACGTCCGTACCGCCGTCGCCGCGGGCATGGATGTCGACGACTTCGCTCCGCGGCTGTCCTTCTTCTTCGTCTCGCGCACGACGCTCCTCGAAGAGGTCGCGAAGTTCCGCGCCGCGCGACGCATCTGGGCCCGGGTGATGCGCGACGAGTTCGGGGCGAGGAACCCCAAGTCGCTGATGCTGCGCTTCCACACGCAGACGGCCGGGGTGCAGCTGACCGCCCAGCAGCCCGAGGTGAACCTGGTACGCGTGGCCGTGCAGGGGCTGGCGGCGGTCCTCGGCGGTACTCAGTCGCTGCACACCAACTCCTTCGACGAGGCGATCGCGCTGCCGACCGACAAGTCGGCCCGGCTCGCCCTGCGCACGCAGCAGGTCCTGGCGTACGAGACCGACGTCACCGCCACCGTCGACCCGTTCGCCGGTTCGTACGTCGTCGAGAAGATGACGGACGACGTGGAGGCGGCGGCGCTGGCGCTGATGGAGCGGGTCGAGGATCTGGGCGGCGCGGTCAACGCGATCGAGCACGGCTTCCAGAAGGGGGAGATCGAGCGGAGCGCGTACCGCATCGCGCAGGAGACCGACAGCGGCGAGCGCGTCGTGGTCGGCGTCAACCGCTACACGCTGGACGCGGAGGAGCCGTACGAGCCGCTGCGCGTCGACCCGGCGATCGAGGCGCAGCAGGCCGAGCGGCTGGCGAGACTGCGGGCAGACCGGGACCAGGTGGCGGTCGACGCGGCGCTCGCCGCGCTGCGGGAGGCCGCGGAAAGCACGGACAACGTGCTCTATCCAATGAAGGACGCGCTGAAGGCGCGGGCGACGGTCGGCGAGGTGTGTGACGCGCTGCGGGGGGTGTGGGGGACCTACGTGCCGAGCGACGTGTTCTGAGCCGCCGACTCGGCCTGGCCCGGCTCAGCCTGGCCCGGGTCGGCCCGGCCTGGTTCCGCCTGGCCTGGTTCCGCCTGGCCTGGTTCGACCCGGCTCGGCTCGGTTCGCCCCGGCTCGTTGCCGCGTGGCCCGGCTGCAAGCCCGGCCCCGGCCGGCCCCGAGCCCGGGCCGGCTCGTTGCGGCTGTCGGCGGGTCGTGACGCGGTTCGTCGGAATCTTTCCTTCCGCGATGCGAAACGCCACGGCGGAGTGTCGTACCTCTGTGCGACACTCCGCATCATGCTGGGCGTTACCGATCTTCCGACCTATCTCGCAGGCCTTGTCCTGATCATTCTGCTGCCGGGGCCGAACTCGCTGTACGTGCTCTCTGTCGCCGCCCGCCGAGGCGTGCGCACGGGCTATACCGCAGCCGCCGGTGTGTGGTGCGGCGACACAGTGCTGATGGTGCTCTCCGCCGCGGGCGTCGCCTCGCTGCTCCAGGCCAACGCGCTGCTCTTCGGGATCGTGAAGTTCGCGGGCGCCGGGTATCTGACCTGGCTGGCGATCGGGATGCTGCGCGCGGCGTGGTCGCTGTGGCGCAGCCGCAAGGAGCTGACGGGCGAACAGGCCGCTGCCCCGGCCGACGGGTCCGGCGCCGAGCGGCCTTTCCGCAGGGCCTTTGTGATCAGCCTGTTCAACCCCAAGGCGATCCTCTTCTTCATCGCCTTCTTCGTGCAGTTCGTCGACCCGGCGTACGCCTATCCGGCGCTGTCCTTCGTGGTGCTCGGCGCGCTCGCCCAGCTGGCGAGCTTCCTCTATCTGACCCTGCTGATCTTCACCGGCACCCATCTGGCGTCCGCCTTCCGCCGTCGCAAGCGCCTCTCGGCGGGCGTGACGTCGGCGGCCGGTGCGCTCTTCCTCGGCTTCGCGGTGAAGCTCTCGCTCAGCAGCACCTGAGCAGGTACTCGGCAAGACCGGCCGCATCCTCGCCCGCCCAGCCGACATGGCCGTCGGGGCGGATCAGGAAGAGGCCCTTTCCGTACGGCTCGTACGCGCCGATCCGGTGCGGGTGCACCCAGTCGCGCTCCAACAGGGGCAGTTCGGCGTCCGTGCCGACCGCGAGCAGGGTGAAGTGCGGGCCCCGGAAGAGATCGAAGAGCCGCCGTCCATCGGGCAGCGGGCCGTCCGGGGCGCGGTCGCCCGCCTCCAGTGCGCCCGCGCCGCCCAGGGCGAGCGGTCCGCCCCGGTAGCCGAGTCCGAGCTGCATGGTGGCCGCGCCGCGCTGCTCTTGGCCGCGGTGGATGCGGGTCGAGAGACCCAGCATCTGTTCGGCGACGGGCTGCCGCTCCTGCTCATAGGTGTCCAACAGCGCTTCGGGCGCGCCGTGGCGCAGCACCTGACCGAGCTTCCAGCCGAGGTTGTAGACGTCCTGGACGCTGGTGTTGAGGCCCTGCCCGCCGGCGGGGGAGTGGATATGGGCGGCATCACCCGCGAGGAACACGCGCCCTTCGCGGAAGCGGTCGGCCATGGCGGCGCGCGGCCGGAAGTCCGAGGACCACAGCACCTCGGTGATGTCGTCGGCGGCCAGGTGGGTGCGGGCGGCGACCAGTGCCCGTATCCCCGCGGGCGAGAGGTCCGGCTCGCCCTGCGTGAACTGACAGACGAGCTGGAAGTCGTCGGTGCCCGGAAGCGGGCAGACGGAGAGATGGCCGGAGCCGTCGCCGGGGAAGATGTGCCAGTTGAGCCGGTCCAGCGCGGGGATGCGGACATCGGCCACCAGCATGGGTGCGGGGTCGACACTCTCGCCGGTCATGGCGATGCCGAGGATCTTGCGTACGGTGCTGCGGCCGCCGTCGGCCGCGACCGCGTACGCCGCGCGCACCGTCCGTGTCCCGCCCGTCCCCGTCGAGAGCTCCGCCGTCACTCCGTCCGCGTCCTGCTCGATGCCGGTCAGGGCGGTACCGAACGCGACGGCGCCGCCCAGCTCCGTCAGACGCGTATGGAGGATCTGCTGGGTGCGCCACTGCGGGAGCAGCCAGGGCTCGCCGTACGGTTCGGCCTCCGTGGGTCCGGGGCGCTCGAACATGTCGTACTCGCCGTGCCGGCTGCCGTCCTGCCAGATCATCCCGACCGGGGCCTTGCCGCCCGACGCCACGACCGCGTCCACGACGCCGAGATCGTCGAAGACCTCCATGGTGCGGGGCTGGATGCCCTTGCCCCGCGAGCCGGGGAAGAGGGAGCCGGACTGTTCGACGACGAGGGCGCGCACGCCGCGGCGGGCCAGATCACAGGCGAGGGCGAGCCCGGTGGGCCCGGCGCCGACGATCAGCACGGGGCTTTCCTTAACGCTGTTAAGTTCCATGCCCAGAGGGTGGCCTTAACGCTGTTAAGTTGTCAAGGCGGGGCCGGCGGAAAGGGGGGTGCCTCTATGTCCTTCGTCAAGCCTGAGCAGGTCATGCGGTGGCTGTCTCGGGGGTGCGGGATTCGTAGAAGGTGCCGTCGCGGAGCATGGCGAACAGCACGCTGATGCGGTGGCGGGCGAGGCGGAGCAAGGCCTGTGTGTGGGTCTTGCCGCGGGCTCTTTGCCGTTCGTAGTAGGTGCGGGAGGCGGGGTCGTGCAGGGCGGCGAACGCGGAGAGGAACATGGCCCGTTTCAGGAGCCGGTTGCCTGTTCTGGGGGCGTGTTCGCCGTGGATGGAGGATCCGGAGGACCTCGTTGCCGGGGCGAGGCCGGCGTAGGAGGCAAGGTGGGCGGCAGTGGGGAACGAGGTGCCGTCGCCGATGGTGACCAGCAAGGTGGCGGCGGTCCTGACACCGACTCCGGGCATCGAGGTCAGGACCTGGGAAAGAGGGTGCGACTCAAGCAGCTCGCCGATCTGGGCTTCCAGAGCGCGTCGTTGTTCGTGGACGGCGGCCAGCGAGCGGGCCAGCGAGGGCACGACCACGTCCAGGGTGCCGGTGCCCGGGACCACGACGGTCTGTTCGTCGAGCGCGTCGAAGATGTCGTCCACCAGGCGTTCGGCCATGCGCGGGGCCTTGGGCCGTATCAGGTTCACGAGCCTGCGGCGTCCGGCCTTACGCAGGGCGGCGGGCGAGCCGAAGCGTTCCAGCAGGTGCGTCACAGCCTGGTGGTCCAGGCGGGGCCCCAGTACTCGCTCCAGGCTCGGGTGGAACTGGGTGAGCAGGCCGCGGAGCCGGTTGCTGGTGCGGGTAGCCTCGGCGGCGAGGTCCTGGTCGAAGCCGGTCAGGACGGTAAGCTGGGCCGCGGTCTCGTCGGCCAGTTCCAGGGCCCGCAGGGTGTGAGGCATGGTGCGGGCGGCGTCCGCGATCACGTGCGCGTCGCGGGCATCGGTCTTGGCCTCACCGGGATACAAATCGGCGATCCGCCGCATCGCCAGCCCTGGCAGGTAGGCCACGTGGCAGCCGGCGTCCCGGGCCACCGCGAGCGGCAGGGCGCCGATCGATGCGGGCTGGTCCACGATGACCAGCACGCGGCCGAACCTGGCCGTGAGCTTGTCGAACACGGCCCGCAGTTTCGGCTCGCTGTTGGGCAGCCGCTTGTCGTAGACGGTCTTGCCGCCCGCTGTCAGGCCGTGGCCGTGGTGGTCGCCCTTGCCGACGTCCAGGCCGAGGAAGACCGCGATTTCACCGGTGTCGAGCACCGCACCCCCCGAGGGTGGTCGTTCCGTCCCGGCCTCACCCACCGGCACCGAGCGCGCGCATCCACGTTACGCAGACCTGCCACCCTTCAACGGCCGGGCGTTGCGCTCGGCCGGGTGACGGTCGGGCCTCTCATCAGCGGTCAGACGGTGCCCCGGACCCGGTGACACCACCCCCCAGGTCATCGCTTCGACAGGGGGCAACAGTCATGCCGGGCCCGGAGGCCAGGAGCCCCGTTTCAGGGCCACGAAGAAAGTAACGGGGGCTAGGTTGGCACCGTGGCTACGGAACGACTCGACCGGACCCGAGTGGCGCGAACCGCCCTGCGCCTGCTCAACGAAGTGGGCCTCGAAGGGCTGACCCTGCGCGCCATCGCCAGGGAGCTCGACGTCAAAGCCCCTGCCCTCTACTGGCACTTCAAGGACAAGCAGGCGCTGCTCGACGAGATGGCGACCGAGATGCTCCGCCGGATGGCGGCGGACACCCAGGAGCGGGGACCGGCCGCCGACTGGCGGGAGGGGCTCGCCGCGGCCATGCGGGGGCTGCGTGACCATCTGCTGCGCTACCGCGACGGCGCCAAGGTCTACAGCGGCACCCGCTTCACCGACACCAGCTATGCCGGTCCGATGGAGGCTCATCTGCGCATGCTCACCGAGGCGGGCTTCACCCCGGCGGCGGCGGCCCGCGCCTGGTTCACCGCGTACAGCTACACGCTCGGATACGTGATCGAGGAACAGGCGATGGGGCCCGACCCGGCCACCGGCGGGGAAGGGTACGACCTGGCGGCCCGAGCCGAGCGCCTCGCGGAGTACCCTCTCGCGGCAACCGCGGGGGAGGAGATCTTCCGGGGCCACGACGCGGGCTTCGAGGCCGGGCTCGCGGCGCTGGTGGCGGGCATCGGCCAGGTGCTGCGGTAGCCCGGGGCCGTACGCCCGGTCTCCAGCCCCACCGGCGCATTGCGGCGCGGGGCGGCCGGGGCCGAAGCCTCGGCAAGAGGCTCGGGCCCGACTCCCTCGACCGACGCCCCGGCAGGAGAGCCCCCGGCGTGCGTCTCAGCCGGACCCGGCAGGAGCCTCGGCGCTCTCGCCCCCGGTGTCTCAGCCGGCGCTCCGGGAGGAGCCCTGGTGTCCTCGCCACCCAGTAGTGCCTCAGGCGGACCCGGCAGGAGCCCCCGGCGCCCGGGCGAGAGCCCCGGCCCGGTGCACCCGCCTCAGCTCAGCGCCACCCGCTTCAGCCCAGCGCCACCCGCTTCAGCCGCCGTGCCCGCCGCACCACCCGGCGTACGGCCGCACCCCGCGGCACCGGAACACCACCCGGCAGCCCCAGCACCGTCAGCCGCCGGCGCTTGAAGTAGCGCAATGTGGCGGAGTGGAGGCTACGGCTCAGATAGCTCTCGGCCGCCGGCCGCAGATCCGGCCTGATCTGCGGCTGCATCGCGAAGCCGACCGCGCTCAGCAGGCCGGTCACCGTCTCGTCGGCCTCCTTGGGCGTGCCCGCCCCGCCCTCCGCGAGATCGGGCAGCAGAGCGTCGACGATGGTCAGCGGCACGCGGTTGCTGTTCTGGTACGGCGTGAGGCGGTCCAGGAGCGGCTCCGTGCCGATACGGGCCACAGGGATGCCGTAGAACGTGCTCGCCGTGAACAGCGCCGTCGAGAAACAGCCGGCCACCAGGGCCGGGCGCAGCTGCCGGTAGAGCACCTCGGCGAGCAGCGGCATGTCCAGGACCGTCAGTTCGGCGTCCAGCGACTCCGCCTCGCGCTGCAGGGCGCGCGACCAGGACGCGGGGGCGGTGGGGTGCGGTTTGAAGACGATCCGGCGGTGGCCGAGGGCGACGGCTCCCCGGAGCATGCGGAGATGGAGGGCCTCTTCCTCCTCGGGCGTGAGGATGCCGAGCGCCGCGAGGTACTGGCCGAGCAGCAGCGCCGGACCCTCCTTGACGGACGGCACCGCGTCCGCCACCGCGTCCGCCACCGCGTCGGACAGCTCGTCGACGACCTTGACGAAGGCCTCAGTGGGAACGATCCGCGGCTCCGCCCCGAACTCCTCGAGGAGCAGCGGCTTCAGTCCCGGGACCAGGTCCAGATGGAACAGTCGCCGCACCCTCTCGCCGACCAGCGGGTCGATCTTGTTGCGGGTGGGTCCGTAGCTCATCAGCCCGTCGGCGTACACATCGAGCGTCGCGTCCGGGAAGAGCTGTGCGATGGCGAGTGCCGGATTGACCTGGATGGACTCGACGGCCAGCTCGATCCGGTCGTCACCGAGGTCCCACAGCAGCCGCAGATACCGCTCCCACATCGGGGCGTCGTCCCCGCGCGGGGCCCAGCCGCCCGGATGGAAAGGGGAGATGGCCTCGTTCCAGGAGAGCACCCCGTCGAACCGGCCGCGCAGCCGCTCGAAGCCCGCCATCTCGTCGAGTGCGGGCGTGGTCTCGGGCGTCGTCGCGTTGTTGGACACGAGCAGCAGCCGCCGGTCCGCGGGCGTGAAGCAGCCGCTGTCGATCGCGGCGGCCAGCGTGGTGGCTCCGTAGAGGGAGCCGGCGAAGAAGATCTGTGTCGTACGCATCAGGCCGCTGCCTCCGCGGAGAGGGGGGCGAGCCGGCGGCGCAGCTTGCGCAGCCGTGACGCGCGCTCGATGTCCATCGAGTCGAGCGCCTCCTTCAGTACGTCCTGGGGCATCCGCTTCAGCGCCGCGGCGCTCATCGAACGCAATTTCCGCGCCACGGAAGGTTCGAACCTCTCCACTGATCCCAGGTGGTGGGAAATAACGGCACAGTATGTACGTACGGCCTTCGGCAGCAGCCGACCGGAATCCGGATCCTTTGCCGTTTCTTCGAGCACCTGGTCGAATGCCCGGATGAAATCGAGCTGCCGGATGTCTCCGATCTGGGTGAGGGACGAGGCGACTCCTCGCCGGTAGAAGATCCCCAACTGGCTGATCGCGGCGAACGATTCGGCCTCGCGGTGCAGGCGCCAGATCCACGGCCGGTCCTCGGCGGTGCGCAGCCCGTGCGTGAAGTGCAGCAGTCCGCGGTCGGCGAGCCGCCGGTGGTACATCCCGGCCCAGGCGTACGGATAGTCGACGCCGGTCGACCGGTCCGCGGGCAGGATCGCGTCGCGCGGCCGCAGCACCTCGCCGCGCCGGCCGACCGGCACGCGGTGGACACTGCGCGCCCGGGCCGTGCACTGCACATGGTCGGTGCGGACGAAGTCGCAGCCCAGATCCTCGATGGCCGCCAGCAGCCGCTCGTAGTGGCCGGGAGCCAGCCAGTCGTCGCCGTCGAGGAAGGTCAGATACTCCCCGCTCGCGGCGTCCAGACCGGTGTTGCGTGCGGTGGCGAGCCCGCCGTTCTGCTCATGTCTGAGCAGGCGAGCCCCCGGAATCTCACGCTCCGCGCGCTCGAGGATCTCAGGGGTCCCGTCCGTCGAACAATCGTCGACGAGCAGGAACTCGAAGTCCTCACGGGCGTTCGCGCGGAGGCTTCTGAGGGTGTCGGGGGCGTATGTCTGCACGTTGTAGAACGGCACGATGACGGAGAGCTTAACCACCTACGAGAGGCTAGGGCGCGGCCCGGCATTCGTATTGAAGCCGGGAGGGATGGAAGGTGAACGCAGGGCGTCGACTTTGTTAACCAGGTTCATTCCGGGGCCTTATCCCCATCCGTAGATGCTCTGTTAACCCGTTGTTGTGGTCGCGTTGGGCCGTGAATCGGAATGGCTTTCTAACGTCCTCGACGTGCCAACAAGTACCAGCAAGGCCGTACGGATCGCCGTACTCGCCGACTCCGACACCCGGTGGAAATGGGGTGCGCTCACCGCGCGCCGTATCACCCCCCACCCCTCCGTAGAGCTGAGCGGCTTTCTGCTGCGCGGCCGGGCCACTCCCACGGCCCGCCAGCTCGCCGAGGTGGGTGTGAGTGCCGACGATCTGCGCGAGGTCACCGGGAACGAGTTCCTGCGGGCGATGAAGGACGAGCAGTACGACGTGGTCGTGCTCGCCCTCGTGGGCGGCGCGGTCCAGGCCGTGCTGCACGGACTCGCCGCGCTGGGCCCGTCCCGCCGGCCCGTCGTCGTCACCGGCTATGTCGGCGTCGTCTACGAGAAGCTCGCCGACGGACTGCTGCTGCGGCACGGCGCGGACGTCGTTCTCGCCAATTCCCGCCACGACGCGGACCGCTTCCGCGCGGTGTACGAGGGAGTGGGCGCCGACGCCTCGTCCGTCACCGAGGCCGCGCTGCCCTTCCTCGGCGGCACTCCGTACGAGGCGAGGGACGACCGCGACACCGTCGTCTTCGCCGCCCAGCCCTCCGTGCCCGAGACCCGCGCCGATCGCACCTATCTGCTGCGGCGCCTGGTCGAGCACGCCCGTCTGCACCCGGGCCGCGAGGTGCTGCTGAAGCTGCGCTCCAAGCCGGGCGAGCACACCACGCACCTCGAAGAACTCCCGTACCAGAAGCTCGCCGACAGGCTGCCGGGCGGACTGCCGCCCAACTTCAAGCTGGTGTACGGCCACATGGGCGAGGTCCTCGACCGCACCGACCTGCTGGTCACCGTGTCCTCGACGGCAGCCCTGGAGTCCCTGCACCGGCGCATCCCCACCGCGGTCCTCTGCGACCTCGGTGTGCGCGAGGCGCTCGGCAACCACCACTTCCTCGGCTCGGGGCTGCTGACCTCGTGGGACCAGCTGGACGGCGGTCACCGCCCCGCCCCCGACCCCGAGTGGCTGGCCCGGCAGGGCGTCGCCGCCGACGGTTCGTACGACACGGCATTCGACGCGGCCCGCAAGCGCGTCACCGAGCTGCTCGAACAGCCGGTGCTTCCGGCGCTCGCGCCCTACTACACCCCGTCCACCGCGCCCGGCTATCTCCCCGCGCTCCTCGCCCGCCACCACCTCGCCCCCGACGGCACCCCCCTCCAGGGCGTGACCCCGAAGGCCGAGATCACCGGCATCCGGCGCGTGGTGCGCGACGCGGTCCGGGAGGCGGCGCGCGGCGCGTACCGCCATGGCGTCCAGCGCGTCGCCCCGGTGATCCGCCGGATGGGCGAGCTGTGACCCCCGCCCGGCCCGCCGCCTCCCCTCCACTCCCGTCCTCAGGAGCGCAGATGACCGTACTCGCCGTGATCCCAGCCCGGGGCGGCTCCAAGGGCGTACCGGCCAAGAACCTCGCCGCCGTGGGCGGCGTGCCGCTGGTCGCGCGCGCCGTGCGCGAGTGCCTCGGCGCCCCGCTCGTCACCCATGTCGTGGTCTCCACGGACGCTGCGGACATCGCCGCGGCGGCCCGGACCGCCGGCGCCGACGTGGTGCTGCGCCCGGCGGCGATCGCCGGCGACACCGCCACCAGCGAGGCGGCCGTGCTGCACGCCATGGACGCGCACGAGGCCGAGCACGGCTCGCCGGTGGACGTGGTCCTGCTCGTCCAGTGCACCAGCCCCTTCCTGGCCCGCGAGGACATCGAGGGCGTCGCGTCCGCCGTCATCGAGGGCGGCGCGGACAGCGCCGTGACCGTCGCCCCCTTCCACGGCTTCGTCTGGCGCGAGGAGGACGGCGACAGCCCGGTCGGCGAGACGGCCGCCCACGCCGCCCGGCACGTCGGCGGCTCCACGGCGGTCCTCGCCGACCCTGCCACCACGACCGGCTCGGGCTACGGCGTCAACCACGACGCGTCCTTCCGGCCGCGCCGCCAGGACCGGCCGCAGGACTTCCTGGAGACCGGGGCCGCGTACGCGATGTCCGCCACCGGCTTCCGGGAGGCCGGGCACCGGTTCTTCGGCCGCACCGCGCTCGTACGCACCGACCCGGCGCGCGTCCTCGAGATCGACGACCCGCACGACCTGGACCGGGCCCGCGCGCTCGCGCCCCTGCTGGACGCCGCCGCGCTCCCCGCCCGCGAGGACATCGACGCGGTCGTCATCGACTTCGACGGCACCCAGACCGACGACCGGGTCCTCATCGACGCGGACGGACGCGAGATCGTCGCCGTCCACCGCGGCGACGGCCTCGGTATCGCCCATCTGCGCAAGGCCGGCCTGGAGCTGCTCATCCTCTCCACCGAGCAGAACCCGGTCGTCGCCGCCCGCGCCAGGAAGCTCAAGATCCCCGTTCTGCACGGCATCGACCGCAAGGACCTCGCACTGAAGCAGTGGTGCGAGGAGCGCGGAATCGCGCCGGAGCGGGTGCTCTACGTCGGCAACGACGTCAACGACCTCCCGTGCTTCCACCTCGTCGGCTGGCCCGTGGCCGTCGCGAGTGCGCACGGATCCGTACGTGCCGCCGCGCGTGCCGTCACTGCCACACCCGGCGGCGAGGGGGCGATCCGCGAGATCGCCGCCTGGCTCCTCGGCCCGACGCTCAACACCCCGCTCGAAACCACCCCTGAAACCACCCCCCTTTCCCCCGAGAAGTAAGGAACCACCCCCCATGAGCACGTCCCGTCTGCGCACCCTCGGCAACAAGACCGCGGGCCCCGGTCACCCCGTCTACGTCACCGGCGAGATCGGCATCAACCACAACGGCGACCTGGACAACGCCTTCGCGCTCATCGACGCCGCCGCCGACTCCGGCTGCGACGCGGTCAAGTTCCAGAAGCGCACCCCGGAGATCTGCACCCCGCGCGACCAGTGGGACATCGAGCGCGACACCCCCTGGGGCCGGATGACGTACATCGACTACCGTCACCGCGTCGAGTTCGACGAGACCGACTACCGCGCGATCGACGAGCACTGCAAGAAGCGCGGGATCGACTGGTTCGCCTCCCCGTGGGACACCGAGGCCGTCGCCTTCCTGGAGAAGTTCGACGTCCCCGCCCACAAGGTGGCCTCCGCCTCGCTCACCGACGACGAGCTGCTGCGCTCGCTGCGCGCCACCGGCAAGACGGTGATCCTCTCCACCGGTATGTCGACGCCGAAGCAGATCCGGCACGCGGTGGAGGTGCTGGGCAGCGACAACATCCTGCTCTGCCACGCCACCTCGACGTACCCGGCCAAGGCCGAGGAGCTCAACCTGCGCGTCATCAACACCCTCCAGGCGGAGTTCCCGAACGTCCCGATCGGCTACAGCGGCCACGAGACCGGTCTGCAGACCACCCTGGCCGCGGTCGCCCTCGGCGCCGCCTTCGTCGAGCGCCACATCACCCTCGACCGCGCCATGTGGGGCTCCGACCAGGCCGCCTCCGTCGAGCCGCAGGGCCTCACCCGCCTGGTCCGTGACATCCGCACCATCGAGGCCGCGCTCGGCGACGGCGTCAAGAAGGTCTACGACTCCGAGCTCGCCCCGATGAAGAAGCTGCGCCGCGTCGCGGGCGTCGTCGCGGAGGCCGGCGACCTTGAGCCGGCCGCGGTCTGACGGGCTTTCCGCGGTGAGGCGTCTGTCCGAGGGCCGCGTGCCCCCGCAGCCGCTCCACGGCGGGCCCTCGGGCCCCCGGTCCCACAAGCAGGCCAGCGGGCTGGCCGACCCGGCATCTTGGGGTGAATCACAGTGAACCTCGCTTTCGTCGAGAGTCCGGTCCAGCTCCTGAACGTCCTGGAGTGGGCCCATGCCAGGTCGGGAGCGCCGCTGCCCGGCCTCCCGGCCCAGCCGGCCGGCTCCGTGCCGGCCCGGGCGAACGACCTCACCGTGGTCGTTCTGTCGCCCACCGACCCCATGTCGCGGGGCCAGCTGCGCCGGATGGCGGAGCTGGCCCGCGAGGAGGGGTTCACGGTCCGCTGGCAGGAGGCGCGCGGCGGGGCGGGCGCGCCCCTGCGGACGATGCGCGAGCTGGGCCCGATGCTGCACCGGGCCGAGCGCATCGTCATCGGGGACCCGTTCTCCCGTTACGTACAGCTCCTGCTGACCATGGTCCGCAGCAGGGATCTGACCGTGGTCGACGACGGCACGGCGACGATGGAGTTCGTCGCCCAGCTGGCGCGCGGCGAGAGGCTGGTGCGCTGGCACCGGCGCGGCCGCCGCGGCCTGCGTGAGCTGGTGCTCGCGCCGGTCACCTTCCTGGCCCGCCGCCGGCTCACCCCGTCGCGGGCCCGCCATGTCGAGGTCTTCACCTCGATGCCGGTGGAAGCGCCGCCGGGCATAACGGTCACCGCCAACGACTTCGCCTGGACCCGCTCCCGCTTCGGCCCGCCGACGATCACCCGGGGCGCGGATCTCGTCGGTACGTCGCTGGTGGAGACGGGGGTCGTCGACCCGGAGCAGTATCTGGAGGCGGTCGCGTACCTGGCCCGTACGCACGGCGCCACCCGCTACTTCGCACACCGCCGCGAGAGCGCGGACAAGCTTCACCGGCTCGCGGCAGTGACCGGCCTGGAGATCGTCCGCCCGGATCTGCCGCTGGAGCTGATCGCCCGCCGTGGCCCGATCGGGCGTACGGTCCTCAGCTTTCCCTCCACGGTGGTCCACACTCTCCCGCTCGCCCTCGCCGGCACGGGGATCAGGGTCGCGGTCTGCGACATAGCCCCGGAGTGGCTCAGGGACACCGCGTCCCCGCGCGCCCAGGGCTTCCTGGCGGGGGTGACCGGCACGGCCCGCGACGTCCAGCATCTGCCCGCGCCCGTGTGAGCGGGCCGGGCTAGGCTGGATCCACGGCCCGGGCCGCACCGGACCGCAAGGAGAAGATCAACTCAAGCCCGAAGCTGCGTGAGCTTACCCACTACAACTAACAGCTATGCGCCGTGCGGCCAGCTTTCTTTCCCCTATGAGGCTGAAGTTTTGTTGATCGCACGTTAGTTGGCCCACCCAGGGGCCTACTCTTCAACGGGTGAACCAGTTGATGTCCCGCGAGTCCGAAGAAGCCGACCTGCCCGGCAAAGACGTACTGCCCGGCACGCTGTCCGACGGTCTGCGTGCCGAACTGATCGCCTTCCGCCGGGACTTGCACATGCACCCCGAGCTCGGTAATCAGGAGTTCCGTACGACCGCCGCGCTCAAGGCCCGCCTCGAGCGGGCGGGGCTGAGCCCCCGGGTGCTCTCCGTCGGCACCGGACTCATCTGCGACATCGGCAGCTGGGACGGCGTACGTCCCCTCTTCGCGATCCGCGCCGACATCGACGCGCTCCCCATCCCCGACACCAAGACCGGGGTCCCCTACCGCTCCACCGTCCCCGGCCGGGCGCACGCCTGCGGGCACGACGTGCACACCACCACGGTCCTCGGTGCCGGTCTGGTGCTCGCCGAGCTCGACCGGCAGGGCCTGCTGCCGCAGCCGGTCCGGCTGATCTTCCAGCCCGCCGAGGAGGTGCTGCCCGGAGGCGCGCCCGACGCGATCGAGTCCGGGGTGCTGGAGGGCGTGGGCAAGATCATCGCGGTGCACTGCGACCCGCGGGTCGACGCCGGAATGATCGGGCTGCGGGCCGGCGCCATCACCTCCGCCTGCGACCGGCTCGAGGTCACCCTCGACGGCCCCGGCGGCCACACCGCCCGCCCGCATCTGACCACCGATCTGGTCACCGCGGCCGCGAAGGTCATCACCGAGGTCCCGGCACTGCTCGCCCGCCGCGTGGACGCGCGCTCCGGCCTCGCCATCACCTGGGGCCGCATCGAGGCGGGCCACGCCTGCAATGTCATCCCGCAGCACGCCGAGCTCTCCGGCACCGTCCGCTGCCTCGACCTGGCCGGCTGGCGCGCGGCCCCGGACCTGGTGCACGCCGCGATCGACGAGATCGCCACGCTCCACCGGGCCAAGTCGCAGATCAACTACATCCGCGGGGTCCCGCCGGTGGTCAACGACCCGGCCGTGACCGAGCTGCTGCGCGACGCGCAGGCCGCGCGCCGCGGACCGCAGGCGATCGAGGACACCGAGCAGAGCCTCGGCGGCGAGGACTTCTCCTGGTACCTGGAGCACGTCCCGGGGGCGATGGCCCGGCTCGGCGTCCGTACGCCGGGTGAGGCGACGCGATGCGACCTGCACCGCGGCGACTTCGACGCCGACGAACGCGCGATCGAGGTCGGTGTGGAGCTGTTCACCGCGGCCGCCCTGCTCGACGGCGGGCGGGTGCACTGAGCGACGCCGCCCCGGTGGACCGCACCGGCGGACCACCTCCTCCTTCCCCCTATGTGGTTGTCCGGTTGGTCGATTCGGGTGACCTCGTGGCGTGTTTTTGATCTTGACGTCACTGTGATGGGGCCCACTGGAGGGCGGGGATCGAATGCGCCGGGTTTCCGCTCAGTGGCGCAATGGTTGCAGTCAGGTGAGCGAACGCCTCGATCCGGTAACGACTGATGAACGGGTCTTTAACTGACATCTACGCGCGTTACGATCGCGGCAAAACCAGCGCCAGAAGAGGCGCTTTCGGTCAGTCTTGAAGGGACCCCTCCTCTTGCGCCGGGTATCCAAGATCACAGCCGCGTGTATTGCCACCGCGGCCCTCGCTTTCACCGCCACCGCGTGTGGCGAGTCGTCCTCCGAGTCCGCAAGCTCCGAGGGCAAGCTCAAGATCGGCATGGCCTACGACGTCGGTGGCCGTGGCGACAACTCCTTCAACGACTCCGCGGCCCGCGGTCTCGACAAGGCCAAGGACGACCTCAAGGCCGAGACCAAGGAGCTCACCGCCAAGTCCGGCGAGACGCCGGCCGACCGTGAGACCCGTCTCGCCTCGCTCGCCGACGGCGGCTACAACCCCGTCATCGCCGTGGGCTTCGCGTACAAGGACGCGGTCGACAAGGTCGCCGGCAAGTACCCGAAGGTCAACTTCGGCCTGGTCGACTCGGTTTCCGAGGCCAAGAACGTCGACAGCATCATCTTCACCGAGGAGCAGGGCTCGTACCTCGCCGGTGTTGCGGCCGCGCTCAAGTCCAAGGACGGCAAGGTCGGCTTCATCGGCGGCGTCGACCTCCCGCTCATCAAGAAGTTCGCTGCGGGCTTCGAGCAGGGCGTCCTGGAGACCAACCCGAAGGCCTCGGTCCAGATCCAGTACCTGACCACCGGATCCGACCTCTCCGGCTTCGGCAGCCCGGACAAGGGCAAGGCCGCCGCCAAGGGCATGCTCGACAAGGGCATCGACGTCATCTACTCGGCGGCGGGCGGTTCCGGTGCCGGTGCGATCGAGGCCGTGGCTGCCAAGCAGGGCGCCTGGGCGATCGGCGTCGACTCCGACCAGGCCAAGGACCCGGCCCTGTCGAAGTACGCCGCCTCGATCCTGACCTCCGTGGTGAAGAACGTCGACACCGGCGTCTACGAGCTGTCCAAGTCCGTCAAGGACGGCAAGCCGCTGACCGGCACGCACAGCTACTCGCTGGCCGAGGACGGCGTCAGCCTCACCACCACGGGTGACCACCTCAAGGACATCCAGGCCAAGATCGACGAGGCCAAGAAGAAGATCGTCGACGGCACCATCAAGGTGAAGACCACCACCTGATCGTCCCGATGACCGGGGCCCGTGGGTTGCGGCTTCCGCCGCTCCCCGCGGGCCCCGAATCACGTACTGCCTCCGGCAGTTGAACAATTTGGCGACGCTACGCGCGTAGCGCTGTTCCGAACGCGGTAATTTTCGCCACCACCGCCCCCGCTCCCTCCGCTCCTGCCTAGGAGAGTGCGCCATCAAAGCGTCCAGCAGTCCCCATGCCGTAGAGCTCCGCGGCATCACCAAGCGATTCCCCGGAGTCGTGGCCAACCACGACATCGACATCACCGTGCGCCGCGGCACCGTCCACGCCCTCGTGGGTGAGAACGGTGCCGGCAAGTCCACTCTGATGAAGATCCTTTACGGCATGCAGAAGCCGGACGAGGGCACCATCGCGGTGGATGGCGAGCAGGTCTCGTTCCACAACCCCGGCGATGCCATCGCCCGCGGGATCGGCATGGTGCACCAGCACTTCATGCTCGCCGACTACCTCACCGTCCTCGAGAACGTCGTTCTCGGCTCGGAGAAGCTGTACGGCATCGGCGACCGGGCCCGCGCGAAGATCAAGGAGATCTCCGACGCGTACGGCCTCAACGTCCGGCCCGACGTCCACGTCGAGGACCTCGGTGTCGCCGACCGGCAGCGCGTGGAGATCCTCAAGGTCCTCTACCGCGGTGCCCGCACCCTGATCCTCGACGAGCCGACCGCCGTACTCGTCCCGCAGGAGGTCGACGCACTCTTCGACAACCTGCGCGAGCTCAAGGCCGAGGGCCTGACCGTCATCTTCATCTCGCACAAGCTGGGCGAGGTGCTGTCGGTCGCCGACGAGATCACGGTGATCCGCCGCGGTACGACGGTGGGCAGCGCCGACCCGAAGACCGTCACCACCAAGCAGCTCGCCGAGCTGATGGTGGGCAGCGAGCTGCCCTCCCCGGAGACCCGCGAGTCGACGGTCACCGATGTGCCGATGCTGACCGTCGAGGGCCTGCGGCTGACCGCCACGGACCCCGACGGCGTCGTGCGCTCGGTGCTCGACGGCATCGAATTCACCATTCACAAGGGTGAGGTGCTGGGCATCGCCGGTGTCGAGGGCAACGGCCAGTCCGAACTGGTCGAGGCCATCATGGGCATGCGCAGCCCGGACACCGGCGCGCTCTTTCTGGACGGCGACGACATCTCGCACACCCCGACGCGCAAGCGCCGTGAGGACGGCATGGCCGTCATCCCCGAGGACCGCCACCGGCACGGACTGCTGCTCGAAGCCCCCCTGTGGGAGAACCGGATCCTCGGCCATGTCACCGAGCGCCCCAACAGCAAGGGCGCGCTCCTCGACCTGAAGGCCGCCCGCAAGGACACCGAGCGGATCGTGCGCGAGTACGACGTCCGTACCCCCGGCATCGAGGTCACCGCGGCTTCGCTCTCCGGCGGCAACCAGCAGAAGCTGATCGTCGGCCGCGAGATGAGCCACAACCCCAAGCTGCTGATCGCCGCCCACCCGACCCGTGGTGTGGACGTCGGTGCGCAGGCGCAGATCTGGGACCAGATCCGCGCCGCGCGCCACGAGGGGCTTGCGGTGCTGCTGATCTCTGCCGACCTCGACGAGCTGATCGGTCTCTCCGACAGCCTGCGCGTCATGTACCGCGGCCGCCTGGTCGCGGACGCCGACCCCGCCACCATCACCCCGGAGGAGCTGGGCTCGGCCATGACCGGCGCGGCCACCGGCCATCTGGAGGCCCCGGCCAACGGTGACGCCGACGGTGCCGCCGACAGCGACAGCGACAGCGACACCGGCCGTGACGCCGACAGCGACCCCGCAGACGGGGGAGAGGACCGATGAAGAAGTTCGACAAGGAGCGGCTGCTCCTGGGGCTCGCGGCCCCTGTACTCGCGATCGTTGTCGCGTTCCTGGTGACGGCCGCAGTGCTGGCCGCCACCGGCAAGGAGCCGTTCAACGCCTTCGGCATCATGTTCGACTACGGCTCGAAGTCGGACAGCCAGGTCTACATCCTGAACAAGGGAACGACCTACTACCTCGCGGGTCTCGCGGTGGCCGTCGGCTTCCGGATGAACCTGTTCAACATCGGTGTCGACGGCCAGTACCGCCTGGCGGCCTTCTTCGCCGCCGCGCTCGGTGGCGCACTGACCCTGCCCGGTGCCCTGCAGATCCCGCTGATCATCCTCACCGCGATGATCGTCGGCGCCATGTGGGCCGGTATCGCCGGTGTCCTCAAGGTCACCCGCGGTGTCAGCGAGGTCGTCTCGACCATCATGCTGAACGCGATCGCCACCGCGATCATCGGCTATCTGCTCCAGGTCGACCGCCTCGGTCACCTGGACGAGGCCGGTACGAAGATCTCCACGAACCCGATCCCGGAGTCCTCGCACTTCTTCGAGTTCCCGACCACGCCGACCCCGGTCTGGGGCTTCATCGTGGTCGCGGCCGCCGCGGGCATCTGGTACTGGTTCACCCTGTCGCGCACCCGCTTCGGCTTCGACCTCCGTACGGTCGGCCAGTCCGGCTCCGCGGCCGAGGCCAGCGGCGTCAACGTCAAGAAGATGGTCGTCACGTCCATGCTGATCTCCGGCGCCATGGCCGGTCTGATCGGTATGCCGACCCTCCTCAACGACTCCTTCGAGTACAGCGGTGACTTCCCGCTCGGTATCGGCTTCACCGGTATCGCGATCGCGCTCCTCGGCCGTAACCACCCGATCGGCATCGCGCTGTCCGCGCTGCTCTGGGCCTTCCTGGAGCGTGGCGCCGGACAGCTCGAGTTCGAGGGTTACGACAAGGAGATCGTCGGCGTCATCCAGGGCGTGATCGTCCTGTGCGTCGTCATCGCGTACGAAGTCGTGCGCCGCTACGGCCTCAAGCGCCAGCAGCGGCAGGTCGGCGAGAAGCTCGCCGCCCAGGCCCGTCACTCCGACCAGCAGGAGGTGTCGGCGTGAGCGCCACGGCGACTTCCACCCCGCCGCCGCCCGCGGCCCCGAAAGTGGCCGGCGGCAAGGGCGGCCGCACCCGCCTCTCCTTCCCCGTCATCCTCCTGATCATCGCGGGCGCCCTGCTCGCGCTGTCCGCGGTACGGGCCATCACCGGTGCCGAGGACCTCACCGGGGCCGGCCAGATCAGCGCCTCCCTCTCACTGGCGGTGCCGATCGGTCTCGCCGGTCTCGGCGGTCTGTGGGCCGAGCGGGCCGGTGTGGTCAACATCGGTCTCGAAGGCATGATGATCCTGGGCACCTTCTTCGGCGCCTGGGCCGGCTGGCAGACCAACCCCTGGATCGGTGTGCTCGCCGGTGTACTGGGCGGCATGTTCGGCGGTCTGCTGCACGCGGTCGCCACGGTCACCTTCGGCGTCGACCACATCATCTCGGGTATCGCGATCAACATCCTGGCGGTCGGTGTCACCACCTACTTCGCCAAGCTGTGGTTCAACACCGGTGAGGCGGCGGAGAAGGGCGGCAGCCCCAAGCAGTCCCCGCCGGCCGAGGACATCACCTCGGTGACCGTTCCCGGCCTCTCGGACTGGCTGGCCGACATCGAGAAACACCACTGGTTCTTCGTCTCGGACCTGGCGGGCATCCTCGGCGGCCTGGTCACCAATGTGTCGCTGCTGACGATCATCGCCGCGTTGCTCATCATCGGCACCTACTTCGTGCTGTGGAAGACCGCGTTCGGTCTCCGGCTGCGCTCCTGTGGTGAGAACCCCATCGCCTCGGAGTCGCTGGGCGTCAACGTCTACACGTACAAGTACATCGCGGTGATCGTCTCCGGCGGTATGGCCGGCCTCGGCGGCGCCTTCCTCTCCCTGGTCACCTCGCACATCTACAACGAGGGCCAGACCGGCGGGCGCGGCTACATCGGCCTCGCCGCGATGATCTTCGGTAACTGGCGGCCGGGCGGACTCGCCATGGGCGCGGGCCTGTTCGGCTTCGCGGACGCGCTGCAGCTGCGTGCCGGCGGCCAGTCGGTCCACGCGCTGCTCCTGCTGCTCGCGGTGCTGCTCCTGGGTCTCGCGCTGTGGAAGCTCTACCGCAAGAGCTACCTCACGGCCGCGATCAGCGGGGTCATCGCCGCCGCTGTGCTGGTGTGGTTCCTGAGCACGGACACCGTGCCGACCGAGTTCGTCACCGCCACTCCGTACGTCGTGACGCTGCTGGTCCTCTCGCTCTCCGCGCAGCGGCTGCGGATGCCGAAGGCGGACGGTATGCGCTACCGCAAGGGCCAGGGCAAGTGACGGCGTCCGTCGACTGGGACGCCCTGCGCGAGCGGGCACGCGAGGCGATGACGCATGCCTACGCCCCCTACTCGCAGTTCCCGGTCGGCGTGGCCGCGCTGGTCGACGACGGACGCATCGTGGTCGGCTGCAACGTCGAGAACGCGTCGTACGGGCTCAGCCTGTGCGCCGAGTGCGGCCTCGTCTCCCAGCTCCAGGCGACGGGCGGGGGCCGGCTGACCCACTTCACCTGTGTCGACGGGGCGGGGGACATCCTCGTGCCGTGCGGCAGGTGCCGGCAGCTGCTGCTCGAATTCGGCGGCCCCGAGCTGCTCCTCGAGACCCCGGAAGGGGTTCTCGGTCTCTCCGAGATGCTGCCGCAGGCATTCAGCCGGGAACACCTCGGCTAGTCGGCGCAGCGGCCCTCCCGTTCCGACGGGAGGGCCGCTGCGCTCACTCCTCTCACCACCTCTCTCTATGCGCGTAGAGTCGCGTTGGTACCTGGTACGACGTGCGTACGCATCCGCCGGAAGGAATCCCAAGGCCATGGACGTCATTTCCGTCATCCGCACCAAGCGGGACCGGGGCGAGCTGAGCCCCGAGCAGATCGACTGGGTCATCGACGCCTATACGCGCGGTGAGGTCGCCGACGAGCAGATGTCGGCGCTGGCGATGGCCATCCTGCTGAACGGTATGAACCGTACGGAGATCGCCCGCTGGACCGCCGCGATGATCGCCAGCGGTGAGCGCATGGACTTCTCCTCGCTCTCCCGCCCCACCGCCGACAAGCACTCCACGGGCGGTGTCGGCGACAAGATCACGCTGCCGCTCGCGCCGCTGGTGGCCGCGTGCGGCGCGGCCGTCCCGCAGCTGAGCGGCCGGGGCCTGGGTCACACCGGCGGCACCCTCGACAAGCTCGAGTCCATCCCCGGCTGGAAGGCTCTGCTCTCCAACGCCGAGATGCTGGACGTCCTGGACTCCACGGGCGCGGTGATCTGCGCGGCGGGCGACGGACTCGCACCGGCGGACAAGAAGCTGTACGCGCTCCGCGATGTCACCGGCACCGTCGAGGCCATCCCGCTCATCGCGTCGTCGATCATGTCCAAGAAGATCGCCGAGGGCACGGGCTCGCTGGTCCTGGATGTCAAGGTCGGCTCCGGCGCCTTTATGAAGACCATCGAGGACGCCCGCGAACTCGCCTCCACCATGGTGGGACTCGGCACCGACCACGGTGTGAAGACGGTCGCCCTGCTGACCGACATGTCCACCCCCCTCGGCCTCACCGCGGGCAACGCCCTCGAGGTCCGCGAGTCCGTCGAGGTCCTGGCCGGCGGCGGCCCCGCCGATGTCGTCGAGCTGACCCTGTCGCTGGCCCGCGAGATGCTCGACGCGGCCGGCATCAAGGACGCGGACCCGGCCAAGGCACTGGCCGACGGCTCGGCGATGGACGTCTGGCGGCGCATGATCGCGGCCCAGGGCGGCGACCCCGACGCCACGCTTCCGGTGGCCCGCGAGCAGCACGTGGTGACGGCCCCCTCCTCGGGCGTCCTCACCCGCCTCGACGCGTACGACATCGGCATCGCCGCCTGGCGCCTGGGCGCGGGCCGCGCCCGCAAGGAGGACCCGGTCCAGGCGGGCGCGGGCATCGAGCTCCACGCCAAGCCGGGCGAGCCGGTGACGGCGGGTCAGCCGCTGCTCACCCTGCACACGGACACCCCGGAGAAGTTCGCGTACGCGCTGGACTCGCTGACGTCGGCGTACGACATCGCCCCGGCAGGCACGGCGTACGAGCCGATGCCGGTCGTGCTGGAGCGCATCGCCTGACCTGCTGTCTTCTCATTCGGGTGAACGGGATCGGTGCACCGGCACCGGTCCCGTTCGGCGATCAGGACCGTGAGCCCCGAGCCGCAGACCGGACGGCGCGATGAGTTGTGGCCCCCGGGGCAGTCTCTTAGGTGTGGACACCACACAGCCCATCGTCGTGCGCATCGCCGGGAGAGTGACCCCGGGTGATGTGCCGCGCCTGTGCGACGAGTTGAGCGCGCGAGTGCCCGACGCCGCTGCCCCCGAAGTGATCTGTGATGTCGGTGCGCTCACCCATGCCGATCTCGCCGCGGTCAACGCGGTCGCGCGCCTGCGGCTCACCGCCCGGCGGCTGGGGTGCCCGATCCGGCTGCGGAACGCCGGGCCCGAGCTCCGGGCACTGCTGGACCTGGTCGGCCTCGGCGAGGTCGCCCAGGGGCGTCCTGTGGAGCCCGGCAGGATCCGGAAGGCATCCCCTACCCCTCCGCCTCGCCCTCCTTGTTCAGCCGGGCCGGAAGATCGAACAGCGGGAACCAGCGCGTCGTGTCCAGGAACGAGTTGATTCCGGAGATCCGGCCGTCGGCGATCTCGATGACCATGAGCGCCCACGGCGTGAAGCCGCTGCCGTCCTCGGCCGGGTGGTAGTGCGCGAACGCCGGGGTGCCGTTGGCCACGGTCGGGACCAGCCGCGAGTCGCGGCAGACCGAGCCGACGCCGAGCATCCAGCCGACGATGTCGTCGTGGCCCTGCAGCCACAGGTCGTACGGGGGCATGGAGAGCGTGGCGTCCTCATGCAGCAGCGCGGTCAGCGCCTGCATGTCGTATCCCTCGAAGGCCGCCACATAGCGGTCGAGGAGCTTCTTCTGCTCCTCGTCGAGCGGGTCCTCGGCGTCGGTCGCCGCGGGCTGGGAGTCGGCGAGCGTCGCCCGGGCACGCTGCAGCGCGCTGTTGACCGAGGCGACCGAGGTGTCCAGCAGCTCGGCCACCTCGCTCGCCTTCCACGCCAGCACCTCGCGCAGGATGAGGACCGCCCGCTGCTTGGGCGGCAGGTGCTGGAGCGCGGCGACGAATGCGAGACGGATCGTCTCGCGTCCCACCGCGGTATCCGCCGGGTCCGCAACCGACGGCAGCACCCGCCCGTCCGGCACCGGCTCCAGCCAGGTGACCTCCGGACGGGCGTTGAGCTGTGCCTGGGCCACCGGCGTGGCCGCCGTGAGGTCCATCGGCCGGGCCCGGCGGTTGCCGGCGTTCAGCATGTCGAGACAGACGTTCGTCGCGATGCGGTACAGCCACGAGCGCAGCGAGGAGCGTCCCTCGAACTTCTCGATGTTCCGCCAGGCGCGCACCATCGTGTCCTGGACGGCGTCCTCCGCCTCGAAGGACGAACCGAGCATGCGGTAGCAGTAGCCGGTCAGCTCCCTGCGGTGCTGCTCCAGCCTGGACTCAAGGTCCTGCGTCGTTGCCAGATCACTCATCGGGTCCACCCCTGTCGCCCATCGGCACCAGCGCTTCGCAAGCTACCGCAGCCCACTGACAATCAGTCCCGAGGAGCGAAAAAGCAGGTACGCACTGCCGTCCCGTGGCACCGTGGAGATGATGTGTGGCGGCGGTGTCACGTCCCGGGCTTGCGCCCGTACACATACACGTCGTCGCCGTTCTTCAGCAGGTTCCAGTATGCCTTCGCGTCGGTGGAGCGCATGTTGACGCAGCCCCCGGACCCGGGCGGGTTGTACATCGACTTCGTGGTGGAGTGGAAGGCCTGGCCGCCGTCGAAGAACTGGGAGTACGGCATCCGCACGTGGTAGAGCGTCGACCAGTGGTTGATGCTGCGCCAGTAGATCTTCTTGGCACCCGTGCGGGTCTCGGTGCCGTTCTTCCCCGTACGCACCGGCACCGGTCCGTACTTCAGCTTCGTGCCGTCCTGGATCCACGTCAGCTGCCGCGTCAGGTCGACGCAGGCGATACGGCCCTTGTTCGTCGGGCACTTGCCCGCCTTGTTCGGGCTCTTTCCCGCCGCCTTCTGCTCGAGCATGGTGTTCATGGTGCGCCAGGTGAGCGGCCCGGCGTACCCGATGGTCGGCGTG